>JBIOII010000119.1:0-6131 GCA_044449785.1 Candidatus Limnocylindrales bacterium
CCCAGCGTCCCCGGCCCCACGCCGCGATCTCGACGGCACCGAGTCCGATGGCCACCGCCAGCGGAGCGGCCAGGCCCAGGGCCCGCAGGCCGTGGGGCGAGCCACCTTCAGTGGCGATGAGCGGCGCGGCCAGGAAGACGGGCAGTGCCAGCAGGATCAGGGCGTGGCTCGGGTCGCGGCGCATCCGCCACAGCCGCACCACTCCGACGCCCGCGGCCACGCCGAGTGGCAGCGGCACGAGCGGCAGCCCCGCCACGTCGTGGCGGGCGTTGGGGTCGCCGGTCAGGCCGAACATTCCGAGTGTCCTGATGACGTGGACCAGCGGACTGTCCACGGTCTGCACGTCCGGGTTGAGGGCCGTCACACCCGCCGCCCGGCCGAAGTAGTTCCCGGGCTCCGTTACGGCAACCGCGATCATCGGCGCGGCCACTACCAGGAACGCCGCGACGAACGGCACCGCTCCGGCACGGAGCTGGTCGTAGCGGACACGGTCGGCGTGGCGGAGCCACACGAGCCAGACCACGACGAGGAAGGGGAGCAGCTTGAGAGGCTGGTAGGTGTAGAGCGCAGCCAGCGAGGTGACCGCACCTGCCAGCAGAGCGGTTCCGCGGCCCGGCCGCGCGGCCCAGTGGAGCAGCGCGGTCAACGCCACTGCCCCAAACAACGGGACGATAGCGTTGCGCATGCCGTCGCGGCTGACCGCGATGAGCCAGAGCGAGCCCGCCGCCCAGGCCGCGGCAACGAGCCCGGCCGCGGTCCCGAAACGGCGGCCAAGCGCCCAGATGCCGACCACTCCAGCCACTCCGAACGCGGCGGCGGTCGCTCGCAACACCAGCACCGTGGCGCCGAAGAGCTGGAACGCCGCGGCGACCACGTATGCGAAGAGGGCCTCGCGCCCGCCGTCGTCCTGGAACCAGACCAGGAAGTCCGGATGGAAGCCGGGCTGGTGTAGCAGCCGTAGCGCGTCGAGCCCCTCCGCCGCCTCGTCGGGGTAGAGGCCGCCCGGGTTGGCAGAGAGATCGGCGAAGCGAAGCAGGACCGCGCCCGCGACGATCCCGGCAAGGGCGGCGAATACCAGCCAGGCGGAGCGGCTCCGCATCGGCATCAGCCCCGGGCCGCGGCGGCCAGACGGCGAAGCTTCAACTCGGTATGGATCGACTCGCCGCCCTCGTGGTCGTTGAACGGATAGACCTCGATCTCCTTCGCCCCGGCGTAGTGGTTGTAGGCCGCGAACACCGTCGACGGCGGGCAGGTGAAGTCCATAAGTGCCACCGAGAAGAGCGCCGGCGCCTTGGCCCGAGCCGCGAAGTTGACGCCGTCGAAGTAGGTGAGGGTCCGGAAGACGGTCCCGAGCGCGTCGCGGTGGACTTTGCAGTAACGAACGATCTCGTGGTACGGATCGTTGTCGGTGATCTCCGTGGCCCGCCGCCAGTGGCACATGAACGGCACGTCCGGCATGGCCAGGAGCAGATCGGGCACCAGGCCAGCCACGGCAAGGCTCAGGCCGCCGCCCTGGCTGGAGCCTGTGACCGCGACCCGGGCCGGATCCACGATCGAATTCGCACGGGCGGCCTCGACGGCACGGACGGCGTCGGTCATGAGCCGCCTGTAGTAATAGGTTTCCGGGCTCGAGATCCCGCGCGTCATGAAGCCGGGGAACTGGCCGGTGGCGGCGCCTGCGTCCTGGTCGGGGGTATCGCCCGCCCGCCACGAGCTGCCCTGGCCGCGGAGGTCCATGACGAGAATGGCGTGGCCGGCGCTCGGGAACGCCAGCCAGTCGATCGGCCGGCCGCGACCGCCGCCGTAGCCGATGTACTCGACGACGCAGGGCAGCCGCCCGACCCGGGCGAATGGCGACGCGGCGACGTCGTGCGGCGCGAGGAACCAGCCCTTGATGGGCTGGCCGCCGAACCCGGCGAAGGTGACGTCAGTCACGTCGATCGTGGCCAGCCCGGCGTCGACGGGCTCGAACCTGGGGTCGAGAGCGTGGGTTCGGGCGTCCCTCAGGGTTTCGGCCCAGAAAGAGTCGAAGTCGGCCGGCTCCTCCCGGTCGGGCCTGTAGGCGCGCAACTCGGCCAGGGGCAGATCGAACAGCATGGCTTCTTCCTCCCGCTGGTGGCCCGGCCGGCCGCGGGCCCGGCGTTGGTCGCCGAACTCAGAGCCTACTGGACGCGCGCTTCGTGGCCCTTCCAGAACGGCTCGCGCAGCTCGCCTTTGAGGATCTTGCCCGTGCCGCCCTTCGGTAGAGCGTCGCGGAAGTGGATGTCGCGCGGCACCTTGAAGCGGGCGAGCCGCTCCTTGCAGTGCTCCCGCAGCTCCTTGACCGTGACGATCGCGTCCGGCTTGAGCACCACGAGCGCGACCGGCGCCTCGCCGAGCGCCTTGTCCGGCGCCGCGACCACGGCACATTCCAGGACGGCCGGGTGAGCCAGGATCGCGTTCTCGACCTCGACCGACGAGATGTTCTCGCCGCCCCGGATGATGATGTCCTTCGATCGGTCCTTGATCAGAACGTAGCCCTGATCGTCGATCACGGCCATATCGCCGGTGTGGAGCCAGCCGTCTCGGACGGATGCGGTCGTTGCCTCCGGGTCCTTGTAGTAGCTGTCCATGACGGTGTTCGACCGGACGACGATCTCGCCGATCTGCTCGCCGTCGGTCCGCACGTCGCTGCCATCCGAATGAACGACCCGAAGCCCGATGCCGGGGATCGGCCAGCCCGTCCACGACTGCCGGGACTGCCTCTTCTCATCGGGCTCGGACGCGGTGAGGAACGAGCGGGGCATGGCCAGGGTGAGGATCGGCGAGGTCTCCGACAGCCCGTAGCCGACGATCGCCTGGACCTTGAGCTCGGCTTCCAGGCCCGCGATCAGTGTGGGCGACGACGGCGCGCCGCCGATGATCAACTGCTGCAGGCTCGACAGGTCGTGCTTGGACCGCTCCGCGTGGTGAAGAATGGCGTTGAAAATCGCGGGCACGGCCAGCACCCTGGTGACGCGGTAGCGCTCGATGGCCTGGATCAGGGCAAGCGGCTCGAACTTGCGGAGCATGACGTGCTGGCCGCCGATCATGGTCAGGAAATGCGGCGTGCCCCAGCCGTTGACGTGGAAGAGTGGGACCACGTGCAGGATGACGTCGTCCTCGCTGAACCGGAGCCCGATCTCGGCGTACAGGCAGTGCAGGTACAGCTCGCGATGGGTCATCGCCACGCCCTTGGGGAAACCCGTCGTGCCGCTGGTGTAGAAGAGTTCGGCGATCGCGTTCTCGTCGATTTCGGGCTTGCGCGGGTCGGCCGAACTGCCGGCCAGAAGCGCTTCATATTCGTCGGAAGCGATGCCGTCGGGCGCGCCTTCCATGATCACGAACCTGGGCCTCGTCGGCAGGTCCGGGATCAGCGCCTCGACGAGCGGCTTGAAGTCCTTGTGGAAGAAGACGACCTTCGAGCCGGCGTGGCCGAGGATGTACGCGATCTCCTTGGGAGTGAGCCGGATGTTGACCGGGTTCAGAACGGCGCCGGCCTCGAGCACGCCGTAGTAGGCCTCGAGCAGCTGGTGGGTGTTGTACGTGATGAAGCTGACCCGCTCGCCGGCCTTTACGCCCAGGTCGACGAGCGCGTTGGCGAGCCGGTGGGTGCGCTCGCCGAACTGGCGGTAGGTGAAGCGGCGTTCGCCGTCGACCACGCCCACCCTGTCGGCAAAGTAGGTTTCCGCCCGATCGCGGAACTCCAGAACCGATAGCGGTACGAACACCGAAGTCCTCCTCCGCCTGCCCGCCTCGCGGCGGTTGACCGCCAACTCTGACCCGTGAACGGCCCCGTTGCGGGACACGATAGCGCCGCCGGAGGCAGTGCGGGATGGTGGGACGCCAGGTGCGGGTAGGCGGGCGACCAGGGCGGGCGGTCGGGCCGCCCCTCAGCTCGGCGGCGCGGCCTCGGTCTCTCGCGCGGCCAGCACGAAGGCCGCCCACAGTCCCTCGAACTCGTCCGTTGTCGAGTCGGTGCGTTCCGGATGGCACTGCACGCCGACGATCCAGCGGCCGTCCCGGCTCTCGAGCGCCTCGACCAGCCGTCCGGACCCGCTGGCCGCCCAGCCGACGGCGCGAAGGCTCGGGGCGAGCCGCGAGTGGTCGACGCCCTGGTGATGGAACGTGTTCACGGGCAGCTCGATCGTGGCGTCATCCTCGTCGGTCGCGGCCAGACCCTCCGGGGAGCCCTCCGCCAGGGCACGGCCGAGTCGGCTGTTCGGGTCAATCTCCATGTTGTGGGTGTGGGCCGCGCCGTGCCCGTACGGCGTGCCGGCGTGGTCGGGCACGTCCTGAATGAGGGTTCCGCCCGAGAAGACGTTGATCGCCTGCAGCCCGCGGCAGATGCCGAACACCGGCACGGAACGCCGTTCGGCCTCGTGCCACGCCACCCGCTCGAGGCTGTCCCTGGCCGGATCGAGGTCTGTCGCTCCCTCCATCGTCTCGTGGTACAGGGCCGGATCGATATCCGGGCCGCCCGAAAGCAGCAAGCCGGCCATCCGCGCAAGGGCGCCGTCGCGCTCCGCCGCGGGGGTGGCTGCGGTGAGAAGAAGGGGAGTGCCGCCGTGGCGTCGTATGCCCTCGGCATAGAGCTCGCTCTTGCGGCGCGTCAGCTCGGGGTCCTTGGACCCGGCCGGGTCTGCGACGACAAGGACGATCACGGGCGGCGTGGCGGGCGAATGTCGGTCCGGCATGCGAGCCAGGATAGCGCGAAAGGCGCCGGGGGCCGAGACGGGGAACCGACCGACCCGCGTCGCGGGGCGGCGCGAGGCCGCGCGACTCGCCAGGCAGCGCGAGGCCGAGCGGCTCGCCGCCTGCCGGCAATCCCCAGGTCTAGTGGACGGCGGTACCGAGCAGCGACCCGATCCCGAACGTCACGGCCGCGGCAAGCCCGCCCAGACCTGCCTGCCGGATCCCGGTCCAGATTGCGTGGCGGTGTGTCAGCCGGCTCACGCCCAGACCGATGGCAAAGAGTGCCAGCCCGGACCCGGCGACGCTCAAGCCGAAGGCGGACGCGCCGTTGAGAAGGAGGAACGGCAGCAAGGGCACGAAGGCGCCCAGCGCGAATGCGCACAGCGACCCGAGACCGGCTGCGGTCGGCGAGCCCATCGTCTCGGCAGAGAGGCCTATCTCCTCGCGGACGAAGGTGTCGATCGCCCGCTCGGGGTCGTTCATGATCCGTTTCACGATCAGGTCGGCCTCAGCGCTGGAGAGCCCCTTGGCCTCGTATATCTCGCGCAGGATCTGCCGCTCCTGCTCGGGCGTGTGGTGGAGCTGATGGCGCTGCAGCTCGATCTGATAATCGAGCAGCTCGCGTTGGGATCTGACCGAGACGTATTCGCCGACGGCCATCGAGAAGCCACCCGCGAGGAGGCCGGCCACCCCGGCGATGATGATCGAGTGGGGATCCTCGCCCGCGGCGCCGGCCACGCCCATGATCAGCGACAGGTTGCACACGAGGCCGTCCGTGGCGCCGAAGACCACCGGCCGCACGACGCTTGCGCCGCGAGTCTCATGGGGGCTGGCAGGTGGCTCGCGGAGCGAGCGCAGACGGCTTTTGATCGACTTCGGCCGCGTGCCGGTGGTGGGTGCCATTCGTTCCTCTGGGGCAGGTTCCGGGCCGCGGCGCGCCTGGACGGAAGGGCTGCGGCGGCTCGTGAGCGTCGCTCAATTCTGCGCGATCGGGTCGCGGCGCGCCACTCGGCCCCCGCCCCGCCGAGACCTGCGCTCGTCACGTGCCCGGTCGGGGCGCCGTACCTTGACGTGGTCACAATCCGGGCGGCCGACGGTACGGTCTCGTGGCGCCTTACTCAACCGCGTTTCTAGGCGCTCCTCCGGGCGCTGTGGGAGGAGCGGGTCCCCGATCGGTGGCCGGCCGTTCACGTACCGGCGGTCGTCGTGGTCGCGGACACAGGCGACGCGAACTGGACCACCGCGAAGCGCGCGGCCGAAGTCGCGATCCGGGGCCTGCCGGGCCTGCGCGTGGATTGGCTGACCGCCGACCACGATGTCCACGCTGCCATGCCCGACGAGGTCGCCGGGATACTCCTCGAGGCTTTCGCCGGCCGCTAGCCGGCCGGCCCCTCGGCGCTCACTTCGGCGGCCGGCGG
>JBIOII010000120.1:0-6087 GCA_044449785.1 Candidatus Limnocylindrales bacterium
ATCCGCTCCTGGGTGGGGACGCCGCGCTCCGCGAGCTGCTCGACGCCGCCCACTCCAGGGGAATGCGTCTCATCCTCGACGGCGTCTTCAACCACACCGGCCGCGGCTTCTGGCCGTTCCACCACGTCCTCGAGAACGGAGCCGCGTCTCCCTACCGAGATTGGTTCTACCTCGACCGAGACGTTCTGTCCGGTCGGCGTGGGATGATCGCCTACCCCGGCGATAGAGAGACCGAGGCAATGGTGCGTCTCGGGCGCGACCCCGGTCTGGCGGGCACGCCTTCGCAACAGGTTCTCGGCTACCAGGCCTGGTGGGATTTGCCGGCGCTGCCGAAGCTCAACCATTCGAATCCCGCCGTGCGCGAGTACATCTTCGGTGTCGTCGAGCGCTGGACTCGTTTCGGCGTCGATGGCTGGCGCCTGGACGTGCCCGAGGAGATCGGCGAGCCCGGCTTCTGGGAGGAGTTCAGGAATCGGGTGCTGGCGATCAACTCGGAGGCGTATCTCGTGGGCGAGATATGGCGACCGGCTCCTGACTGGCTGGCGGGCGACCGGTTCCACGCCGTGATGAACTACCCGTTGGCCGAGGCGGTTCTGTCGTTTACCGGTGCGGGCCGGCTCGACGATGCGCTGGTGGGGGCGACGTTCGAGTACGGCCGCCACGTTCGCGCCATCGACGGCCCCGAGTTCGGGCGGCAGCTGGCGGAGGTCATGGCCACGTACCCGCCCGAGGTGGCGGCGTTGCAGCTGAACCTGCTCGACAGCCACGACACCCCACGCTTCATCTCTCTTGCGGGCGGCGACGCCACCGCCTTGCGCCTGGCGGTGCTGATCCAGATGACGCTGCCCGGTGCGCCGTGCATTTACTACGGCGACGAGGTGGGACTCCAGGGTCGCGCGGACCCGGATTGCCGCCGCGGCTACCCGTGGGACGTGGACCGCCAGGACCGAGGAATGCGGGACTTCGTGGCCGGCCTGATCGCGCTCCGCCACGCCAATCCGGTTCTCCGTCGGGGCCGGTTCGAGTCGCTCGCCGTCGAAGGTTCGGCCGTCGCCTACGGCATGTTCGATCGCGAAGGCTCGGGCGGACGTTCCATCGTCATCGCGGTAAATGCCGGCGACCGACCTGCTCACCTGGGTTTCGAGCATCCCGGCCTGGCAGGGCACCATGCCGAGCAGGTAAGCTGGCCGGGACGCGGATGGGTGACTACCTTCGCGTCGAGGTCGCTCGAGAGGGGGGCTCTCGAGGTCGAGCTGCAGGCCCGAGAGGGAGTGGTCATCGAGGCTGCCTCGGACCCCTAGGGAGGACTCATGCCCGACTTATCCGCCGCGTTGCCCACGACGGAGCTGGATGAGGCGTTTCTTCGCGTCGTAGATGTCGAAGGGAAGCTGATCGCGGCGCTACAGGATCTGGGCGAGATCGCCGGCAGCCGCGTGACACTGCTCGACTCCGGCGGGGGCCGGCGCGCGCGGCAGCTGGCCGCAGCCGGGGCCCTGGTCACCGAAGTGGTATTCCCGGATCCGCTCGACGAGCTCGCAGTCCGCGCCCGGATCGCCGAGCTGCCCGCCGGCGAAGCCGATGGGGTAATCGCGATCTGGTCGCATCTCGCCACGCCCGGGTCGGCGTTCGTCGCTGCTGCCGAGCGCCTGCTCCGGCCCGGCGGTCGGCTGCTGCTCGTCCACGACTACGGCCGCGACGATGTCTGGTCGCTGTGGCCGGACCGGCACGCCCGACAGGTCGAGTGGAGCCAGCGTCGCGGACCGTTCCTCGGGGCCGGCTTCAGGGTCAGGGTCATCCACTGCTGGTGGACGTTCGAATCGATCGAGCAGTCCCGCGAACTCCTCGAGGCGGGGTTCGGAGAGCTTGGTCTCCGGCTGGCCGACCAGATGAAGCGTCCACGGCTCGAATATCAGGTCGCGATCTACCATCGGCCGGTACCGGTACGCCCGCTCGATGGCGAGGCGCCGCACGAGGTCACCACCGGCGTCGGCTGAGTCGCGTCCGGAGTGCCGGGCCGCCGGCAGCGGCGCCGGCTCGCCCGCACCGTCGGTCCTGATAACCTCTGGCCATGAGCGAGGACTCTCGAGAGGCGCAGAGCAAACACGACCGACCGGCCGCGGGTGGTCTGCTCAAGCCCACTCCCCCGGCGCCGCCGGACGCTGCCATGCCTGCGCCCGTCTGGCCGCCGGCCGTCCCGCCGGCGCCGGCACCTGCTCCTCCGGCAGTGGCGCCGCCGCCCGCCCCTGTCCCTGCGGCGGTAGCCGCCGGGTCCCTGGCACCGGATGCGGCAGCCCGCTGGGCCGCCATCACCCGCCCCGACGCCGACACCGAGGCCGAAGCCGATACCGACGCTGAAGCCGTTGAGGACGATGTCGAAGACGAGGTGCCGCTGACTTTCGCCGAACGCCTGCGCCGTCTGTCACCGGCCCTCGTCATCCTCACCGCCGGTTCGCTCGGTTCACTCTTCTTCCTGTTCCGGGCCGTCACCAGCCACACGACGCCGGTTCCGGTATTGATGGGCGCCGGCGTTGAGACCGGCCTCATCTTCGGCGTGGACGCAGTGATCTCATCGATCGCGACGTGGAGGGCAGCCAACGCCGGCGAGTCGGGCCGGGCCGTGCTGCTGGCTCTGATCGGCGGTGTCTCGTACGTGGTCAGCTTGGGCTCTTTCGCCGGCCTGGTGGTCATGATCCTGGTGCTCAACAGCTAGGGAAGTGGCGTGCGTCGCTCCGGCTCAGAGCTCGGCGCGGGCCCGAGCCATCGGTCGGGCTTGGCCCCGGAAGGCCACGTCTCGCCCTGCTACACTCCCGTTCGCGCCGCGCCCCCATCGTCTAGAGGCCTAGGACACGACCCTTTCAAGGTTGAGATCAGGGGTTCGAATCCCCTTGGGGGCACACCCGCTGTCTTTCGAAGAACGGTCGAGCAGGCGGCGTCCACACGATTTCCTCCAGGTTCCGGTCGTTCACGACGACCTGCTCAACGACGATCCGACACAGCTCTTCCTGCCGCGCGGGTGAGGCGGCGGCGATGGCCGCAGGCAGTGCCAGGAGCCTTGCTCGGTGGGCATCGAACGTCCGGATACGGTCGCCGTCGGGCAGTTGGGCCAGGGCCGCCTGGACGGCGTCCCGCTCGGTCTGGTACTCGCGGTCGCTGATGTCGCCCCAGCCGTGCTGCTTTCGGAGCTGCTCGAGGCGGGTCTCGAGCCTTGCTCGTTGACGACCAGCTGTGGCGGTTCCGGGGGTGTCAAGGCGATGCCGTAGCTCGGCCCGAGCCTTCTCAATGAGCGGATCTGGTAGCACTGCGGACGCGATGGTGGACATGACCTCCCCCTCCACGAGATCGGCCGGGCAGCGTCGGGCGGTGCAGCCCAACCTGGGGCAGCGGTAGTAGCGGATCTCGGTCCCGCGCTGGAGGTGGGCTTCACCTCGCATCCGAGTGCCACAGGCGCAGTACACCAGTCCTCGCAGGGCGTAGCTGCGGAAGGGTGCTGGCTTGTTGCCCAGCCTTCTCCGAGCGGCAATCGCGGCTATGGTCCGCCGGTATTGCTCTTCCGAGAGGATCGGCTCGTGGCGACCCGGACGTTCGTCGCGACCGCGTTTCTCGACTACGAAGCCCAGATAGACGCGGCCCCGTCGGACGATGTCCTTGACCGAGTCGCGAGTCGCGGCCGCTCCCCGCGCCGTCACTCCCTCGCGGTTCATGAGGTCTGCCACCGCGATCAGGGACAGCTTCTCGAGTTCGTGCCACACTCGCCGCACGACCTCCGCCTCCTCGGGCACCACCAGGAGTTCGCGAGGATGGACGAGCTTGCCGTCGGCGCCACGGCGGCCGCGATAGCCGAAGGGATCGTGGCCCCGATGGCGTCCATCCTCGAAGAGATGATGCTGTATCCGGGTCATCCGCTCGGAGTCGAGATCGCGCTGGAACTGGCTGGCCATGCAGAATTGGCCGAACATGTAGCGGCCGGCCGCGCCATCGAAGCTGGCGCCGGGCAGGTTTGCCACCAAGAGCGGCACCTGACGGCGCTCGAGCTCCTCCTTGAGATCGAGCATGAGCTTGGTGTTGCGGGCGAGACGGGATAGGTCGTAGACGGCGATGGCCGCGACCTCGCCACGGCCCAGGGCGGCCAGGAGTGCCTGATAGCCATCGCGGTCGGCGCTGAAGCCGCTGTTGTGGCCGCCCGAGTCCGATATCACCCGAACCTGTGCTCCGGCAGGCACCAGCGCCCGGCAGGCTTGCTCCTGCATTTCGTCGGAGACGTCGGCCGCGGTTGACTCCTTGTAGGAGCGGCGGACGTAGATGACGCTGACCGGCATGGTCACATGGACGCTCTGGACGGCCGGGATGGCAAGTGCGCTCATCGCTGGCGCCTGCCTGCGGTCCGTTCGAGCGCAACGACCTCGCCCTGACCCTCGGGCTGGGCATCCGGTTCTCGGAGGGCTGCCTCGGCCGAGACGTCGGCAAGCCAGAGTGCGAGCTGGTGGAGCAGGTCGGCTGCATCGGCGAGCGGACCAGCTGTGGGGCTGTCGTGCGTTGCGGCGCCGGACCGGTAGTCCGACCGGGCTGCGATGCGGGTCGGGGGCTTCATCGATCCGCCTCGCGCCCGCCCTCTTTGGGCTCGGGCCGGCCGCGCGCCACGGCGGCCACAGCCGCAGCCATGCCGCCCTTGGCCCACCTGCCCGCAAGAGCGGCCAATCGCCCGCGTGTGAGCCTCGTACCCGTCACACAGGCGTCACCGCGCGATCGTCCTGCCCGCCACAGCCTCGTCCGACACGCCGAGCCGCAGGTTCGGCGGTCCGACCGGGACCAGATCGGCAGCCGCTGACCGCAGCCGAGACAGCGGCCGGCGTTCATCGCGCCGTCCCCGGATGGCAGGTGCCGCAGAACACCGAGCCGTCGGGACGGCGGTCAGGGACGTGCCCGGAACCCAGATCGAAGCCACACCGCCAGCCTGAGAGCGCCTCGGCCGAGTCGGGCAGGGGGTCCGGCTCGGAGGCGGAAGGGCTGGCCGTGACTGAGACCTCGTCGGGCTCTGTGGCTGCCCATGCAGGCGATGCCACTTCCAGAGCCAGGAGCAGGGCTTCCGTGCTGCCGCGCTCCCAGTACAGCCGTCGCAGGAGCTGGGCCGTGCCCGGCCCGTGGATGCGGTAGCAGCGGATCAGGTAGCCGATCTGGCTGGGCGTGGCGAGATTGCCCTGCATGCCCTCGAAGGCGTCCCTGAGATCACGGAGGGCAGCATCGCTCGGAGCATCGAAGCGCAGCTCCACACCGACGCGCAGCTGGGCCATCTCGGCGCGGCTGTAGCGCCTGGCCTCGACCTCGCGCACGTGTGCGTAACTAGCACGATGAGATCCCTGGAGGGAGTGAGGAGAGTGACCTTTCTCTCTCAAAGAACTTCGATCGCTACCTACGCAGGCGCGCATCACGCGCGCGTAGCTGCTGACGATCCTGGCAATGTCCGCAGTCGGAACATCGGCTGCTCCGGCCTTGGGCGGCAGCCCAGGGACCTGAAGCCAGCGGATCTCCCGAGCGATGCCGGTCAGTGCCTCGGCCAGCCGCTCCATGTGGGCGAAGCCAGGCTGATCATTGTCGGGCCAGAGAATGACGGCGCGGTCGCGCAGGACCTCGAGCACAATCATCGACGGGATGGTCGCCGCTCCGGTCACCGTGGCCACGGCCGGCATGCGTGCCCGCCAGACTGCCTGGCAGTCCTTGGGGCCCTCGGTCACGATCACCGCGGTCTCGAGCGGAACTCGCCTCAGACGCTCCGAGCCGTATAGCGGCAGATCGACGACGCTGATGCCTCGAAGCCCAGGGCGTCCGTCGGGTCCCTCCCACCAGATCATCTTGCCCGGCTCCCGGACCAGAGTCGCTCGAAGTACCCCTGCGCTGTCGCGCACGCGGTAGCGCTGGGCGGGCTCGTCAAGACCGAGCAGGCCATCGCCTGATTGCTCGCAATCCGCCATCGCCTCGGGCCGGTCATTCGCGCCCGCTGGCGGCTGAAGAGCATGGGCGTCGTCGGCCAGGCTCATGACCGCACCGCCTTGCGGCCCGTCAGGCCCTGCCAGCGCTCGATGCACACCTGGG
>JBIOII010000121.1:0-6002 GCA_044449785.1 Candidatus Limnocylindrales bacterium
CGTGGGCAAGATCGTGGCCGGCAAGCCGCTTGACCCGGCCCTCTTTGAGGAGAACCCCGACGCGGTCCGACGCGGAGCGGCCAACCTGGCCGCCCAGATCGAGGTCGTCCGCCGGTTCAACGTGCCCGTGGTCGTCTGCGTCAACAGCTTCCCGACCGACACTGTGGCAGAGGTCGAGGCCCTCCGCGAAGTGGCTCTCGAGGCGGGAGCCCGTGACGCCGTCGTCTCGACGCACTGGGCCCACGGCGGCGAGGGAGCCCGAGAACTGGCTCAGGCCGTCTGGGAAGCGGCCGCCGAGGGCGCCCCGGACTTCGCGCTCCTCTATCCCGACGACATCCCGCTTCGGGAGAAGATCGAGGCGATCGCGGTGCGGATCTATGGCGCCGACGGCGTCGACGAGCTACCGGCGGCGAGCAAGGCCCTCGCGATGTACGAAGGCCTCGGCTTTGGGAACCTGCCGATCTGCGTGGCCAAGACCCAATACAGCCTCTCCCACGATGCGTCGCTCAAGGGCCGCCCGCGAGGCTTCCGGGTGCCGATCCGGGAAGTCCAGTTGCGGGCGGGCGCCGGGTTCATCACCCCACTCGCCGGCGATATGCGGACTATGCCGGGCCTCCCCTCCCGGCCGGCCGGCGAGAAGATCGATCTAGACGCCGCAGGACGCATTGAGGGCCTGTTCTAGTGGCCGCTAGGGACCTCGTCGCTAACCCCGCAGTCGCTACCGGCTCGAGCGACCACCTCGCTCCCGGGCTCCTCGACGCGTTGACTCCCCCCGACAAAGCCCGCAGGGCCGTCGAAGTGGGCATCTCCAAGGTAATGCTGGACGTGCGCACCAGCCTCCTGCTCTGGATCCTCGCTGGCGCATTTACAGCTCTCGCCGCCGTCTTCCCGCTCACGGTCGCCGCCGGTGCGGGCGGCGGCGCGGCCGGGGCGGCCTCGCTGCGGCCGGCTGAGCCTCACGGACCATTCCAGGAGGACCGTTCGTGACCGAGCTGGCGAATGGGCCCGGCGCTGGGGCGGATCCCCGGCCCCGCCTGCGCGATGCACTGGCTGGCTCGACCGGCCCCGTTGTGGTGGCCGAGGTCGTGCCTTGGGCCGGCGCGTTCGACGATCCCGCCGGAGAGCGCGCACGCCGACTAGCCGCCGAGCTGGAGTGTGATCCACGTATCACCGCCCTATCGATCACCGACAATGCCGGCGGCCACGCCCGCCTAAGCCCCGAGGTGCTGGCCGGTGAATTGGTCTCGCGGGGCCGGCGGGTGATCGTTCACGTCACCTGCCGCGACCGCAACCGCAGCGAGCTCCTGAGCTTGGGCTGGCGCCTCCACGGCTCCGGGATTGAGGATCTGCTCGTCCTGTCGGGCGACTACCCGAGCTCGGGCTACCTAGGCGTGGCTAAGCCCGTCTTCGACATCGACTCTGTGGCGCTGCTCCACCTCTACGATCGCCTCAATCGGGGCATCGGCGGCATGGTGGTGGCCCGGCCGATAGCCCGTGACACCGACCGCGACATCGAGGAGCTCGGCCCCGCCCGGAACGCCGGTGCTCCGGCATGCACCGACTTCTTCTTGGGCGCCGCGGTGAACCCCTACAAGATCGTCGAGCGCGACCAGGTCCCGCAGTTTCTCAAGCTTCTGAACAAGGTCCGCAACGGTGCCCGCTACGCGATCACCCAGGCCGGCTGGGACATGCGCAAGCTCGGCGAGCTGACGCGCTGGGTCGCCGACCGCGACGTCCCGGTCACGCTTATGGCGAGCGTCATCGTCCTCAACCGAACCACGGCCCGGATCCTGGCCGGGGGCGAGGTGCCAGGGGTGGTCATCCCCCAAGGGTTGATCGACACCGTCGAGCGTGAAGCCGCCTCGCCCGACAAGGGCAAGGCCTTCTTCCAGGATCTTGCCGCCCGCCAGATTGCTATCGCCCGCGGCATGGGTTATGCCGGCATCTACCTCGGCGGCCCGACGCGCTCAGAGGACTTCTTTCGGGTGTTGGAGAAAGCAGACGAGTACGGGCGCGAAGACTGGCACGCGCTCGTCGCCTCGACCACCTATACCGTGCCGGGCAGCTGGTACGCATACGAGCCGGATCGGGCCACGGGCCTCAGCTCGCCAGCCCCGGTACCGCTCACCCGCAAAGGTGGCGGCATCTTGGGCGGCCCGGGCGTCAGCTACCGCTTCAACCGGCTGGCCCACCGCATGGTCTTCGACCCGAAGAGCCCCGGGGCCCCACTGGCGCGGCATTTCTTCCGCGGCCTCGAGCGGGCCCGCCTGGGCTCCGCCTTCCACGTCTTCGAGCAGGCCGTGAAGATCCCGATGTACGACTGTCGGGACTGTGGCGACTGCTCGCTGCCAGACATCGCGTATCTCTGCCCCGAGAGCCAATGCGTCAAGAACCAGCGTAACGGGCCATGCGGTGGCAGCACCGCCGGCGAGTGCGAGATCCCCGGCAAGCGCTGTATCTGGGCCCGGGCTTACGACCGCCTTGCTCCCTACCGCGAGGCCAGCACGATGATGGAGCGACCTGTCGTCATCTGCGACAACGCGCTGCGACGGACGAGTGCCTGGAGCAATACCTTCCTGGGCCGCGACCACGCCACGCGGCTGCCGATCGTCCCGGCGGACGGCAAATGAGTGGCGTTTCCTGTTGCTGGTAGAGAGGAGCAGGCAAGTGCGGACGACTCGGTCGGGCGCTCCCTTCACGATCATCGGGGAGAACATCCACGCCACACGCACGCTCCTAAGGTCGGGCCGCCACGTGGTTACGGGACCTGATGGCCGGGAGGTGCTTCGCTTCGAGACGCCCACGGGCGAGCGACACCTGGCAATTCCGGACGTCCTACGCGAGAGCGGCGATTTCGCGGCGGGCAGGGTGAAGCACATCCAGGCGGCTCTTATCGCGCTGCTCGCGGGTTCTGAGCCCGACGCCTCGGACGCCCGCGCCTACATAGAGACGCTCGCAGCGCGCCAGGTGGCCGCAGGTGCCGATTGGATCGATCTCAACGTCGACGAGGTCTCCCAGGACCCCGCGACACAGCAGACAGCCATGCGGCTGCTCGTGAGGATAATCGAAGCCCTCGGGGCTGTTACACCGTCGCTCGACTCTTCGGAGGCCTCGGTTATCCTGGCCGGCCTAGAGGCGAGCGCCGACTCGAGGCGGCTCCTTCTCAACTCGGCGTCCGTGGAGCGCCTGGACGTGCTCGAAATGGCGGCTTCCGCGCGGTGCGCGGTGGTCGCCAGCGCGGCGGGCGCGACAGGCCTACCTTGCGGAGTCGAGGATCGTCTCGAGAATGCGCAAGGGATCGTGGAGCTGGCGCTGGGCCGGGGCGTCGCCCTTGACGCCATGTACGTAGACCCCCTCGTGCTCCCGGTTGGCGTCGATCCCGAGGCCGGGGCACAGTTCCTCGAGTCCGTGTCGCGTATTCGCGCGGCACTCGGCCCACGAATCCACATCACGGGTGGCCTCTCCAACGTGTCCTTCGGGCTTCCCGGACGGCGGCTTCTCAACGACGTCTTCATCGATCTCGCGGTCGAGGCGGGCGCAGATAGCGGCATTGTCGACCCTGTTGGGTCCGACATGGCCCGGGTCTTCGGCCGCGACCGCAACTCGCGGCCGTACTGCCTGGCCGCCGAAATGCTGACCGGCGCGGATTCATATGGAACCGAGTTCATTACCGCCTTCCGGGCGGGCGAGCTCGCGGGTCAGGTGTAAAGATGCACGCTTTGCCGCGACCCGGTCGAGTTGTTCGCTGGAGCCTCTCTTGTCGAGGCTAAGGCTCCGGGCCATCAGCTGCGAGGTGCTGGCGCGCCCGGTCTACATGTGCGCCGCCCGCTCGCCGCATGTTGTAGACGTGACCCTGCTGCGCCGCCGCCTGCACGACACGCCGGTGCTCCTGCGTGAGCGGCTGCAGGCCGGGATCGACGCGGCAAGCGAGGCCGATCCCCCATACGACGCCGTCGTACTGGCATACGGTCTCTGTGGCGGAGCGAGTGCGGGCGTTACTGCCGCTGGCGTGCCGCTGGTGGTGCCCAGGGCGCATGACTGCATCACGCTGCTGCTGGGGAGCCGTGACCGCTACGAGCGCGAGTTCGCTGCCCATCCCGGGACGTACTGGTATGCGCCCGACTACCTCGAGCGCTCCGATACCGACGATGGTGGCACCTCCGGTGGCCTGGTCGGCATTGGCGCGACCACCGACGAGGCAGAACAGGCCGCATACGCGGAGTATGTCGAGCGCTTCGGTGAGGACAACGCGGCTTACCTGATGGAAGTCAGCGGAGCCTGGCGCTCCCACTACGACCGCGCCGCCTTCCTCGACACCGGAGTTGGCGACACCTCGAGCGTCGAGGAGAAAGTGCGTCTTGAGGCGCAGCGGCGAGGCTGGCAGTTCGAGCGCCTCGCGGGCAAGCTCGTCCTGATCCGCCGCCTGCTCGATGGCGACTGGGACGAGGACTTCCTGGTGTTGCAACCGGGGCAGCGCCTGGCGATGAGCTACGACACAGATATCGTGCGCGCCCAGGAAGCGCCAGCCGACTCGCAGTCGGCCGAGGGCCACGCGGCGCGATGAGCCCGGGTCACCGTCGGACCTGCTGGGGGCAAGGACGCTCGCGTGGGTGAGCTTATCCACGAGAACCAGCGCCGCCCGATGCGAGTCGGTCGGACCCTCTTCGACGCGGCTGACGAGCTTGCGCTCGCGGTTCCGGCGTCGTGCCGCCGGACGGGGCGATGCCGCGAATGTGTGGTCCAGGTCAGCGAGGGAGAAGAGGCCCTGGGCCCTCCCACTGAGGCCGAGGCCTTCCTACCGCATGGCTTCCGTCTCGCCTGCCAAGCGCTCGTGGAACGCGACGACCGCGACATCCGCTTTGCGATCCTGCGCCGTCGCCTCCGGATCCTCATGCCCTCGGAGCCCGAAGCAGAGTCCTCGTTCGAGCTCGACCCGGTCGTGGCCCGCGAAGGCGCCACCGTTCTCTACGGCGGCGAGCCGATCGGGCCAGCGGTCGGCCGCCTCCTAGGGCTGGCGATCGACGTCGGGACCACGACCGTCGTGTTCGAGCTTGTCGATCTAGAGTCCGGGCGCAGCCTCGCCGCCGCCGCGTTTGAGAACCCCCAGCGCTTCGGCGGCAGCGACGTGATGACCCGCATCGCTTACGACGCCGAGCACCCAGGCGAACTGCGCCGGGCCCTGCGGCGCGCTCTCAACCGCGAACTTGAGGCCGTCTACCGCCGCCTAGGCGTGGACCGCCATGAAGTCGCTGAGGCCGTGGTGGTCGGCAACCCCACCATGCGTGATCTCTTCTTCGGCCTAGACGTCAGTCCGCTCGGCCACTGGCCGTTCCGCTCTCTATCAGAGGTAGCGTGGCGTGAAGGCCGGGCCACCACAACCGGCCTGCTCCGCCTAGCTCACGAGTTCGGAGTCCTGATCCATCCGCAGGGCCGCGTCTATGGTCCACCGATTGTGGCCTGCCATGTCGGCGCCGACATTGCCGCCGATCTTGTGGCGACCGATTTCGCTGCCCAGCCGGGAGTGTCGCTCCTGGTCGACATCGGGACCAACACCGAGATCGTCATCGGCGATGGGGAGCGCATCATCGCGGCCTCGAGCCCGGCAGGTCCGGCCTTCGAGGGCGGCGGCGTCCGCCACGGCATGGCGGGCGCGGATGGCGCCATCGAGTCGGTCGGCTGGCGCGCCGGGACCTTCTCCTGGCGTACGATCGGGGATGCACCCCCGGAGGGGATCTGCGGCTCAGGGCTGGTCGACCTGCTGGCCGAGGCGCGCGGCGCCCGTCTGCTGCGGCCCGACACGAGCTTCGCCGACGGCCGAACATCTATCGAGCTCGTACCGGAGCGCGGCATCGACCTTGACCGATCCGACGTGAGTAACCTTGCCCAGGCCAAGGCCGCCAACGGCGTCGGGCAGGCGATCGTCATGCGCCGTCTGGGCGTGGCACCCGACAAGATCGATCGCGTCTTCCTCGCTGGGGCGTTCGCCAACGCGCTCGACGTCC
>JBIOII010000122.1:0-5945 GCA_044449785.1 Candidatus Limnocylindrales bacterium
CCCGGGCGCGAAGCCGAGCAGATCCACGAGCCACTCGCCGGCGGCGACCTCGCCGGCAGCGGCCGCAGGCGTGGGAATGTGCATGCCCGCGTTCTGGTCCCACGCACCGGCCAGCCAGTCGGCGGCGAGCGCCGCCGGCAGGGTTCCGCCGATCACGAAGCCGAAGTAGCGCGGGCCGTTCATCGCTGTGAGCCCGGGATCGGCGGCGGCCGCCAGCTCGGCGATCACCGCCTCCGGATCCTCGCCATCTTCGGCGAGGGGCCGGCTGAGTTGGACCCGCAAGTGTTCCGCCACCGCCGGATCGGCCCCGACTCGGCGTTCCGGGAGGCTTTCGAGATACTTCAGCGCCAGCTCGGCGGCGCGCTCGAGCGGCTTCCGATAACCGGCGAACGGCTCGGCTGGGAGTCCGGCATACGGTCGGGATGTGATTGTTGCGACAAGGGCGGCACCCTCGGTGCGCGGATCGGCGACGGCCACGTTCGAAATCCTCGGCAGCAGTTTCTGAACTCCAGCCTATCGCGGGCGGGTCACACGGGCCACGGCCATCCCGCCTGCCGGCCGCGCAGTTCCCGGCTCGGCCGCCGTCCGCCCGCCCGTAAACTCAGGTCGTGGATCCCCTCGTATTCGGCCTGGTCGGCGCCGCGGCCGTGCTGCACGTCAGCTGGAACGTCCTGGTCAAGACTTCCGGCGATCCACGCCGCGCCTCGACTCTCGGGATGGCGGTCGGCGCGGCCGTCATCGTTCCGGCGGCGATCGTCCTATGGCTCGCGTCCGACCGGCCGGGAATCCGAGCCGACGCTGCCGCGCTGGCAGTCGTTTCGGGGCTTCTCGAGACCGTTTACTTCGTCCTGCTTTCGGCGGCATATCGCCGCGGGAACCTGTCGGTCGTGTACCCGATTGCGAGGGGAACGGCGCCGCTCCTGGCCGTGCTGGTCGGATGGGGAGTGCTGGGCGAGCAGATCCGCCCCCTCGGCTGGCTGGGCGTTGCCCTTCTGCTCGCCGGCATCCTCGCAATCCAGCGGCCGTGGCGCGTCCTGCGTCTGAAGGCGGCGCGCGCCCCCAACCGCACGGCCGATCTGGCGGTCGTATTCGCACTGCTGACGGGGCTCGCGATCGTCGCCTATTCGGCCGTCGACCGAGTCGGCGTCCGGCTGGTGTCACCGTGGTTGTATGCGGGAATCATGTGGCCCGTCTCCGTCGGGGGCCTGCTCGCCTGGGCGTGGCTTGCGAGGCACGAACCTGCGTTCCCACCGCCTGGGGAGCGGCTGCGCGGCGCCGTGGTCGGGCTGCTGACGCTCGCCGCGTACCTGCTCGTGCTGCTGGCGTACACGCTCGCGCCACTCGCCGTGGTGGCGCCGCTACGCGAATCGGCCATCGTCCTGGCTTCGGGTTGGGGGGCTTTCCGGCTGGCCGAAGCCGGGACTTCACGAGAAGCCGCGCTGCGGGTCGGAGCTGCCGCGGTCGTCCTGGCGGGGGCCGCGGTGCTCGCCTTCGGGGCCTGATCGCTCGTGGCCGCGCCCGGCCCGGCGCACCGCCAATTGCGTCCCGGCGCAAATTCGCGCGTTGCCGTGTATGCTTACCGCCTTCGTGAACGAATGGGCGTTTCGGTCAACGCCCCGGTAACTCACCGCCCGATCTCGATCCACTTCTCGCCCTGACCGGCCCCGCTGGGAAATACGCGGGTGGGCCAAGTCAGGAGCCACTCCTTCCATGTCTTCCGTTCAGCTCGGCCTTGCCTCCGGGCGCCTTTCGACGGGCCGCCCGCCCGAAACCGCCGCCTCGCCGGCCGCGCCGCCGGCGACCTTCGCATCTCTCGCCCTCGCGCCGGAGCTTCTGCGAGCCGTCGCGGCGCAGGGCTACACCGAGCCGACGCCCGTCCAGGCTCAATCCATCCCGATCGTCCTCGCCGGCCGCGACCTGCTTGCGGGCGCCCAGACGGGCACGGGCAAGACCGCTGCCTTCGTGCTGCCGATCCTCCAGCTTCTCAACGCCAGCCGGCCTGCGCCGCGCCAGCAGTCTCCCGGCCAGCGCCGCCCGCGCGGCGCGTCGGGCCTGCCGATCCGCTGCCTCGTCCTCACGCCCACGCGCGAGCTCGCTCTCCAGGTCGAGGAGAGCGTCCGGACTTACGGCTCCGAACGACCCGTCGGCTCGACGACCATCTACGGCGGCGTGGGCTTCCAGCCGCAGGTTCAGGCGCTGCGCGCCGGTCCAGAGATCGTCGTCGCGACGCCCGGCCGGCTGCTCGACCATGCCGGCCAGGGGACGATCGCCCTTCGATCGGTCGAGATTCTCGTCCTCGACGAGGCCGACCGGATGCTCGACATGGGCTTCATCCGCGACATCCGCCGCATCCTCGACCTGCTGCCGGCACGCCGCCAGAACCTGCTCTTCTCGGCGACCTTCTCGGATGAGATACGCGCCCTCGCCGACGGTCTGCTCGACGCACCGGCACACGTCCAGATCGCCCGCCGCAACTCGGTCATCGAGCTCGTTCGCCAGGTCGTCTATCCGGTCGATCGCGAGCGCAAACGCGAGCTGCTGAGCCATCTGGTGCGCAGCGGCCGGATCGATCGAGCGCTCGTCTTCACCCGAACCAAGCACGGCGCCAACCGCCTGGCCGAGCAGCTCGGCCACGACGGCATCAGCGCCGGCGCGATCCACGGCAACAAGAGCCAGGGCCAGCGGGTCCGAGCTCTCGACGACTTCAAGGCCGGGCGGGTCGCAATCCTGGTCGCCACCGAGATCGCGGCGCGTGGCCTCGACATCGACGGCCTGCCGCACGTCGTGAACTTCGAGCTGCCGACCGTCGCCCAGGACTACGTGCACCGCATCGGCAGAACCGGTCGCGCCGGCATGGAGGGCGACGCCGTGTCGCTCGTCTGCATCGACGAGGACAACCTTTTGTTCGAGATCGAGACACTGCTGCGCGAGCGGATCCGCCGCGAAGTTGTGCCCGGCTTCGAGGTCGACCGATCGATCAGGCGCGAGCCCATCCGCCAGCGGTCCGCCGGCTTTAACCGACCGACCGAAGGCCGCCGTCCGAACGCCTTCCGCGGGACGGGCCCGGTTGGCATCGCGGCCGCTCGACGACCGGCCGGCCACTACGACCCGTCGGGTCGTCCGGCTCACTCGACTGCCCTGCGCCCTTCGGCTGCACGGCCGGGAATCGGGGCCGGCCGGCCGGCAGCGGGCCCGGCCCGACCGATGCCGCATCCTCGACCCACGCCGGGCGCCCGGCCCGTACCCAACCATCGACCGCCGGAACGCGGAGCTTCGTTCGGTTCGATGCCGGGAGAGCGAATCGCCAGGTTCGGCAACCGCCCCGGCCAACCGCCCGGCTGACGCACTCGACGCCGTCACGGGAGGCGCCGACTCCCCTGGCTTAGCGGATAGGCGATGATGCCGCCAGCCGCGGTCGAGAGCCGAGTTCTTGCGGCCGAAGGGAAGGTGGGATGCCAGCCGTCCGGTTCGGGCTGGAATCTTCGTGCCGAACCGTGAGAGGATCGTGAGGCCCCGATGAGAACACAGTGAGTCGGTGGCGGTTATGGCTAGCGGAACGGCTCGTGGCGGGATCAGACTATCCACCGCGGAGGCCCGCCGCCGATGACCCGAGCTGAACGGCCGGCTGGTAATCTCGCGTCGAGCCTCACCGTCCCCGGAGGCCAGCCCTCCTCGAGGCTTGCTCCATTGCCCGCCAATCCCTCGACCGAACGACTGCTCGACGACCTGAATTCCTCGCAACGCGAGGCGGTCACGATATCGTCGGGCCCGCTGGCGATCATCGCCGGCGCGGGCTCCGGCAAGACGCGGGTCATAAGCCGGCGGGCGGCCTACGCCATCGAGATGGGCGCGGTCCCGTCGGATCAGATTCTGCTGGTGACGTTCACGGACAAAGCCGCCGGCGAAATGGTGGGGCGCATGGCGGGCCTGGGCCACGGCGCAGTCATGGCCCGGACATTCCATGCGGCGGCGCTTGCCCAGTTGCGCCACTTCTGGCCGAGCCGGCATGACGGCGCGGCGCTGCCGGCGATCCTCGACACCAAGCTGCGATTGCTCGTCCCACTCGTTCGCCGGTTGCCCGGCGGATACCGCTTCACACCGGCCAAAGACCTGGCCGACGCGATCGAATGGGCGAAGGTCCGCCGCATCAAGCCCGAGCGCTGGATCCAAGAAGGCGCCGATCGGGCGCCGATACCGGCCGAACTGTTCGCGCGCGTCTATCGAGACTACGAGCGGTCGAAGCAGGGCGCCGGCCTGCTCGACTTCGAGGACATGCTCGTCGAGACCGTCTTGCTACTCGAGAGCGACGCCGATGCCGCCGCTCTGGTCCGCTCTCGCAAGCGCTGGTTCAGCGTCGACGAGTATCAGGACACTAACCCGCTTGCTGAGCGGCTCCTCGAGCTGTGGATGGGCGACTCGACCGATCTGGCAGTCGTGGGCGATCCCGACCAGACGATCTACACCTTCACCGGCGCCACGCCGGAACTCCTGCTGGGTTTTGCCGATCGCCATCCCGGCGCACGGGTCGTCACGTTGGCCGACAACTACCGCTCGAGCCCGGAGATTCTCGCGCTCGCCAACCGCCTTCTCGGCGGTTCACCGAGGGGTGAGTTGCGCGCGACTAAGCCGGCCGGACCTCCACCCTCGGTTCGGCGTTTCGCGGCCGAGGACGCCGAGCTGCGCGACATCGTCGCTTGGGTTCGGGCGGTTGCCGCCACAGGAGTGGCGCCGGCCGAGACGGCCGTCCTCGTCCGAGTCAACGCTCAGTTACCGGCCATCGAAGACGCCTTCACCCGGGAAGGCATCGGCTTCACCGTCCGCGGCCAGCGGTTCTTCGACCGCCGGGAGGTACGCGACGCCCGGCAGCTCCTGGCGAAGGTTCGGCCGCGCGAGACCGGCGGAGAGCTCGCCGCGGCCGTGGAGCGACTCTTCGTCGAGCGTTTGGGGCTGGACGACGTCGCCGCCGACGCCGGCTCGGAGGGCCGCGAGCGCGCCGCCTCCCTCGAGTTGCTGCTGGACATCGTCGAGGATCTCGCCGCGGGGGATGCCTCGATGACGATCGACGCCGTTGTCGCCGAGTTGGATCGCCGCCACGCGGCTGAAGCGGCGGCTTCGGTCGTCGGCGTGAACCTGCTTACCTACCACCGGGCCAAGGGCCTCGAATGGGACGCCGTCTACCTGCCTTCTCTCGACGAGGGGATGCTGCCGATCCGCCAGGCGAAGGAACTCGACGAGATCGCCGAAGAGCGCCGGCTTCTGTACGTGGGAATCACTCGCACCAGGCGGTTCCTGACGCTTTCGTCGTCGTCGCGCCGGCCGTCGCGATTCCTGGCGGAACTCGAGCCGCCGGGCCGGGTCGCCGGTCCACGAGCAGGCCGCGCGGCGCCGCGCCGTGGGCCGGCGGTGGGTCGGGTTACGGTCCTGCCGGGCCCGCCCATCGCTGCTGCCGCCGTCGCCGATGATCGACTGATCGAGGCACTTCGGCGGTGGCGGCGCGAGCGGGCCTCCGCGGACGGCGTGCCCGCGTACGTGGTCGCTCACGACACGCTGCTCGCGGAGATCGCCGCCGAGCGGCCGCGCACCCTGCCCGCGCTGCGGCGGATCCGCGGCATGGGCCCGGCGAAGCTGGAGAGTTATGGCCCGGAGATCCTGGCGATTGTCGAAGGTTCCGGATAGGCCGCAAAAACTGCCGAGCGAGCGGCCACCCGGCACTGCTCGGCGCATCCCGCTCGGCGCATCCCGCCCGCCGCCGGTGCTCGACGCCCGGAGGCTGGCCCTATCCGTTCTTCTCGAGGTGGCCGCCAAAGCCCCAGCGCATCGCGGAGAGCACCTTGTCGCCGAAGTCCGCCTCGCCTCGGGAGCGGAACCGCTCGTACAGCGCGGTGGTCAGGATCGGTGTCGGAGCGCCAACGTCGATCGCGGCGATGCTCGTCCAGCGGCCCTCG
>JBIOII010000123.1:0-5799 GCA_044449785.1 Candidatus Limnocylindrales bacterium
CCGGCGGTCGGCGTTGCCGTGATGCTGACCGGCGATACCGGCCAGACGGCGGTCCTCGCCAAAGAGGATCGGCTCCACGAGGCGCGCCTCCGGCTGATGCACCCGATCAAGTTCATGCTGGCCTCACCGGCCGAGGATGCGGCCGACATCCTGGCCCGGCTCGGACCGACCGTCTGGGTGGAGGACAAA
Organism: Candidatus Limnocylindrales bacterium; assembly: GCA_044449785.1. Lineage (GTDB taxonomy): Bacteria > Chloroflexota > Limnocylindria > Limnocylindrales > CSP1-4 > Fen-1039. The sequence goes on from JBIOII010000123.1 coordinate 190, forward strand.
TACGACGGCATCCGGGTGCAGCTCCACCGCTGCGGCTCCGAGGTCAGGCTCTTCAGCCGCGACCTTCACGACATCAGCGGGCAGTTCCCCGAGATCGTCGGGGCGGCCCGGCCGCTCGACTGGGACGGCGTGCTGGACGGTGAGATCCTCGCCTACGGCGGCGGCCACGTCTTGCCGTTCCTGACCCTGCAGGCCCGTCTCGGCCGCAAGGAACCCACCGCCGAGGTCCAGGCCGAGGTGCCGGTGGCATACGTGGCCTTCGATCTGCTCGCGATTGGTCCGCGGTCGGGTGGAGCCGGCACCGCGCACAACGGCCGCAGCGCGACCGTCGGTGTCGATGGCGAGTTCTCGCAGGCGACGGTCCACGAAAACGGGGCCGGGTCCGCGGCGGTCGCCCCGATGCTCGGGGTTCCGCTGACGGAGCGTCGCCGCCGACTGGAGACGCTGGGCCTGCCGACAGTTGCCACCGGCGGCCGGTTCGCCCTCTCGCACCTGGTCACAGCCGACTCTGTATCGGCGCTCGACCGGGTCTTCGACGAGGCCCGTGCCAGGCGAAACGAGGGCTTGATGGTCAAGGACCCGCAGAGCGGCTATACGCCGGGCCGTCGCGGCCTTGGCTGGCTCAAGATGAAGCGGGCCCTGGCCACGCTCGATTGCGTCGTCGTCGGGGTGGAGGTAGGCCACGGCAAACGCCATGGTGTTCTCTCCGATTACACGTTTGCCGTCCGCGACGAGACCGCCGATCGGCTGGTGACGATCGGCAAGGCCTACACGGGCCTGACCGACGGCGAGATCGCGACGATGACCCGCTGGTTCGAGGCCCATACGATCCGGCAGTTCGGCCGCTACAGGCAGGTCGAGCCGGCCATCGTGGTCGAGGTCGCATTCGACGTCATCCAACGCTCGAACCGCCACCAATCGGGTTTCGCCTTGCGCTTCCCGCGCATCGTCGGGCTCAGGCCGGACAAGAGCCCGACCGAGATAGACACCCTCGCCAACGTCGAGCGGCTGCACCGCGACCTGCAGTACGGCGCCGAGTATCTCGTCACGGCCGAAGCGCGAGCTTCGCAGCAGCGACCGATCGAAACCGCCTGATCGCGGAGCCTGGGCGTGCCCGCGAGCCCTGCCCCAGGCGATAATCGGGCTATGCCGAGGGGGCCGGATGGGTCATCCGCTATCGATCTCGCGACCGCTATCCTGCCGCCATGTTCGGTTCGTTCAATCCTCTGCAGTCCGTTCCGCTGACGGTCGTCACTCCGCAGCTGATCGTCCAGGGCACCTTGCGGTCCAGGCTCCGCCGGCTGACGGACGTGCTCAATGAGCCCGACGCCAGGCACCTGGTGCTGTTCGACGCAACGTTCATGGAAGTGGGATCGCGCCGCGTCGTCGCCAGTTCCGGCGTGGCACAGATCCAGCTGGGCGACGTGTTGTTCGTTCACGCCAACGGTCCGACCGACTCCGGAGGGGAAACGAGGACGCCGAAACAGGCAGTCAAGACGATCCTGCTCGCCCCGCCGTTCACGATCGAAGGGTTCATCCACCTGCCCTACGAATCTGAGCTCCACCAGGCGCTCGACGCCTTCGCCGACCGATTCGCGCCCGTGACCGACGCCCGATACTGGGCCTACGGCGTCGCCGAGTCGCCGAACGACGTCGATTTCCTCGTGTTCAACCATGCCCGGGCTCACGTTGCGGTCCCGGCGACCGTGGAATGGCGGCGAGAACCGGTGTCCGAGCCGGGCTCGAACGGCGCCCACAACCCCTGGTAATTCCGCCCGACCGGTCGATCGCTCCGCGCTAACGCTCCACCGCTAGATCGAGCCGGTCGCCCCATTCGGCCCAGCCACCGTCGTAGACCGCGATGTCGTCGCACCCGATCAGAGTGAGGGCGAAGGCGAGCTTGCACGCGCCGATGCCGGCGGAGTCGTAGCAGATCAACCGGCGCCGCGGGCTCGCGCCGGAGCGACGCAACAGCCCCATCAGCTCCTCGGCGCTCCTGAACCGGCCCGTTCGCGGCTCGATGGTCGCCGACGCGGGGAGGTTGAGCGCGCCTGGTATGTGCCCCAGGCGGCGCCCCGTGCCGGCATGACCGGCGAACTCGGACGGGGCGCGGGCGTCGAGCAGCTGGACCGCCGGCGACTCGAGTAGATCCTTGACGTCGCTGGCCGCGAGCCGCAGCCGAGCCTCGAGCCGCGGTGTGAAAGTGGCCGGCGGCCGCAGCTCGGCGGCGGTCGAAATCGGTTGGCCGAGCGCCATCCAGCCTTCGATGCCACCCACCATGATGCGGGCCGACTCGAAGCCGTACGTGCGCAGCGTCCACCACGCCCGGGCCGCATAAGAAGCGTCGGTGTCGTCGTAGAGCACTCCAACCATGCCGTTGCCCAGCCCGGCCCGTACCAGCGTCGCGGTCACTCGCTGAGGGCCGGCCATCAACAAGATGTCGCTGTCGTCGTCCTGATCGACCAGGTCGGTCCGCCAGTCGATGTACATGGCTCCGGGCACATGCCCAGTGGCGTACAGACGCCGGCCGGAGCCGTCAGGGCGCCAGCGCAGGTCGAGGACGCCGAAGCCGGGCCGGCCGATGTTCTCGGCCAGCCACGCAGGCGTTGCCAGCAACTCCGGCCTTGCGTAGCCGCCGACGTTGTACCCGGTCATGACCACCCCCTGCTGCCGTTCCGACCGCGCCGCCAGGCGTTATGAGCTTGCGCGAACCCCATGACTCAACGGCCCCCGAACAACTGCCGTCTATCATACGGACCGTGGTAACGCCGTTCCTCCCCGACGACGAAAAGATCCCCGCCATCCGCGAGGCGCTGCCATCCACAGCTGCCGGCATCTACCTCAACACGGGGTCGGCGGGACCATTGCCGCGGGAAACCGCCCGCGCCATGGCTGAAGCCGAAGCCTGGGAGCTGCGCACCGGACGGGCCGATCCCAACCACTGGCGCGACGCACTCGAGCGAATGGCCGAGGCTCGAGCGGCGATCGCGGCGGTCATCGGAGCGGATCCGGCCCAGATTGCCCTGACTCACGCAACCACGGACGGAATGAACATGGCGACGTGGGCGGTCGACTGGCGGCCAGGCGACCGGGCCGTGACCACAAACCTCGAGCACGCCGGCGGCCTCGGGCCGCTGTGGGCAGTCCGCCATCGGCTCGGAGTGGAGCTCACGATCGCGGACATCGGCAACGGCGCCGATCCCGCGGCGGTTCTCGCAACCCTGGACCGCGCGATCGTTCCGGGCACGCGGCTGGTGTCGCTCTCGCAGGTTACATGGGCTACCGGCGCGCGGCTCCCGATCCGCGAGATCGCCGAGATGGCTCACTTGCGTGGGGCACTTGTGGCGGTCGATGGCGCCCAGGCGGTCGGAGCGATCCCGGTCTCGGTCGACGAGCTGGGCGCCGACTTCTACGCGGTTCCCGGGCAGAAGTGGCTGCTCGGCCCCGAAGGCATCGGCGCGGTCTACTGCGCCCCGTCGGTGCTGGATCGACCGCGAATGGCGTTCGCCGGCTACTTCAGCTTCGAATCGATGGATCTGGCGGGGGAGGGCAAGCCCTGGGCCGACGCCCGGCGATTCGAGGCCTCGAACTACCACCAGCCGTCAGTCCTCGGGCTCGCCCGCAGCGCAGCCTGGCTCTCTATGTTCGTCGGCTGGCCGTGGATCCACGAGCGGATCGAGCGGCTCGCCGGCGAGGCGGTATCGATGCTGGCGGAGGTCCCGGGCGTGGACGTTCTGACGCCGCGCGGGAACATGGCCGGGCTCGTGACGTTCCGTATCGCGGGGTGGAAGTCCACGGCGGCGCTCAAAGAGTTGTCACAGCGGACGCTGTGCATCGCCCGCACGATCCCGCCTCTGGACGCGATTCGGATCAGCGTGGGCTTCTACAACACGGACGCCGAGTTGCGCCGATTCCGCGACGGCGTGGCGCTGGTGGCTTCCAACACGCCCGAGACGATCCCGCATCGACCCCAAATCGAGGTCCTCCGCGGCGGCGTGGACTGACACCGCCCGCTGGCGCTCGCCGCGTGTTGGTGTACGATCGTGCCTCGGCGGGGGAGTAGCTCAATTGGTCAGAGCACGGCTCTTATACAGCCTCGGTTGGAGGTTCGAGTCCTCCCTCCCCTACCAATCTCCCGCTTGATTGGGTGATCCATGCCATACCCGATCGTCAGCGGCCTTCGATCGATCGAGTTCGGCTCTCCGGGCCGGCTACGCTCGGAGCTGACTGCGCTCGTTATCGCTCGCAAGAAGCGGGCGACGGCCAGCCTGCTCTCCGAGTACGAGGACGAGGGCGAAGCAGTCGAACACGTCGGTGAGCGGCTGGCTGTGCTCGACAACGACGCCCGGCACGTGGCGACAATTGAGGTTACTCGCGTCGAGACGCTCCGCTTCGACCAGGTTCCCGACGGTTTCGCGCTCGCCGAAGGGGAAGGAGACCTCAACGCCGCCGACTTTCGGGCGGGCCACCTGCGCTATTGGTCGGGGGAAGGGGAGTCGGTCTCCGACTCGACCCCAGTAGTAACCCTCTACTTCGATCTCGTCGAGGACCAACACTCGGGCGGCGGCGGCGGTCGCCTTTGACGCCGAGGTCGGCCAACGGCCATCAACTCGGGCTTGCGGCAGGCTCTGGGTCCAACCTGATGCTGTCGACGAATGCGTCGACCTCGGCCTCCATGGGTGCCAGATCGGGACCTCGGAAGATGGCGCTGATGCCGTAGACCGTCTGGCCGGTGCCGGGGCGCCCGATCAACCAGTAGGTATGCACATCGACGAAATCGGACGGCTGCGTTGGGATGGTCTGCTTTGCCACCAGCCAGTCGCCGACGCTCGTGATGTCAAATCCAGGCGAGCTGAGTGCACCCATGTCAACCGGAACGGCGGTGCCGGTCGTGATGCTGACCGCAAGCTGGTTCGGATTGAGATGGCAGCACGTGGGAAAGAGCGCTCTGCCATCGCCGTTGGTGTAGCTCGCGAGGAAGAAGGCCGGCAGCACAACGTGCCAATCGGAGGGGTACTCGAAGGCGATCCCGGAGTCTCTGTTGGGGCCCTGGCCGGTGAGGTGGACATGGATCAGCCTGGGCGAAGCCGTTGCAGCTGGTGATTCGGTCGCTGCCGTCGCCGGCGCGGTTACGCTCGGCGAGGGTTGGGCCTCGGTCAAGGCTGCGCTTGGGCCGTTGGATCCCGCGGAGGTGGCGCAGGCCGCAGCAGCAACGGCTACTAGCGCCATGACGATCAGGTGCCTGGCGGTCCGCCAGCCACTGCCCGTCGGCGTTGACGCCATCCAGTGTGCCGGGCCCCAGATGCCGAGTGCAAGTAGGCCGATCCTTCGGTCTGGGTGAGTCTGCATCGATCGCCACCCCTTCAAAGACCGGCCAGTCGGGTCGACTGAGCCAGCACCGATCGACGGCGTCGTTAGGTATACGTCTCGTCGCGGCTCCGGGCTCACTCTCGCGCCCAGGGCCGAAGGCTTCCTGAGCGAGGGCGACCGAGGTCGCACCCGCGACGAAAGGCCGGCCGGGCCCCAGATGCCCGTGGAGGTCATCCACCGGGACGCATTTGGCCGACGGCCAGCGCCATCCGGATCGCGCCGACCGGCTGGTTCGCATTC
>JBIOII010000124.1:0-5798 GCA_044449785.1 Candidatus Limnocylindrales bacterium
ACGATCACCCGCTCGTGCGGGGAATGGTCTTTGATGCGACTGGCACCGATACACCGTCACCTCCCGTGTTGATACCGACCACGCACGCTCCGACCGACCTTCTTGTCCCCAAACCGTGGCCCCGGCGTCGTCGGCCGCGACTCCGACTGGTCCGCTGCGACGCGGGACCAGTGCATCCGGGTGGTCGCCCCGCCATGCTGCGGGTCGTGGTCGTCCTTAGCGGACCGCGCCATGCCGAGAAACTGCATGCCGCCCAGTGAGAGCGCGCATGACGTGCGTGACCGTCGCCCATGAGTGGTGCCAGCCAGAGGTGCGGGAGCTGGGCATACCGAGACTCTCGGTCGTTCGCTTCTGGGTGGCCTCGATGGCCATTCGTTCGCGGGCCGCCTGCGCCCGCAACTCCTCTTGCTGCCGGAGAATGAGCCTTAGCCTGTCTTCAGGTGGAATCTGGTACATCTCAGAACCTCCGATTGGCCAGCGCCTCGGTCCTCGTTGAGTGCATCTCGGGACTCCCCGCTGCTCTCCCGATCCGGCGCGATCCGATGAGCTGACGCTAGGTCGCGCGATCCAACCCGCCATCGGGAAGGCTCCCTATGGAGACCTACGCCGACCCCTCATTTCCGGAGCCGCCGTGAGCCAGCAGGCCGGCGCGGGTAAGGCCCCAACTTATGGCCCTATCGACCGCATGGGTGGAGCCGGGCATGTGGCGCAGGTCTGAGATGAGTGCCCGCCGCCCACTGCCTAGCCTTTGCGGATCTGGCGTCCGGCTAGGCCGTGGGTGCTGCTCGTGGCGTCTCACCACGCAGGCCCGCGTGATCACCAGGCAAGCCTGTGAAGAGGAATGCAGCTGGTCGACCAGAGAAAGGCGCAGATTGCGCTGGACAGATGGAGGCGCAGGGAGACTGTCCCTTGAAGCGCGGCGTCCCACACGGTCGCCTAGACCGTCGCGCTGAGCCACTGGCGAGACCGATCCGTCTCGATACAACGCTAGCGTCGCCCGCGGCGATGCATCCGAGGTGCCAGCTCCGTCCCTGACCTTCCATTGCCAAGTCGTGCCCGCGGTCGTCTACTGGAACGGGACCCTCCTAACCGAATTCCTCAACGGGTTCGATTACCGACCCGGGCCTCACGTGCGGTGGTCGGTGCTCAGGTCACGCGGGTGATCGGCGTCTTGAAAGGGCGGTCGTCGCCCTGCTCTTACGGGCGATCCTGACCAGCACCCACAGCAAGCTGTGCAACCCGCAAGCCGCTCGGGCTCACCGGGCGGCTTGCCTTACCGGTCGTGTGGCGCGTACATCACAAGCCGTGCACAACCGTCTAGCAGCGTCGCAAGGAGTCGTGGATGTTCCGCCCTGACTACTCGCTCGAGCAGGCCACCGCCGCTGCGGAGGACGCGCCGCGCGAACGGCGTCTCGAGCATATCCGCGGGCTGCGGCTTAACGTCGTGTCGGAGACCGACCTGGGCTGGGATCTGGCCCGCCGGGCGTGGAATCTCGCCGCCGACCAGCGTCCCCGGCACGTCGCCTTCCCCGAGACGGCCGACGACGTCGTCAAGCTCGTGACGTTCGCCGGCGGCGATGGCCTGCGGGTGGCACCCCAGGGGACGGGGCATGGAGCGGGGGCACTGGGTGCGATCGAGGATGCCGTGCTCATGAGCACGTCCCGGATGCGCGACGTCGCGATCGACCCGGGCCAGCGCCGCGCCCGCGTCGGGGCCGGGGTGACGTGGGGTGAGGTCCAGGCGGCCGCTGCCGCACACGGCCTCGCCGGCCTGGCGGGCTCCTCACCGAACGTCGGGGTGGTCGGCTACACCCTCGGCGGGGGTCTCGGCTGGCTCGCCCGGCGCTACGGCCTGGCCTCCAACAGCGTCCTCGCCATCGACGTCGTGACCGCCGATGGTCTGCTGCTCCGTGTCGACCGCGAGCACGAGCCCGACCTCTTCTGGGCGCTCCGCGGTGGCGGAGGCAGCTTCGGCATCGTCACTGCACTGGAGTTCGCCTTGTATCCCGTGCGCGAGATGTACGCGGGCGCGCTGTTCTGGCCGCAGGAGCGCGCCGCCGAGATCCTGCAGGCCTGGCAGGCGTGGACCTCCGGCGTCCCCGACTCCGTCACGTCGGTCGGCCGCCTCCTCAACCTGCCGCCGCTCCCGGAGCTCCCCGAAGGGCTGCGGGGCCGCTCGTTCGTGCTCGTCGAGGCGGCGTGCCTGGCGACGGAGGGCGAGGGCATCGAGCTGCTTCGCCCGCTCCGCGAGCACGGGCCGGAGATCGACACTTTCACCATGCTGCCGCCGACCGCGCTCAGCGCGCTGCACATGGACCCGGTCGACCCGGTCCCGGCCTCCATTGACGGGTGGCTCCTCGCGGACCTTCCGTCGGCGGCCATCGACGCCCTTGTCGAGGCGGCGGGTCTTGAGTCGGGATCGCCGTTGTTGTCGGTCGAGCTGCGCCACCTGGGAGGTGCACTGCTCGACGCTGCGCCGGAACACGGGGCGCTTGCCTCGCTCGACGCCCGGTTCGCGACCGCCACGATCAGCCTGGTACCCAACGCGGACATGGCTGCCGCGGTGGAGCGTCAGTCTGCCATCGTGCGGGCCGCGCTGGCACCGTGGGAGGCGGAGCGGAACTACCCCAACTTCGCCGAGCGATCCGTCAGTGTGTCGGATTTCCACTCGCCCGCGACCTGCGAACGGCTCGGCCGCGTAAAGGCCCGGTACGATCCACGAGACCTCATTCGATCGACGCATCCGATCCCGACGGCGTGACGCCTGCCTGTGCGGCGCAAGACCGGGCGTGGTCGCCTCAAGTCAGCTCCCGGCTGCTGTCGGCTTGCGGAGCGCTTGGCTAGGATCGAACCGCGTGGGTGCTACTGGCACGACACGACAACTGGACAAGCTACGCTCGGGTCCTTGAGCACGGTGCCACAGCGCATACACGCTTAGTCCTTCCAAGCTGAATGTCGCGGGTTCGAGACCCGTCTTCCGCTCCAAGCCCCATTGACGTCGGCCAGTCCTAGCGGCCTGCATCGGAGCCGGTTCATGCGGTACGCGGTGAGGGCGATGGCTTCTGTAGGTGGCGGGAGTCCCATCCCCTGCCCTTGAGGCCACACCCGGGGCCGCGCGCCACGCCTGAGGGCAATACTGGCGCAGACACAGCGGGAGCACGCCCGTATGGGTGGATGTCCGTCCGACCCGCAGGGCAGCATATCTGGCGGACCGAATTCCCTGGAATGTGGAGGAGATCATGACCGGATCGATGCAAGCGGGATTCGCATCCGGGCCGTTGTTGCTCGCCGACATCTCCGGCTACACGGGCTTTCTCCAGGTTGTGGCCCAAGCTCACCGCGACGACGCTTTCGCGGGCGGACGGGTGCCGGATGCTTACAGTCTGATGTCCTCCCTCCTCGACGGCATCATCGAGCGGATAGTCCCGCCCTTCACGCTCTCTAAGGTCGAGGGCGACGCCGTGTTCGCTTTCGCCCGCGTCGACGCGGATGTCCCGAGCGGCCCGGCGCTCCTCGACTGCTTGTCGGCATGCTATGAGTCGTTCCGCGACCAGCTTGGCGGCGCCAAGCAAATCTGGACGTGCAGCTGCGATGCCTGGACGCCTCCTCTCAGAATCCCGGCTCACGCTGGACAGCTCTGGATCGGTCTGCCGTCGTCGAACTAACGTACGGACGAACTGGCCGACACTTGGAATCATCTGCTTGTGGAACGAATACCACGATGGGGTGGCTGCAGCGCGTTCGAGCGAACAACGCCTCGGGTCGTGGTCGGGGAAGCCCTTTAAGGAATCCTCACGATCGTTCCATAGTAAGGAGCCTGGCCGGCCCTCCCGGCCGCTCAGGTCTTCTGCGGCGGCGGTCGTCTGCGTATCGACACGCGGATCGCTCCCGCCACGCTCACGTGAACTCTGTCGCTGGGTGAGACAGTTGTTACGGAAGACCCCAACACATCGCGGGCGCGGATAGACCGTGACGGAGGGAGCATGTTCGGCAGAATTCTCGGCAACAAGAAGAAGCTCGAACAGCAACTGTCGCAGGAGGGCGGGAGCGTCGCGTGGGCGAGGATCACCGACGTTGGCAGCGATCTGGCAACCGCGCGCATGGACGGCTTCAACCAGGTCACCTCGCAGACCGATCACGTGAAGGTGACCGTCACGGTGCAGCCGGACAACGGTGAGCCGTTCGAGGCGTCGTTCCGCCAAGCTTTCACGGGCCTGCGCCCGTTCAAGGGCTGGCAGTGCAAGGTCATCTACGACCCTAACGATCGGTCGCGAATCGCGGTGCTGGAGGACTCGATCACGCCGCCCGGGATCGATCACGCGAAGGCCGAGCGCGCGGCGGAGATGCGGAGCGAGGCGATGGCGGCGGCTTCCAGCGGCAATACTGCGGAATACGTCGAATCTCTCAAGGCGCGTGCCCGGAGCGGCGAACTGGGCGGCGTGACGATCGTCGACGGCCGCGTGATCTCGCAGGGAGCCAGTGTCTCGAAGCCGGACGTCGCCGACCAGCTGTCGAAGCTCGCCGAGCTTCGCGACCGGGGCGTGCTAACGGACGCCGAGTTCGCGGCGCAGAAGGCGAAGCTGCTCGCCGAGGGCTGAGCGCCGCGGGTCCTTCCCCAAGAAGCTGACTGGATACACCGGGCTGTGCCCGATCGTGCGCCAGTCAGGCCCCAACGACCGACGCGGACCGCTGGCCAAGAACGGCCCCAAGTACCTGCGCTGGGGGCTCATGGAAGCCGCCACTCACGCCGCTCGAGATGTCCGCTATCGGGATCGCTACGAGCGCAACAAGCACCGACTCGGCCGCCAGCGTGGCGCCAAAGTTGCACGGATCGACATCGCCCGCCAGCTCGCCGAAGCCATCTGGCATGTCCTCACCAAGAACGAACCCTTTGTCCCGGCAGGCCCCGCTATGACACTGGTCGCGTGACGACCCCTATCGAATTGGGCCGCCGGAGCAGCCTCCTACCAGACCTTGTCCTTCCTATCCCGAGAAGGCCATAGAGAGATGAGCGCTGCTCGATCCTGCCATCAGTCCGCCGGGCCCTGAACTGGACCCGTCTCGACTCACATAGCCAGATTGACGGCGAGGCCCCTTTTCATAGAGGGCGATGGAGACGGTGCGCCCCAAGCCCACTGCGTCGCTGATCTCACGCCACTACCGGAATACCCGCCGACTTGAAGCCTCGTCAGCCCGCGGCGCCGTGCGAGGTCGAACCATGCCGGACGCGGCCACGATCCGCGACTTCGATCGCGAGCCAAACGAGGTCTGCCGGGATCAGGAACCAACCCCCTTCCCATGCGGTGATGAACAGGACCGGCAGCAACGCCAGCGCTGCTGCAATCCGCAGCGCCCTCGTGGAATTGCCGAGCCCGCGCCGGCTCGCCAGCCAGGCCAGGGCGAGCGGGACTGACCAGAACGCGATCGGAAACCAGATCACGAAACCGCTTCCAACGAGCGGGATGGCAAGCCCTACTCACGCCAGGAGCCAGGGTAGAAGCCGAACGCTCACTCGCATGTCGGGTCTTCCTCAGGCTGCGACCGCGCCCATCTTGGGCGAGGGACGGCCGGAGGGCAAGACGCCCCCCTGCATTCAAAGGCCGCCTGTACCGGCAACGATGACCACGATTGACGCACTCATGGTGTCAGTGGCCCGCGTTCTCGGCCAGGCTCAGCCTGGGCACATCTCCTCGTCAGCGCCCGAGCAAGGGGCCACCTCGGTGGCGAGACAGGCAGGCCTGGCGTCGAGTTGTTCGACCTCTAGAAGCTCTGTTGCGGCCATGGCTGCGGCGATCAAG
>JBIOII010000125.1:0-5796 GCA_044449785.1 Candidatus Limnocylindrales bacterium
ACCGCTTCATCCCGACGTTCTCCAACCTGGGCTGGGGCGGGCAGGACCCGGGCGCGCAGCCGCGCTCGTGAGGACCGGTCGGAGCCGTCGGCGCTGAGTGGCTCGCCCATCAGAACGCGGCAGGTCCCCGAGATCCCGGTGTTGGCGCGTGATGACCGATCGCCATGACGTGCCTCGACGAACACCGCACAGCGGTTTTCGCGCGGCGCTGACCGGCGCCCGTAAGACCGCCGGGAGATCGGACCATGAAGGACTACCGAATCGGGGAGCTCGCGAACTCCTGGGATGACGGCAGCGAGCGGCGCGAGACGCTCCGAGCCGACTACGAGCCGATCATCCCGCACGGTGACGAGGAGGCCGGGGGCGCGGTCGCGGGCGGCGTCATCGGGGCCGTGGCCGGTGCCTTCGTCGGCGGGCCGGTCGGTGCCGTCGTCGGGGGCGCGATCGGCGCCTTCTCGGGTGCGGCGGTGGGTGCCGGCGTCGAGGCGGACGAGGAGCAGCGAGAGGACGACGAGGTCGCCGACGTGCGCGTCGAGCGTCACCCCTAGCGGCCTCGATCAGCCGAACGTCGCGATACCCGTTCTCGTATGGAGTTGGGCATGGGCATCCTCGCCTGGATCGTCCTCGGCGCGATCGCCGGGTTTATCACGAACCTGATCATGGGCGGCGGTGAGGGCGTCATCTCCACGGTCATCCTGGGAATCGTGGGAGCCGTCGTCGGGGGCTACCTCGCCGGCACGGTCCTCAAGGTCGCCGACGTGACCGGCATCAACGTCGAGAGCATCGTCGTCGCCGTGGCCGGGGGCATCGTCGTCGTTGCATACAGGCTGCTCGTCGGCCGGCGCGCCACCGCCTGAGCGTCCGCTCTCGCTTCTCGGTCGGGCCTCTGGCGACGTCCGCGACGCCCAACACGGGCGCGATGACGGGCGGTCATGACGAGGACCGCTGGAGGCGCGAGAGTGCCGCATGTTGACCCCACGGAGCACCCGGAGATCCTGTGACGAGCATCGAAGCCCGCAGCGGCACTGACAATCCTGGCAACGGGTCGGGAATCCGGGCCGAGGTCCGGGCGAGGCGGAGAGTCAAGCTCGAGTCGGCCGTCCTCCTTTTGGGGATCCTCCTGGTCCTCCTCGTCGTCGCGATGACAATGGGCGGTGCGCCGCCGGGCTGACGAGTGCCGCGGGTCGGACCGCGCCGAGCCTCATGACGACCCGTAATGACGCGCTCGTCCGCACGGCGCACATGCGGACGCCTCTGGATCGATCGCGGATCCAGGCGCACAGGTCGAATACCTCCCCTCCGATTCGTGGCTGCGAACGGCCTACCAGTGGATGGCGCCGCTCACGAAAAGACCCGTCAGCGCGATCACCGTGATGGCAACAACGGCGCCCACTGCACCCCGAGCGACCTTCGACAGGTGGTACGGATTCCCGGTCGTCTCCTCGTACGCCCGCGTCTTCCGATCGTGCTCCTGGCGCTCGTTCCGGTTCCGGCCGCTCTCGCTCTCGTTCTCGTCGGCCATCTAACGTGAAGCTCCGGCGAGGGTGCCGGCCCTGGCCCTGTCGGCATCCAGGGCGGCGTTGATCTCTGCGGTCGCCTGCTCGGAGAGGGACGTCTTGATGACCTCGCCGCCGAGCGGTGCCAGCGCGGCCAGGGCCTTGTCCTCGGTCCACTTCTCAAGGAAGAGAACGAGCGCCGCGGTGCCGGGCTTGAGCACGTCCTGTGTCCGCTGGCGAAAGTCGTCCTTGATGCCCCAGCCACGCATGGTGCCCATGAGCGCACCCCAGAGGCCGCCGAGGATCAGGCCGCCCACGGGAAACAGGAAGAGCATCCCGATCAGAAGGCCGACGAACCCGCCCATCACGGCGCCCGAGCTCGTGGCCCCGGTCTTGGTCACCATCTTGGTCTGGCCATCTGGGTGCTTGACCACGACGGCGGCTCCGTGAACCTGCATGATCAGGTCGTGCTCGAGTTGGCCAACGACCGCGTAGGCCTTGTCCGCGGTGGCCTCGTCCGGGTAGCCGATGACGACGAGATCTGCCATTCGTGTCTCCTTGAGGATCGGTGCTGCTGCCCGCGATAAGCCTCGATCCGGGCCGAACAGCCGTTGGACGTCCACGCTCGCTCGGGGCGGCCTCGGTGTCATGACGGCCCGTCATCCGCGCGAACGGCACGCTCGGTGGGCCTGACGCGACGCTGTACCGGCCGGAAGCGAGCCGCATGACGGACCGTAATGACGCAGGCTTTGCATGCGGGCAGACTCCAGGGGCTCCGGGATCGATCGGAGCACGAACGGCGAATACCTCCCCTCCGCACTGCTCCCGGTGCTGCCGAGACTCCCTCCTGGCGCACCGGGAGCAGCGATTCGCGGATCTGGAGGCCGCATCGTGGCGGCGAGATGACGGACCGTCATGACACGCAGACGGGCAGGCAGCAAACTCGCGTTGGGGCGGCTCGTCGCCCATCACTGCTCCTGCTCGACGCCTGCGGGATCCGCGATGCCGCAACCCCATCCGCTGGGACAGCGAGAAGGAGAAATCCCGTGAGTATCGACACACCGCCGATGGAAACACCACCGATGGCAACACCGCCGGGCGACTTCGCGTCCGGCGAGCGGACCGAAGCAGAGACACCTGAGGAAGTCCTGGAGGCGGGTTTCCAGGGCGACTTCGCGTCCGGCGAGCGGACCGAAGCAGAGACACCGGAGGAAGTCCTGGAGGCGGGCCTCCATGGCGACTTCGCGTCCGGCGAGCGGAGCGAGCCGCTGACCGCGGCAGACGACGCAAAAGGCACGTTCGCCGACACGGAAGGCTAGCTCAACGTTCCTCGCTGAAGCCTGGTCGGATGGCGACCTGCATCGCGAAGCCGCGATGCAGGTCGCAGCTCGGCTCGGCGCGGGCGTCAGGCTGGACCGGCTCCGTGGGGGGCCGTTCCTGTGCTGGTTCTCGCGCCGGCCATCGCTGAGCGGGAGCCACACATGAATGTCGTAAAGGGCAGGCGGCGCGCCTCGAGCACGCCGGCGCCCGCGCGAAATTCCCGGGGCCGCCCCGCGCGTGCCGGCCGACGTCTGGCGGGTGCGCTGACGATCGCCCGGAGCGCCGGCAGGGCAATCGTCAATCGTGTCCCCGGGACGATCCGCGCAACCCGGACCGGGGCCGGCGGGACAACGAGCGCCCTGCAGGTGCTCCCGGATCCGATGCTCCGGTGGCTCGCCGCGGGCTCGGTCGGTCTCGGAGCGGGGCTGTCCCTTGCGGGGGCGCCACGCCTGGTGGTCGCGGCCGGGATGGCGCCGGCGCTGATCATCGGGGCGGCCATCGCCTCGCGTCCGGGCGCACATCGCGTTGAGTCCTGACGTGGCGACGTGGGATGCACGGGCCTGGGTCGCGGGCTTGATCGGCTGCGATCCGGCCGAGCTTGCCGTCAGAAGCACCGACGCCTACGGGATGGAGACCCAGGTCCGCTACGAGCGAGGCGGTGAGGCGGTCGCGCGCCTGACCGTCGCAGTTCCGGTTCAGTCATTCTCGGACGCCGTTGGCAAGGGCCACCGAGCCGTGACCGCGCAGCTGGGAGCCGGGACGTACGAGATCCACAGCCTGGCCGTCCCAGAGTCGGACGAGATCGCCTACTAGGCTGGTCCTGCCGGTCAGCGGGCAGGCCGGCAGGTGCGCGGGCCACCGGCGCTCCATCGAGCTCCGCAGCACGTGAAGGGAGGGTCGGCGATGACCGATCAGCGCGCCACCGGGCTCTGGATCTCCGCCGGCTCGGCCAGGGTGCTGCGCTGGAGCCCGGAGATCACCGTGCGCCACCGGATCGACTCCACGGTCCCCGGCCGGCACCGCTCGACAGGGCGTCCACCCACCGAGACCCACCCGGCCGGAGAGGGCCACCGCGACGAGCACATGCGGACGTTCTTCGCCCAGGTCGCCCACGTGCTCCCGGTCGACGACGACCTTCTCCTGCTCGGCGACGGCGAGGTGGTGGAGCACTTCGCCGAGCAGGTCCGCGCGGACGACAAAGCCCACGGTCGCACGCGCCGGATCGAGGTCGAGAAGGGCGGTCCGATCACCGAGCGTCAGCTGTTCGCCCGGGTCCGCGCCTTCGCCGGATCGCCCGCACGGCGCCAGCTGCCGCGCTGAGCGGGGCGCAGTCGAGGGACCGGTTCGCCGCCCGCCTCCTGCACACCGTCCGCGATCAGCCCAGGACGATGCGCACCCGGTGCGTCGCGCCGTCGTCTGCGAGCGGGATGACGGCGCCGCCCATCAGCGGCTGTCCGTCGAGGTCCGACGACGTCACCCCGCGGCTGACGCCCTGCGGGTTCTCCACGACGACGACGTACCGCGCGGAGTGGTATCGGAAGTCGATCTCGTAGCGTGGCCAGGCGCGGGGAATGCAGGGATCGATCCGCAGCGTCGTGCCGCGCAGGCGGAACCCGAGGAGCCACTCGAGGCCAGCCTGGTACATCCAGCCGGCCGACGCGGTGTACCAGGTCCATCCTCCGCGTCCGACATGCGGGGGTTCGGCGTAGACGTCGGCCGCCATGACATACGGCTCCACCTTGTAGCGCTGGACCCCGGCCCGAGTGCTGGCGTGGTTGATGGGGTTGAGGATGGAGAAGAGTTCGCCCGCCGTGTCGCCGTCACCCAGCTCCGCGAATGCGATCACCGACCAGATGGCTGCGTGGGTGTATTGGCCGCCGTTCTCCCGGACTCCCGGCAGGTACCCTCGGACGTATCCCGGGTCGACGTCGGAATGGTCGAACGGCGGAGTGAACAGCAGCACAAGACCGTCACCCCGCCGGACCAGGAACTCCCCCACGGCGGCCATGGCCCGACGTGCGTGGGGAGAGTTCGCGGCCCCGGACAGGACGCTCCACGATTGGGCAATCGAGTCGATGCGGCATTCTGCGTCCGCAGCGGAGCCGAGCGGGGTCCCGTCGTCGAAGAAGGCTCGGCGGTACCAGTCGCCGTCCCAGCCGTCGCGCTCGAGAGCCCGGCGGAGCGCCTTCATGTGGGCCCGCCAGCGTTCCGCGCGGGGCCGCTCGCCACGGGCTTCCGCGATCGGTACGAACGCGCCAAGGACGGTGTGCAGGAACCAGCCCAGCCAGACGCTCTCGCCCCGGCCCTTATTGCCCACCCGGTTCATGCCGTCGTTCCAGTCGCCGGACCCGATGAGTGGCAGCCCGTGGGAGCCGACCTCGAGGCTCCGTTCGATCGCAGCCACGCAGTGGTCGAACAGCGATGCCGACTTCGGTGAGCGTTCCGGCTGGAAGTAGACGTCCTCCTGGTCTGGCCGCAGTGTGGGGCCCTCGAGGTACGGGACGCTCTCGTCGAGGACGGCCGTGTCGTGCGTTACCGCGAGATAGCGATCGAGCGCGTACGGGAGCCAGAGGCGATCGTCCGAGATGCGGGTTCGGACCCCCCGACCCGACGGCGGATGCCACCAGTGCTGGACATCTCCCTCGGCAAACTGGTGCGCAGCGGCCCGCAGGAGGTGCTCCCGGGCGAGCTCGCGCCTCGGGGTCACCAGGGCGATGACGTCCTGGAGCTGGTCGCGGAACCCGTAGGCGCCGCCCGCTTGGTAGAAAGCGGTCCTCGCCCACAGCCGGCAGGCGAGCGTCTGGTAGATCAGCCAGCCGTTGAGCAGGATGTCCATCGAGCGGTCGGGCGTCCGCACCTGGACGGTGCCCTGGGTATCGTCCCAGTAGCTCGCCACGTCGCGCAGCCTCGCCCTGTGATCGATCGTTCGTCCGCGCCGGATGAGGTCAGCGGCGGCAGTGGCCCCGTCCGCCTCGCCCAG
>JBIOII010000126.1:0-5665 GCA_044449785.1 Candidatus Limnocylindrales bacterium
TGATGGCGCTCGTCTGCCACGTGCACGTGATCGGCTAAGCGCCATAGGCGCGGCACGCGGAACTCACACCACTGCCCCGGTCTTCTGTTCCTCTGGCGCGCCCAGAGGGGTTGGGACGCGCGCGAACAACGAGTACTTGGGGACATTGCTCGCAGCTCCCTCGGACCCGAGTAACCTTCTCAGCGAGCGCGAATGAGTCGAATCGTCATCACCGACTGCGACCACCTGACGATTGAGATCGAGCGGGCGATCTTCGTTCGGGCCGGCTTCGACCTTGAGCTTGCCCAGTGCCACACTCCGCAAGAGGTGATCGCGGCGGGCGCTGGGGCCGTCGCGTTGCTCACCCAGTACGCCCCAATCACCGAGGCTGTGCTGGCTGCGCTCGCATCCGTCCGAGTCCTCGGTGTGTACGGCGCCAGTCTCGACAACATCGATCTGCCGGCCGCGGAACGACGCGGACTCCGCGTCGTCAACGTGCCCGACTATGGCGTTGACGAGGTCGCCGATCACACCGTCGGGTTAATCCTCGCGCTGACCCGCGGAATCGTCGCCTTGGACCGCGCCGTACACACCGGATCCTGGGACTTCCGCAGCGGCGGCGAGCTGCGCCGCGGGAGCGGCCAGCAGGTGGGGATCATCGGCCTGGGACGGATCGGGTCGGCGGTCGCCCACCGGGCGCTCGCGCTCCGCTTCCGGGTCGTGGCCGCCGATCCTCGTCGGCCGGCCGTGGAGGGCGTTCGGCTGGTTGAGCTCAAAGAACTGCTCGCGACGAGCGATGTCGTGAGTGTGACCACTCGGCTCGATCCATCCACGCGTCACCTGCTGGACGCCGCCGCGCTCGTCTGCATGAAGCCAGGGGCCTATCTCGTCAACACGTCGCGGGGTGGCGTGGTCGACCAGGCGGCGCTCGTCGAAGCGCTCCGATCGGGCCACCTCGGCGGGGCCGCGCTCGACGTCCTCGAGCGGGAACCGATCGCTGCCGACGATCCCCTGCTGAGCCTGCCGAATGTTGTGCTCACGCCGCACGCTGCGTTCTACAGCCGCGAATCGATCGTCGAGATGAAGCGCCGCGCCGCCGAGGCGGTCACGCTGGCCCTCGCCGAAAGTCGTCCGCTCGGTCGGGCCTGAAGAGGCACGACACCTAGAGACCCCGCCCGCAGCACCACGTGCGTCGCCTCGGCACGCGCTGATAGCCGGTCCAACACGGGAGCGTGCGCGTAGAATGAACGCGTACACCGTACCCTGAGTTCACTAGGTGAAACAGCGGTGACTCGGACCCTGAGCCGCGGCCTCGACGTGCTGGAGGCGCTGGCGCGCGCCGACGGGTACGGGCTCGGGCCATCGGCAATCGGCCAGCGCGTAGGCCTCGACAAGGCCACCGTGACGCGCCTCCTCCGGACCCTCGTCGAGGCCGGCTACGTGACCCAGGACGAGACGACGCGGCGGTACCGCATCGGCGGCAGGATCCTGTGGTTGGCCCACCGCGTCACGGCCGGCCTGGACCTCCGGAGCGTCGCTCGCCCGCACCTCGCGGCGCTCCGGGATGAGCTTGGGGAGACCGTTCATCTCGGCGTGATGGATGACATGCGCATTGTCTACGTCGACAAGCTGGAAGCCGAGAACAGCATCCAGCTGGTCTCGGCGGTCGGCCAGACGATGCCGCTCCACTCCACATCGCTGGGCAAGGCCATGCTCGCCGCCTTGCCGGACGAGGAGCGCGAGCGGATCTACGCGCGGATGGACTTCATGCCGCGGACCGACCGGACGATCTGTGACCTGGCCGTGTTCCGGGAGGAGATCCTGCTGACGCAGCGCCGCGGTTACTCGACCGACGACCGCGAGAACGAGCCGTTCGGTGCATGCGTGGGCGCCGCGATTGTCGGAGCGGACGGCCGGCCAACCGGCGCGATCAGCATCGCCGGCCCCCACTTCCGCATCCATGACCGGCTCGAGTACTTCGGCGAACGGGTGCGGGACGTTGCCGCGGCGATCGCCCGCGAACTCGGAGCTGACGTGAGGGAGCCGGCGGACGGCGCCCGCGAGATCCGTGAGGCGACCTGATGTCCCTGCGCGACGAATCGTCGAAGCTTGCCGGCGTGTTCGCGCCGATCAGCACGCCCTTCGCGCAAAACGAGGACGTCGACGTCGACGCCCTTCGGTTCAACCTCGGGCGCTACGCGGAGAGCGGGCTCCTGGGCTACCTCGCCCTGGGGTCGAACGGGGAGAACCGCAGCCTGGCCGAGGTCGAGAGGCTGCTCGTCCTCGACGAGGTGGTGCGCCACAAAGGGCCCGGACAGGTGGTCCTCGCCGGTGCCGCCTATGACGGACAGCGCGAGGCGGAGCGGTTCCTCGCGGCCGCGGCGGACCTTGGGGCTGACTTCGGGCTCGTCCTCTCGCCGGGCTACTTCCGGGCACAGATGACCGACGAGATCCTGTACCGCTACTTCTCCTCGCTGGCCGACCGCGCGCCGATCCCGCTCCTCCTCTACAACGCCCCGGGGTTCTGCGGCGTCACCCTCAGTCCCGAGCTTGTCGGCCGCCTGGCCGCCCATCCAAACATCGTGGGGATGAAGGACAGCGCGACGAGCGGTATCGAGAACTTCCTCCCCTTGGAAGGCCCCTCCTTCCACGTGCTGGCTGGTTCAGCCAACTTCCTGTTGCGGGCAATGCTTGGCGGCTCGCCGGGCGGCACGGTGTCGCTCGCCAACTCCTTCCCGGAACTTGCCCTCCAGCTGTTCGCCTGCGGGCGTGCGCGAGACGAGGCCAATGGGGTCCCACTGCAGGATCGGATCAGCCGCATCAACGCGGCGATCTCGGGGTCGCACGGGGTGGCGGGGGTCAAGGCGGCGATGACGCTCGCAGGGTTCCGGGGCGGTATCCCGCGGCGCCCGCTGCTCCCCCTGGAGCCGGCCAAGGTTGAGGTGCTCAAGGCGCTGCTCGTTGCAGAGGGGCTCCTTCCGTGAGCAGCGACATCCTCGCAATCGACGTCGGGACGAGCGCGCTCAAGGTCGGCGTCTTCGGCCCCGACCTCGACCTGCGCTGCGAGGCCAAGCGCACCTATGCGCCCCACATCTACGACCGGGGCAAGGCGGACATCGAGCCCGCGACATGGTGGGAGGCACTCCGAGGGTGTTGCGCCGAGTGTGCCGCCAGCCTTGCCGGAGTCGGCGTCATCTCCCTGTCCGTGACCACTCCGGGGCTGACGCCGATGGCCGCCGACGGCACGGCGCTCGCGCCGGCCGTCCTGTTCCTCGACGGACGCTCGCATGCGCAATCGGCCGCGATTCGCGGCCTCGTTGGAGAGAGGAGGTTCCTTGCAGAGACGTGCAATCTTCCCGTGTCGGGCGGCTCGTCGCTGTCGTCCATCCTCTGGTTCAGGGACGAGATGCCGGAGATCTGGGCGGCGGCCGCGAAGTTCGGCCACTGCAACACCTATCTCGTCAAGCGGATGACGGGCCAGTGGGCAATCGATCCATCGACGGTCTCGATCACCGGCCTCTACAACACGGCCCGCAACGACCTCACCTGGAACCGGACCGTCCTGCGCCTCGCGGACATCCCCAAAGACAAGCTGCCACCCCTCATGCACTCCCACGAGCGGGTCGGTCGCCTGCTGCCCGCGATCGCCGATGAGCTCGGCCTTCCCCGCGATTGCTCGGTTCTCTGCGGGGGCAACGACGCGGTGCTCGCCGCACTGTCGGGAGGTCTAACGGCTCCCGGCGACATCAACATCATCAGCGGGACGTGCGACATCGCCAGTGTCTGCACGGACAGCCCGATCGCCTCGCCCAACTTCAACGTCCGCTGCCACGTGGTCCCCGGCCGGTGGCTCACCTTCTTCGTCCTCAACGCCGGCGGGGAGGCGCTCGACTGGTTCAGACGGGTCGCCTGCAGCGAACTGGTCGAGGACAAGTTCTACGCCGAGTACGTCCCGAGCGTGCTCAACGCGTTCTTCCGAGGTCCGAACCCCGACGCCCGCGAAGCCGAGCTCCCCGCGTACGTGCCGTACCTCGGTGGCAGTCGGTACTCACTCGAGCCTCTCACGGCCGCCCTCAGCGGCCTGACGCTCGAGACCACGCGCGAGGACCTGCTGCTCGGCGTCATCCGCGGCAACGCGATGTACCTCGGCGAGCATCTCCGCGATGTCGCCGAGCTCGTGCGCCTCGGCCACCGGGTGGGGATATCCGGAGGCGGGGCGAGGATCAGCGGAATGCTCGACGCGAGGCGCCGCTGGACCGGCGAGTACGAGTACCTGTTCCAAGACCAGTCCTCGCTGCTCGGCGCGGCGATCCTCGGCCAGTTTAGTCAGTCGGGACGGCTGCCCGGTTCCGGGCAGGTCTCAACGGGAGTCACCCAGGAGGCAATCTCATGAGCGCTATTGGCACGGGCTCCACGACGTCTGCAGATCCCAAGAAAGCCGCGGCGGAGTTGGTCGAGCGGGCGAAGGCCGGGCTCGACGGCAAGCCGAAGCTGGCCATCCTGTTCGCCACGACCCAGTACGACACGGAGAGCCTCGTCGCGGGCGTCTGCGGGCTCCTTGGTGACGTTCCCCTGTGGGGTGGATCGTCGTCCACCGGCGTATTCCAGGACGCTGGCTGGATCACGAGTGACGCCGGTGCCGCAAGCCTGATGCTGATCGCCGACCGGCCGGCCGGCGTGGGCGTGGCTGCCGTCGGCGACGGCGACGGCTACACGGCCGGCAAGAGTGCTGCGGAGGAGGCCCTGAAGCAGCTTGCCGGCAACGCCAGCGCCCTGCTCACGATCGCCTTCATGGGCCCGGAGGAGGAGATCCTGCGGGGGATCGCTGCGGTGGCCCCGGGCGTGCCGGTCGTGGGCGGCTCGGCCTCGGACCACTCTCCTGACGGGAAGTTCCAGCAGTTCGCGAACGGCCATGCCTACAAGAACCACTTCGCCATCGCGGCCATCGGGGGGCCGGTCGGCTACGCGTTCACGAATGGCTACCGACTGACGGGCAAGAAGGCCACCATCACCAAGGCCACTGGGCGCACCCTGTTCGAGCTCGGCGGCCGTCGGGCCATGGACGTCTATTCGGAGTGGGTCTCGAGACCGGAATCCGAGATCGGCGACGGGGCCCTCTTGTCGTTCAGCGTGCAGTACCCGCTGCTCTTCCACAAGGACGGGACCACGTATTCGGCCCACCCGATGAACAGCAACCCGGACGGCTCGATGGACTTCGGGGCGGCAATGAGCCCCGGCATGATCCTCGAATTGGGCGAGGCCTCCGTGAACGGGCTCATCGCCGAAGCGGGCAACGCCGTTCACATGGCGGCCCTGGGCGTCGGCCAGCCGAAGGCCATCCTGCTCGCCCATTGCGGTGGACGCGCCATCGCCCTCGGTGACCGGATCAAGGAGATCCCTGCCGAGCTCGAACACACCGTCGGTCACCTGCCGCTGATCGGCTATCTCGCCTTCGGCGAGCAGGGCTGCTCGGTGGTCGGGATTCCCACCCATGTCGATCTGAGCCTGTCGGCACTCGTGCTCGGCTGAGCGTCTATTCCTGTGCTGGGGCGGGCGGGCGCGGAGCCGACCAGGGGCCGACACGGCCTCACGTCCGCCGCTCCAGGTCCAGGTCGTGCGCACCCCCAGGTGCGGTCGGGGACGTGGTGGTTGAAGATTGGTGTAGCAACGCGCCGCCACCAGAACA
>JBIOII010000127.1:0-5617 GCA_044449785.1 Candidatus Limnocylindrales bacterium
GACCATGTTGCAGGCCGTCCCGCCGACGGTCGAGCCACTCACGGTGTAGCTGGACACCTGCTCATCCTGGACCGCGCCGTCGTCGATGACCGCGTCTTCATTGACCTGGTAGCTGAACGTCCCCGTAAGGGAGCCGTCCGACGACACGGTCATGTCGAAGGGGCCGGCGCCCTTGTCGGTCGTGACATCGGCCCTTGGGTTTACTCCCGTACCTAGAACGGTCGTCGACGACAAGGTGAACGTGCCGCTATAGCTGCCCGCCGGAACGGGGCTCGGGCTGCATGCGCCCGACGGCGCGGGGCTCGTCGAGGGCGCCGGCGTCGGCTTTGCCTTGTCGTGGTAGACGAGCATGGCAACACCCGTCCCGCGGGCATCGAGGAGCGTGTTCAACCGAGACTGGAGACCGTCGAGATAGGGCGCAAAGAGGGCCGACACGAACGGCCGCAGCAGGCCCGGGATGAAGCCCAGGAGGGCAGTGGTGAGCCGCGACCTGGCCTGGTCGATCTCGGGACGATGGACGGCCACGGGCATGTAGTCGAGCTGGTTGAGCTGCTCGCCGGTAGGATCGCCGGGATCGTGGCTGGTCTGGAATGGCCAGCTGGCCTGGCCTTTGGCGTCGGTCGTGTCGTTGGTCTTGGCGCTGTCGAGGGGCGAGAGCAACGGATCTGCCGGGGCCTGAATGGGCCCCCATGTCAAGGGCACGTCGTGGGCCTGGAAGTTGGGCAACGCAATCTGCGCGGTGCTCGCGCAGTCCTGTAGAACGGCGGGCCACGCGGGCAGATCGCCGGCGCTCACCGTGGCCGTGAATATGCCCGACAATGCGGCGGTCTGCTGCAGCACGAATGTCGCGCCACCCGTCCCGCCGGTCTGGCTGGCAGTGACCTTGACCGCGTAGGGCACCAGCGAGGCGATCTGCTCCGCAACCCCGGCAACCATCCCGGCGATGCTCCGGACCGTGCCCAGAACGGCGTCGGTGACGCTGCTGATGAGGCCCTGGACCGCCGCCTGGAGCTTGTCCACCATCCAGTTCCAGATGGAGGTGACGATGATCCCCGGCAGATTGGTCGGCGTGGCCAGCTTGAGCGCCCCGAAGAAGCTATCGAGCATACCGTTTACCCAGTTCGCGCTGTCCGAGCAGATGGTGTCGATCGCCACTGCCGGATAGGCCGCACCGGCTGCGTCGCCGCCGGTGAAGTCCATCAGGCGGACCGGAGCGAACGCGGCGGGCGTGCCGCTCGGGACCGAACCGGGTGACGAGCCCGGAGCGGTAAGCCGCCCACCGTCGGTGGCGACGTCGGAAGCGAAGAGTACGAGCACAACCGCGGGGAATTGCAGGGTCGACGGTTGCAGGAGGTCCTGGCCTGCCATGAGGGCGCGAGAGAGAGCGCCACCCGGCGAGTCCGCCGCGGCCACGTAGCCCGCCAGAAGGGCCGACGCGGGCGCCATCCCAGTCTCTCCGTCGGGAAGCGGCACGACGCTGTCAAGTTCGGAGCCGCTGTATGTGCTGTCGGCCCATGCCCCCACGGCGAGCGAGTGGGCCTGCATGTCGAGCATCTGCAAGGGGCTTGCGGCGCCGATCACGGGGACCTCAGGCGCGGTCGCGCTCGGGTCGCTGTACACGGCAATCCCCGAACGAGCCAGGCCCGTAACCATGGCGGCCGTCGTGTCGCTCGTGTAGGTGGGGCTCGCAAGGCGGTCCGCGAGCGCCCAGGTGGCTGCGTCCACGGGGGCCGTGGCGCCGGTCGGCGGCGTGTGGTCGACGAGAGCCGGCGACGCAACGGAGGCGGGGCTGGCCGACGAAACGGACGGAGAGCCGCTCGAAGCGGGCGATTGAGTGTTCTGTGCGCAGCCGGCGACCAGCAGCGCTCCGACGAGCAGTGCTGCGGCTCCACGAACCAGGCCGGAGTTGCGAGCGAATCGATCAGCTGACGGTGTCATTTCTGGGACCTCCGCGGGGCGATAGGGCCTCTACTGCATGCACGCCTACGGAACCTTCCAGCTGACCTGATCGACCGCCGTGGTTTCGGCGATCTCGGCACCGCCCACCTTGGCACCGACACTCGCCAGGGTCACGCCTGTGGGCACGAGGAACGCGGGGCAGATCGTGTTCGCCTGATCCGTCTCCATGAAGGAGCCCATGGACGTGCACTCCGTGAACGCACCTATCTCATGCGAGGAGCCCTGAAACACAGCATCTGTAGTCAGGGGTTGGCCATCGGATCCGATTCCGTCCACGAGAACCTGGTCTCCGCTGGCACCGGACGAGTGATCGACGGTGGTGACCTCGAGTCCGACCCAGCGGGCGCCCGCCGGGGCCGCGTTGTTGGCATCCGTAACCGTCGCCGGGTCGACCACCTTGACGAGCGTGACATCGGCCTTGTCGCCGCCGAGCATGGTGACGGTCAGGGTGTCGCCAACATGGCCGCTGACCACGCCGGCGGAGCCGGCGCCAGCCGGGGCCGAACTGGGCGTGCCGGCGATGACGACCGGCGGCTGCGAAGTACCCAGTCCGCCGCCACCCGTCGGGGAACCGGAAGAACTACCGGAACAGGCAACCGCGACGACGGACAGGACGGCCAACGCCAAGGCGCCACGCACGGCTCGACTAGAACTGCTAGACATCGAATTCTCCCTAAAGGATCAGGACTTTGCGGCGCTTGCCCGAGGTCGGTCGGATTCGCGGATCCCCGGGGCGGGCGGCGTGCCCGTTTCCACCGCTGGTGGGTTGGCTTGACTAGCTGGTGGCATCGAAAACGTCCGCGCACAGGACTGCCATCTTCTGCGCATACGCAGCCGCGGCCGCCGAGGTGATCTGGTCCACTCCGTTTGGCGAGGTGTAGTCGATGGTCGTGTTCTCGGTCTCCGGAGCGAGGACACGGCAGGTCAGCGAGCCCTTGATGGCGACCACGATCGGCGGATTTGCCATCGTCGCGTCCTGCACCCAGACTGCCTTGTCGCCGACGCCGGACAGCGGCGTGCCGGCGCCGGCGTTCCGGTCGGCGACCGGCTGGGTGAAGGTGTCGGCCCGAGTAAGCGTGACGTCGAGGTTTTCGCCTCCTCCGCTGGCGGTGTGGAAAGTGCAGTCGAAGGGATCAGCCAGAAGCGTCAGGGTTGCATCGAACTGGACCCCGGTGAGGGTGCCCTTGACGAGCACCTGGGCATCAGGCAGCTTGATTGCGTTGCAATACCGGGCGTGGTCCGAAGACGAGTCGCCGACGCTCGCCCCAGCCGACGTGCTGCCGGGCGCGTTGGATGCAATAGAGGCGCCGGTCGCACCGGTCGCGCCGGTGACACCGCTGGCGCTTGTCGGGCTCGAAGAGCCTGAGGAACATCCCACCAGCAGAACGGTGGCCATCGCGACCATGGCGAAGCTGCTAACAACTCCCTTGACCCGTTTGGCTCCGGAGCGTTCCTGGAGAGTCTGGTATGCCATGTCGATGTCCCCATCGTGTTGACGCGGTTACTGCCTCGAACTCGATCAGAGCTTCGGCTGCAGGGTACGAATCAACGTTTCGGCGGCGGCGTCTGACTGGAGGTCCGTCACGCTGATAGAGACGTTGCCGAAGAGGGCTTCCAGGCCGAGTGGGCCGGAGAACGCCTTGTCACCGAGCCCGCTGATCGGGTTGGGAGAGACCACGGCCTGAGTGGCCTGCAGTTCGGCGTCGTAGCCGGCGGCGGCGTCCATGGCCAGCACGCTAACGGTGAGACCGGACGTGCCGTCCGCGCTGGTGTAGTTGCATGTGTAGGTCTTGTAGGACGGGGTGTCTTGTTCTGTGGCTACGGTGAGGGGCTCGCCGGCGATCGATGCCACCGTGGCTACTGGGAGCAACGTGCAGATGTTCACCGGGTGACCAAGGCCATCGTTCACCGAACCAGCGCCTCCGCCCTGCGCTTGCCCGACTGCGGTCGCGCCGGCGACGACCGCAGTCGTCGAACCTTGCGATCCGGCCGGTGAACTGGCCGTCCCGCTGCTACAGGCCGCAGCGAACATGATCAGAAGTAGCGTCGCGCCACAACGGACGACGAGATTCGGACGGGTTGGCATTGTGGTGCATCTCCTTGGTCGACCCTCAATCTGAGCGGGGCACGCTCGACCATAGAGACGGAGTGCAGACGCGTTATCCGTGGAATCCCGGAGGAGGTCCCTTCGTCTCGCGCGGTGCCATCGCTCGGCCCAACTCCGCCCGCGAGGTGATGCCAAGCTTGCCGTACAAGCTGGCAAGGTGAGTCTCCACGGTGCGGGGGCTGATGCCCATTTCCTCAGCCACGTCGCGCGTCGAGAGGCCGTCTCCGGCCAGGCGAGCGACCCGGGCCTCAGTCGGGGTCAGAGTGAGCGCAGACGAGCGCGTCAAACCCAGACGGGCCTGCTCGGCCGAGGCACGCCGCGCCCACACCGACGCGCCGAGGCGCCGGAAGATCGCACCGGCGCGTCCAAGCGTCTCGTCCGCGTCGCGCCGAGCGCGCAGGTGGCGCAGCACCTCGCCGCGCACCAGCAACACGCGCGCGACGTCGAAGCGGCTCCACCCGGGCGGTTGGCCCGATGCCACCATAGAGGTGGCCGCCAGCGCCGCCGGCGTGTCGTCCCTGGCGAGCGCGATCCGTGCGCGCCCCCGTGCGATGGCCGCGGCAGCCCAGGGTTTGGCCACTCGCCGGTGCCGAGCCGCCAGAGCTTCCAGCTCTGCGGTCGCTTCGTCGAGTCGACCCAGGGCGGCCAGGGCCTCGATGCGCTCGGTAGATGGGTCCAGCCGCATCGGCTCCACGTAACCGACCTGACGAAGGTGGCGCCACGCTCTTCCGGTCGCCGCCTCCACTCCAGCGGCATCGTCACGGCCGGCCGCGACGAGGGCCGTGACCTGGAGCCATGCCGCAGTCAGACCGCCGCCACCATGGCGTTCAGTTCGGTCGGTCCCGTCGGTCGCCGCGGCCTCGGCAACATCGAGGAAACCTTCACAAGCGTCGATGAGCGCCAGCGACCGCAGCGCCATCTCCGACGCGCCGGCGCCGGTTTCGAAGCCTGCCTCAACGGCAGCAACGGCATGACGCCGCGCCGCAGGCCAATCGTCGGCCCACAACTCGACTTCCGCCAGCCGTGTCTGCAGGTTCGCGACGTTCGAGTACTGGCCGTCGATGAGGTCAAAGTCGAGCATGTGTTGGAACCGTTCGCGCGCAAGGTCCAGCCGGCCTATCCCCGCCCACCACATGCCGGGGCTCGTCAGTCGATCGGTCGACGGACCCTGGGTTTCAACGTCCAACCCCTTGGCAAGGAGGGCCATCGGTGGTCGACGCCCAAGGATGACGGTCCAGTGGAAGGTCTGGAGCAACGCCGCCGCCAGGTGACCGCGGTCTGCCGTGCCTTCGAGCAACCTCGCTGCCGACGCCGAGTGGCCTCGTGCCTCTGCGATGTCGAAGTCGCGAAAGACTGCGAGATAGAAGTGGAGCAACCCAAGAAGTGGACGATCGTTGCGGGCGAAGGAGAGAGCGGGCAACAGTTCGGCGACCGCTTCTTGGGCTGGGCGGGTGTACCAGGCACAGAGGCCCATTAGCAGGAGAGCGCGGGCCCGGAGTGAGCCCCGCAGGAACGGTATGAGTGCCGCTGCCCGCCCGCGAGTCGCAGGGA
>JBIOII010000128.1:0-5563 GCA_044449785.1 Candidatus Limnocylindrales bacterium
CTCCTGTGACTGTCTCAAAGCTGACCCCCTGTGCATGCCTTGGAGCGAGATAGTGCGGTAAAGCCGGATACGGGAAAACCGTCTGTCCGGTTTGAAGAGGGCGGGGGAGGCAGGTAACCCTGCCCCTCCGCTACTCTACTGTTATCCGTGGTTCGTTCTAGTCTTTCGATCCGTTCTGATCCGTGGTTCCTCAGGCGTTCACCAGCTTGGCTGCGTGTTTTTGGACCTTGCGGACAGCTTCGGCGATCTGGTCCATGTCGGAGCGCGGTCCCAGGAGCATGGTCTGCGTCAGCCAGACGGCGACCTCGCAGAGCCGGTCGTTCGCCGGGCAATGGATCCGCTCGAGGTACGCGGAGATGCGCTGGGGCGGATAGATCGCCTGGTAAGGCCGCGACTGGAGCGTGTTCTTCACGAACGGCTCCCGGTTCAAGGGTTGGTACCCGCCCGAGCCAGGGATCCCCTCGGCGCTCAAGGCATGGATGAACTTGGACCTGGCAAGCCCGTCGAAGTGCGAGCTATCGTAGCGAAACATATAAAGATGATAGGCATTGCGGGTGCAACCGTCGTACATGCTGGCCGGGGCGATGCCGGGAATCTCGCGGAGCATCTCGGTGAGATAGGCGGCGTTTTGCTCGCGGCGGCGCGACTGTAGGTCGAGGCGGGTAAGCTGCTGTAGCAGGAGAGCGGCCTGAAACTCGGTCATCCGCAGGTTCGCGCCGTTGCGGACGTAGGAGAAGCCGGTGCCGGCCTGTCCCCGGCCGTTGTTCTGGAAGCTGCGGCATTGTGCGTCCAGCTCGTCGTTGTTGGTGAGGATCGCGCCTCCCTCGCCGGAGTTGAGGTTCTTGGACGCCTGGAAGCTGAAGCAGCCGAGATCGCCCAGCGTGCTGACCTTCTTGCCTCGCCACTCGGCCAGATGCGCCTGGCAGGCATCCTCGACGACGGGGACCTTATGCCCTACGGCGACGGCCAGGATGGCGTCCAGGTCGGCCGCCGAGCCTCCGAGGTGGACGGGCAGGATGCAGGCAGTGTGCTCGGTGATCGCCGCTTCGAGCTTGCGGGCGTCGATCTGAAAGGTCTCCGGGTCGGTATCCACGAAGATGGGCAGCGCGTGGTGCATCAAGACGGCGTTGACCGTGGCAACGAAGGTGTATGGGGGCACGATCACTTCGTCGCCGGGACCGACGCCGAGCGCGGCCAGGGAAGTGACGAGCGCGCTCGTGCCGTTGGCGACGGCCAGGCAATGTTTAGCACCGAGGGTGCGAGCCCAGGTTTCCTCGAAGCGATCGGCATAGTCGCCACCCAGCCGGCACCATCGTCCTTTGCGGAGGACGTCCATCCAGGTCCGTTCTTCGTTCTCGGCGATGATCGGCCACGACGTGAAGGGCCGGTTTCGGACCGGTTTTCCGCCCAGCACGGCCAGCGGCTCGTCCGCGCCGGCCGTCGCCCTGGGACCCGTGAGACCGACCGCCGCTCCGGCAGCCGAGATCGCGCCCAAGAAGCTGCGTCTGGTGGAGGGGATGCGCATGAGTCAACCTCGATCTAGAAGAGTGGGATTCGACATGTTCTCAGATGAGCTGGTGGATCGGCTCGGCCCCCTCGACCCCCACCAGCTTCTGGTGCAAGCCGCCGTAGAAATAGCTGAGTCCGTTGGGGTCAAGGCCGAGCTGGTGCAAGATCGTAGCATGAAGGTGCTTGACGTGGGAACGGTCTAGGACGGCGGCGCTGCCGAGCTCGTCCGTCCGGCCCACGCTCGTTCCTCCCTTGATGCCGCCGCCGGCCATCCACATGGTGAAACCGTAGGAATTATGGTCGCGCCCGGTTCCTTGCTTGTTTTCGGCGGTCGGCTGGCGGCCGAACTCGCCGCCCCACACGATCAGCGTCTGATCGAGCAGACCGCGGCGCTTCAGGTCCTTGAGCAAGCCGGCGATCGGCTTGTCGGTGTTGCCGGCGTGCGTCGAGTGGTTGTTGACGAGATCGGCGTGGGCGTCCCAGTTATTGTCGTTGTGGGCCCCTCCGGAATAAATCTGGACGAACCGCACGCCGCGCTCGACGAGCCGGCGCGCGATCAGGCATTTGCGGCCGAAGCCGGCCGTTCGCGGTTGGTCGATACCGTAGAGCGCGAGGGTCTGAGGGGATTCCCGGCCGAGGTCGACAGCATCGGGCGCGGACTGTTGCATCTTGAAGGCCAGCTCGTAGCTGGCGATCCGCGCGGCCAGCTCGGAGTTGTCGGCCCGGGAAACGAGGTGAGCTTCGTTCTTCTCGCGGAGCCGGTCCAGCAAGAGCCGGCGCGTCGCCCGATCGGTGTGCGCGGGCGATGCGAGGTCGTGGATCGGGACGCCATCGGAACGGAGGACTGTCGCCTGAAAAGCGGCCGGCATGTAGCCGCTCGACCAGTTCTTCGCCCCGCTGATCGGCCCGCCGGTTTGATCCAGCATCACAACGAAGCCCGGCAGATTTTCATTCTCGCTCCCCAGGCCGTAGGTGACCCAGGTGCCCAGGCATGGATTGCCGGAAAGCAGCCGTCCCGAGTTCATCATCAACATGGCCGAGCCGTGGATCGGCGACTCGGCGTACATCGAGTGGATGAACGCGATGTCGTCGACGCACGTTGCCAGGTGCGGAAACAGCGTGGAGACCCACTTGCCGCACTGGCCATGCTGGTGAAAGGCCCACTTGGGGCCAACGATCCGCCCCTCGTTCTTCTTGCCGCCGCGGCCGAACGTCTTGATCGCGATCGTCTTGCCATCGAGCGGGTAGAGATCGGGCTTGTAGTCGAAGGTGTCGACGTGGCTCGGTCCGCCGTACATGAACAGGAAGATCACGTTCTTGGCCTTCGCGGAGAGCTGCGGCGGCTTGGGGGCCATCGGGTTGACGAAGGGGCTGATGCCGTCCGCCGCGACGGCCTGACGCGCCAGAAACCCATCCGAGCCGAGCAGCGCGGTGAGGGCGACCGAGCCGAAGCCGCCGCCGATCTCCCAGAGAAACTCGCGCCGGGTTCGGCCGCAGAACGAACCGCCGCATGAGTTGCGAGGACGAGGAACGGGGCTCTGATCCATGGGCGGGGGTCCTTGCGTCAGTCGAGGTAGAGGAAGGCGTTGGCATTGAGCGTCATGAGACAGTATTGAGTGAGGGCCGTCCGCGCGTCGAGACGACCTTGGGCGGCGAGGCTGTCGAGGAGGGCGACGTCGTCGCGGACCTCGCCGGCGTCGGGCTCGCGGGCGGTCGTGAGCCTGAGGGCGCGGCGGACCTGGGCGCGCACGTCGCCGGGCGCCTCCCGGCGCAAGCGGCCGGCGAAGCGGGCAGCCTGCTCGTTGGTAAACGTGCCGTTGAGCAGGCCGAGCGCCTGGGTGGGCACGGTCGTCGAGTAGCGCACCGGGCAACTGGAGTCGGTGTCGGCCGCGTCATGAGTGGCCAGGATCGGGACCAGCAGCGACCGTTTGACGTGGACGTAGATGCTACGGCGGGCGGCCTCCGCCGGCGAAGAGGTCGGCCAGCCCTGGCCGGGTACGGACTGACCGGCCAGGACCTCGCGCGGGATCGGCGGATAGACGCTCGGTCCACCCGCCTTGACGTTGAGGGTGCCGGCGACCGCCAGGATCGAGTCGCGAACTTCCTCGCCGGTGAGCCGGCGCATCGGGAAGCGCCAGAACCAGCGATTCGCCGGATCAAGAGCGAGCGCGGCCGCCCTTCCGCGCGACGACATCCGGTAGGCGCTCGAAAGCACGATCAGCCGGTGCATGCGTTTCAAGTGCCAGTCGCCGTCCATCAGGTCCGCGGCAAGCCAGTCCAGCAGCTCGGGGTGGGTGGGCGGCTCGCCCAGTCCGCCAAAGTCGTTGGGGGTCGGGACGATTCCCCGCCCGAAGTGGTACTGCCAGAGCCGGTTGGCCAGGACTCGAGCCGTCCGCGGGTTTCGCCGGTCGGTCAGCCAGTCGGCCAGGGCCCGCCGTTTGCCGGGCCCGCGCACGAATGTGGGCGCGCCGTCACCGAGGACCTCGGGGACGCCCGGCTCGACCTTGTCACCACGAAGGTTCGGGTTGCCGCGGAGCAGGACGTGCATGTCGGACCGGCCGCGCTCCGCGACGCACATCACGTCGATCCTCGTGCCCGACCCGCCGGCGACTTTCCTGAGGTCCTTGCCGTTGGAGTCGGTGACGTCGCCAAAGAACGCCAGCAGCCGGTAATAGTCGCGCTGGGGGATCGGGTCGACCTTGTGGTCGTGGCAGCGGGCGCAATTGATCGACATCCCAAGGATGACCTGGCCGGTCGTGGAGATGATGCCGTCGAGCCCGTCGTAGTGGGCAAGCAGCCGGTCGGCCGGCTCGTCGTCGCGGATGCCGAGCCGGTAGTAGCCCGTCGCGATCAAAGGCCCGGCCGAGTCCGGGTCGATCTCGTCGCCGGCCAACTGTTCCCGGATGAAGTGATCGAACGGCTTGTCCTCGTTCAGGGCGGCGATGACGTAATCGCGATACCGCCAGGCGAAGGGCTTGGCCGAGTCGCGTTCGTAGCCGTCGGTCTCGCCGTAACGGACCAGGTCGAGCCAGTGCCGCCCCCACTTTTCGCCGTAGTGGGGCGAGGCGAGCAGCCGGTCGACCAGGTGCTCGTAGGCGCCTACCGCGTGGTCGGCCAGGAAGGCGTCGACCTCGCGCGGAGTCGGGGGCAGCCCGGTGAGGTCGTAGGTCAATCGCCGGATCAGGGTGACTCGATCGGCGGGCGGCGCCGGTTGGAGACCTTCCGCTTCGAGCCGCGAAAGGAGGAAGACATCGATCGGGCTCCGGCACCACCCGCGGTCCTTCACGACGGGGAGGGCCGGGCGCCGGACGGGGCGAAACGACCAGGCGTCGCGCGGCGCGCGCGGCGCCGGAGTCTTCGCCGGGACCCGCCGGATCGGTGGGACTCCTGCCGCCGTCTTCGACTCACCCGTCCAGGGCAGGCCATCCTTGACCCAGCGCGTCAGGACGTCGATCTCGTGGGCCGGCAGCTTGCCGGCGGGGGGCATCTCCAGGTCCTCGTAGCGGATCGCCTCGAGCAGCCGGCTCTTTTCGGGCTCTCGGAGCGAGACGGCAGGTCCCAGCTCACCCCCGCGCAGCACGGCCGCCCGCGAGTCGAGCCGAAAGTCCCCGCGGATCTTGGGACCATCCCCATGGCACTTGAGACAGTGTGCCTTGAGGATCGGCCTGACCTCCGTCTCATAGAAGCGGACCTGGCCGGGCGTGAACGGCTTCGCGGGCTTGTCCGCATCACCGTCCCGCGCGCGAGAGACACCGGCAAGCGCAATCATCAGCACGGTCGCCGAGGCGAGATCACGCAGTCCCCCCTGCCCCTGTCGATCGAAGTTGCGCCATTGCGTCTTCGCCCCGAAGGGGCAGTCACATATCAGCCCAGGGCGACGCCCTGGGAACGGACAAGCGACACGAATGAACAGAGCCCTGAAAGGGCGTAACAAGGACAGGCTCCCTGCCTTGATGGCAAATGAAGAGCGGTACCTCTGGGATTGAACACGATGTTCGGCCCTTACAGGGCACGGGTCATCACGTTTTCCAGATCCCAGGGCGTTGCCCTGGGC
>JBIOII010000129.1:0-5477 GCA_044449785.1 Candidatus Limnocylindrales bacterium
AACCATGACCAACGCTGAGATAGTTGCCCGGATCGACACGGGAGAAAGAGGTGACCGGCCTCGCAGCGCTGTTCGCCAAGGACGACGACTTCGGCAAGCCGTCGTCAGCTGTCACCGACGTGACCGCCCTGCGGAGCGGGGCTCATCAGGAAGCGTCAAGCTGATGTGCGCCGCCACTCGAACACGATGGTTTCATCGTGACCGCTGGACGCGTTGGGCTGCCGCGCCGAGGTTCGACAAGAACGAGGCCGAACTAGATTCTGACGGCGACCACACCCGACATCGTCCCGACCAGAACCTGGCCATCCCATAACGTGGGGGAGGCGAAGTGCGGTAGCTCGCCGATGGAGACGCTGGTGACCGCACTCCCGGAGGCGGGGTCCAACGCATAGAGGCGCCC
Organism: Candidatus Limnocylindrales bacterium; assembly: GCA_044449785.1. GTDB lineage: Bacteria > Chloroflexota > Limnocylindria > Limnocylindrales > CSP1-4 > Fen-1039. The sequence continues at coordinate 401 of JBIOII010000129.1, forward strand.
GTCGTCGGCGTTGAGGCTCCAGACTGCCCCACCGCCAATCACGGGCGGTCCGCCACCCACGCCATTGTTGGTGAGCCAGCCGACGTCGAGGGCGCCGCCGGTACCGACCACGACCTTTCGAATCGAGCTTCGGCACGGGACATAGATGGTGGCACCGTCCTGGGCCGCGCCCCCGAACGCACCGCAGACGTAGGCGCTCGACACTTGTCCGCCGATGCCGCCGAGTGCTCCCTGGCGCATGACGTACCCCGTTCCGCTCTTGCCCACTTGGAAGACCCAGCCGCCTGGCACCAAGACCGGACTCGTTGAACCCAGATCCGCGTCGCGCGCGTTGTCGGCGGCCCAGGTGGACGGTGCGAACCGCGAAAGCAACTTTAGGCTCGGCGAGAGCTCGAGAACCGAATCGCTGCCGTCGTAGCTCGCAGTCGAGCTGCCGTTGCCGGTGGCGACGTACAAGTTGCCCGTGGCATCTATCACGGGCCCTGCGGTTGCCCAGACCGCGCCTTCGCGCTCGACGGGTACGCGATACGCGATGGTGTCTCCCGTACCGCTCACCGGCACGCCGACAACCTCGCCGACGTACTGGCCGCAGTCCCCATCGAGGCCGCCGAAGCCGATGTAGACATACCCGCTGGCGACCGCGAGGGCGGGTCGCTGCTGGTGGGTGATAAGCGTATCACCCGCCAGGTCCACGTTGCGCGACCAGCGAACCGAGCCGTTTGACGGATCGAGAGCGAAGAGCACGTGATGGGGACCGGAGACCTCAGCCACGAGGAATAGCGATCCGCTCGCCTGGTCGAAGGCCGGCGTGCCGGTGATCCCGAGCGGGTCGATGTCGCCGCACGGGAGCGTAGACAGGGGCACGGGCGTGCCGAGGTGCTGGAGCCACAAGACGGAGCCGGTCGCCGGATCAAGAGCGTAGACACTGTCGCTCTCCGTCGCGGCGATGACATGACCGCCGACGACGAGAGGCTCGGCATACACTGCGCCGTCGAGCTTGGCGGACCAGGCCACCGATAGCGAGCCGCTGATCTTCGGGAAGTCGGGCTGGTTGCCGCTCCGGGATTGGTCCAGGTGGTATGCGGGCCAGTCCGCAGCAATCGGTGGCGAGGTGGCCGAAGGGGTCGCCGACGGGGTCGGCGAGGGCGGCGCCGAGGGCGTCGCTGGGCTGAGGGATGAAGCGATCGGGGCGAGGGTGGGCCTCGAGCCCGAGGAAGATACGCCCGGCGACGGGAAGGTCGAGCTGCAGCCGCCAGCCAGGAGGGCAAGTGCCGAGATCAGGAGCGGGACCGAAGAGCGGGCTGTCATTTCTTCATTCCGGTGCGATGGGCACTCACACAGCTTAAGTCAGTAGGCCCAGACCATCAGGTCTGCGGATTGGTGCCGGAAACTCAGGCCCGCCCAGCGCCTGAGGTGGGTAGGGTCCCATTCTCGAATCAACCGGCACGATTGACTCATGGTGTCAGTGGCCCCCGTTCTCGGCCGGCTCAGCCTGGGCAAGTCTCGTCGCCTTCGCCTGAACAGCGGGCGACCTCGGTGGCGAGCAAACCCCGGCTGCTCTCGATCTCTTCAACCTCCAGGAGTCGTGTCGCCGCCATGGCCGCAGCAATCAATACCCTCGAGCGGCCGACCGAGTTCTCCAACCCGAGGGCATCGGCCACGACGATGTCGAGAACGCGTCGGATGCCATCGACTGATCCGAGGCCCTCGATCTCGTAGGCGGCGGTGATGGTCTTCTCGCGCCGTCGGCGCAGGCCGCCGAGTCGTCGGGCATTCTGAGCCTCCTGGGCATGATCGGGAGAGTGCCAGAAGCAGTCGGCCTCGTCGCGCAATGGAGTAGCCCGACAGTGCTGGCCATCAGTTAGTTGGACGGCACGTGTTCTCGCAACCAAAGCCCTGCTCTGCAGGGCGAGCGCGGATGGTAGGGTCCGATCCTGGTTCGTCAGGGCCCTCGACCCCGACACGGGCCCAACGCCCGCTGGCTCGGCACGAGTGGGCTAGTTGCCCAACCCTCGCCGCTTCGCCCGCACACGCGGCCCTGTGGCGCTCGTGGCCAAAGCCGCGCTACGAGGGGTCGTCCTAACCATCGATCCGCTCCGCTTCAAGCGGCTGAAGCGCTCCCAGCGGCGGATCGCAACCTCGGCGTAGAGCGGGTCGAGTTCTACCCCCGTACACACTCGCCCGGTCCGCTCGCAGGCAATCAGGGGCTGCCTGATCCCAGGAAGGGATCGAGGACCAGGTCTCCGGCTTGGCTGCTGTTCGCGATCGCGCGCTCCATCAGCGCAAGGGGCTTCATCGTCGGGTGCAGCGGCGCGTCGGCTGGTCGGTTGATCTCCCACACATCATCCTGATCGCGGTCGCCGCACTGGTGGTGGCTCGTACCTTCTCCCCAGCCGAACCAGATCGGCTCGTATGTTCGCTGGTAGTCGGCCCGTCCGAGAACGAAGCGATCCTTGTGCCAGATGATCGTGTCGCTCCAGTGGCCACCCTCCTCCGCCAGGACTCTCGAAACGAGGGACAGCTCCTTGGAGCTCATGCAGACGTACATTGCTCCGTCCACGGAACCGAGGAGGGTCCGGACCCAGGCGCGAACGAAGCTCTCCCAGGCCGTCGCATCGAGGGAGTCGTTTGCGATGCGCCGACGTCGGGCCCCGCGCGGCTGACCACCGTGGTCCCCGAGACTGACGTTGTGGGGCGGGTCGGTGAAGCCCATGCGGGCGCGCCGGCCGGCGAGTAGGTGTTCGACGTCTTCGGGCCGCGTAGCATCGCCGCACAAGAGACGATGCTCGCCGAGGGCCCACAGCTCACCGGGGTTAGTCCGAGGTTCCCGGGTTGCTTCCTCGAGGGCGGAGTCGAGATCGAAGTCCTCAGCACGTTCTCGCTTCTCGCGGGTCTCCAGACTGCGAAGTAGGTCGCGGACCTCGCCTTGCCCAAAGCCGGAGAGCGACAGATCGACGTCCGGGCTCGTCTGAAGCTCCGCGAGGAGGCGGGCCAGCAGCTGCTCGTCCCAGGTGCCGGAGATCCGGTTGAGCGCAAGCCCCAGGACCCGAGCCTGCTCTATCGACAGATCGAGCCAGGCCACCGGTACCGATGTGAAGCCAAGGCGCCGGGCGGCGACCAGGCGCTGATGGCCACCGATGACGATTCCGTCCTCTTTGCGGGCGAGGACCGGCTGGACGAAGCCGAACTGGCGCAGGCTTCGCTGCAGTGCGTCGAGCTCTGCCTCGCCGATGCGCCGTGGGTTGGCCGGGTCAGGGCGGAGTTGGTCGAGAGGAACCTGCTCGATGCCGAGCACCGTGACGCCGCGGGCGGGGCTCATGCGATGCACTCCCCCACCGTTTCCAAGCGCGGCGTCTTGTTGACCATGAGGAAGCGAATCGATCGCTGAGTTTCGACGGCGCTAGCCCTCTCGCCCCGACCATTTCGACCTCATCCAATCCGAACGCCTCAGGCAGGCCCCTTGCTGCCGCTTCGAACGTTGGTTCTATTTTAGCACTTCGGGTGCCCAGCACTCTAATCTTCGCGAAGAGTGTCTCCGCGAGAGCCTTGCGATCCTCGGGTCCCACTGCCGCCCACCACTCTGGTAGATGCTCGAGATAGCGCCGGATCTCGGCAGGTGGGATCGGTTGAGCAGGGACGCTCACCTTGGCGGCTCGCTCCTCCCCGTCGAGCCTGGCCATCTCCGTCTCCAACGCAGCCATATCGCGCTCCCGCACGAAGTTGGCCGCCGCACGCTCACGCTCATGAGTGAACTGGGCAAGCTATCGGGTCCGGACCGGGTCCACGCATCGAGTGGTACAGCGACACCGTGGAGGAGATGTCGGCTGCGCCGAGGCCGACCCGTTCGAGGACGAGCGGTACGAGCGACTCGAAGTCGATCCGTACACTGACGTGTCCGCCATGATGTCTCGCGCTGCCTTCGGGCACCACGGCACTTGCGGCGACGCTTCGCCGTCGCGGATGTTCACTTGGACCTGGGTCGAACGGTAGAGGTGGGGCGATGAATGTCGAGACCGAACGCGACTGGCGGGCCATCTTCGAGGGGGAGTACGCCGTCGGGCCGACCGAGCTCGAGGACCGGCTCACCCGAGAGGCGCTCGGCGACGACTACCCCGAGGGCCTGGCGACTAAGAGCTTCGTTTCCCGGTCGGATCTCGCCCGCTTCGTTGCCGCGATCGGCGTGGGGCCGGGGTCCACGCTCGTCGACGTCGGGTGCGGCCGAGGCGGGCCCGGGGTCTGGGTGGCCGCCCAGACCGGGGCGACCTTGATCGGCCTCGACATCGCCGAGGCGCCGCTCGGCGAGGCGCGCCAACGCGCGGTGGCACTCGGCTTGGTGGCGACGTTCCGGCGCGGCGAGTTCGAGGCCACCGGGCTGCCGGACGAGATCGCCGACGCGGTCATGAGCGTCGACGCACTCCTCTTCACGCCGGACAAGGCGGCCGCGTTCCGAGAGCTCCGGCGGATCCTCCGGCCGGGTGGGCGCCTCGCGTTGACCTCGTGGGACTACCACACCCAGCCCGTCGGTCGCCCTCCGCAACTCGCCGACCACCGGCCCGTTGCCGAGGCGGCTGCCTTCCGCATCCTCGCCTATGACGAGACCCCCCGCTGGCGCGAGAGCGAGGACCGCTTCGGAGAGTTGCTGCTCGAGCACATCGAGGAAATCGCCGCCGCGTCGGGCGACACGGTTGAGGAGGTGCGGGCCGAGATCGAGGAGGAGAACGCGACCGGAGCGTGCATGCTCCGCCGGTTCTTCCTCGTCGCCGAAGCCGTCTGACGCACTGCCGTCCCGGCGCGGTTTGTTCTTCAACGCTGCAGAACGACGGTCCGCCCCCTTGATGGCTTTCCCGTGAGAACCCCGGGCCCGCTATGTGAGGATGGCGATTTCGGGCTCCCTGTGATCACCGGCGGTGTCTATCCCTGCCAGATGCGGAGCTCAACGATCACCCGCTCGTGCGGGGAATGGTCTTTGATGCGACTGGCACCGATACACCGTCACCTCCCGTGTTGATACCGACCACGCACGCTCCGACCGACCTTCTTGTCCCCAAACCGTGGCCCCGGCGTCGTCGGCCGCGAC
>JBIOII010000130.1:0-5377 GCA_044449785.1 Candidatus Limnocylindrales bacterium
CACCTCGTCTTTGCCGGGACGCGCGAGGCGGAGTGGCGGATGCGGTCGGCCGGGGCGGGCTACCTGGAGATTCTGCAAGCCGGTGGCGGGATCCTGTCCACGGTGGCAGCGACCCGCGCCGCCTCCGACGACGAGCTGCTGGCCGGCGCCCGCGGCCGGCTCTCGATGATGCTCGCCAGCGGCACGACGACGGCCGAGGCCAAATCCGGCTACGGGCTCGATGCGCCGACCGAGCTCGGATTGCTCGACGTAATCGCCAGACTCGATCGCGAGGGTCCGGTGCAACTCGTGCCCACGTATCTCGGCGCGCACGCGATCCCGGCCGAGTACCGCGACCGCCCCGACGCAGCGGAGGCTTACGTGGCGAGCGTAGTGGGCGAGCAGCTCCCGCTCGTCGCGGGACAGGGGATTGCCCGCTTCTGCGATGTCTTCTGCGAAGCCGGAGTATTTAGCCCCTATCAAACGGCTCGCATCCTCGACGCCGCCCGGCGGCTCGGCCTCCGATCCCGCATCCACGCCGACGAGCTGGCACCGTCGGGCGGGGCAGAGCTTGCGGCGGAGCTGGGCTGCACCTCGGTCGACCACCTCTCGGCCCCGTCCGAAGCCGGCATCGACGCGCTGGCTCGCGCCGCTGCCGGCGGCCGCCCGGTCGTGGCCACGCTTCTGCCGGCCACGAGCTGGTTCCTGGGAAAGCACCATTTCGCCCCTGCTCGCCGCCTGATCGAGGCGGGCGTTCCGGTGGCGCTGGCGACCGATCTCAATCCCGGCACGAGCCCCACCCTCAGCCTGCCGCTGGTCATCTCGATCGCGTGCCTGGAGATGGGTGTGGCGCCGGCGGAGGCGCTGGTCGCGGTCACCATCAACGCCGCTCATTCGGTGGGTCTTGGCGCGGAGGTCGGCTCGATCGAGCCCGGCAAGCAAGCCGATCTCGTCGTCTGGAGCGTGCCGAACGTGACTCAGATCGCCTACTGGCTCGGCGCCTCCAACGTTCGGAACGTGATCAAGCGCGGACGAGTTGTGTTCGAGCGAAGCTAGGCTGGGCTCGCGGACCCGCGTCGCGGCGCAAAACCGCGCGGCGTGCCGGGCCTCGGGCTCGTTAGATCTTGCCGCGCGGCTCCAGCAGCACCGTCGTGAGTTCGGTCGGCACCGACGAAGGCATGAGCGCCAGTTTGGACTGGGGCGCAGGCGGCACCGAAACGCCCATCTCGTGGAAGAACTTGGCCAGCGCCTCGGATGCGTCCTCGTCGTCGCATACCGGCATCGGCACGACCACCTTCGCATCCAGCTGCGCCACGAGCTCGGCGGCCTTGTTGGTCGGCAGTGACCCGCCGACGCCGATGCAGGCCACGTCGACCGGACCGATATCGGTCAGCTTGTCCTCGCTCAACAGGTGTCCGATGTCGCCGAGGTGGATGATGTGGACACCGTCGAGCTCTACGACGAAGGCAACGTTCCAGCCGCGCTCCTTGCCTCGGTGGTCGTCTCGGAAGGTTCGGACGCCGGTGATGAGGACGTCCTTGACCTCGTACTCGCCCGGGCCATCGAGGCAGAACGCTTCCTCCAGGCTGCCGGGCAGCAGCGTCGAGCCGTCACGCGACGACCGGCCCTTGGCCTTTGGATGGGGAGAATCGTCGGGATGGCTGTAGGTCACGATGTCGCCCGTGATGCCGCGACCAGTGGGCCCCACGACCGCTTGATAGGCGTCGGCCACGACGACCGCGTCCTTGCCGCGCATGCGGACGCATGTCCGCCCGAACCAGGTGAGCTCCATGGAGGGGATTCTTGCACATGTCGCTCATCGGCCGCTGATCGGCCACCCCGCGGCCGGCCCGGCGGCCACTCCGCGGTCACTCGACGGCCACCCCCGCGGCTCGAGCCGCGCGCGATTCCGCCCGGACTGGTCCAACCGGCGGAAAAAGGAGGACCGGAGGCGCCTGCCCAATCGGCACCTCCGGTCGGAGGGAGGGAGGATGGACTTATTCTGTCCCGTCTCTTGTTCTTCGAAAAAGGTATCTGCCCTACGTGAAAGCGGAACACCTGATGCGTTAAGAAATCGCAATATAGTGATCCGAATCGCGTCAGACAGCGAGGCGGGACACTCGGACCGGCCCAGCCCACCAGCTCGGCCGCCGTAAGCCGGTAGCGTACCGCACGCAGGCGAGGCTCGTAATCGCTGGCAGAATGGCCTCATGCAGACTCGTCGCACCCTCCGTTCCGGAACGGCGCTGCTCCTGGGCCTTGCCGTCATGGCGGCTGCCTGCGGATCGGGGATCGCGACGGCGCTGCCTTCCGGGGGAGCTTCTGCCGGTGCCACCCCATCTTCCGCCACTCCGTCGGCCGCCGGCTCGACGGGCCAATCGGACCAGGCGGTCTACGCCACTATCGAGCGCCAGGTCGAGGCACTGCGCGAGCTGCGCCCCACCTCGACCGTAACGCCGGTCTTGCTCGACTCGCAGGGATTGAGAGACTGGCTCACGAAGGCGAACGCCGCGCAGACCGACCATGTCGCCCTTGCCAATGAGAGCCGGCTCTTCGCCGATCTCGGCCTCATCCCGGCCGGGTCGTCGCTCGAGCAGATGGAACTGGACCTCGAAGCCGGCCAGGTGGTCGGGTTCTACGATCCGGTCTCGAAAGGGCTCTACGTTCTCTCGCAGTCCGGCGGCGTCGGGCCGACCCAGAAGCTGACTTTCTCGCACGAATACACGCACGCTCTCCAGGACCAGAACTTCGGGCTCGACAAGCTTGCAACCTCCACGGCAGACGAGGGCGACCGCGACCTCGCGCGAATTGCCTTGCCCGAGGGCGACGCCACGTTGCTGATGACGATGTGGATGCAGCAGAACTTGTCGATGGTCGAGCTTCTGCAGGTCGCCGGTGAGTCGTTGAGCGGACCGCAGTCCGATCAGCTCGCGAAAGCCCCCGAGATCCTTCGGCAGACGCTCACCTTCCCTTACGACCAGGGCCTGGCGTTCGTCCAGGGGATCTACAGCACGGGCGGCTGGGCTGCGGTCGACAAGTTGTACGCGAGCCCGCCCGACTCGACCTCGCAGATCCTCCATCCCGAGCTGTACGCCGCGGGCGTCAAACCCGTGGCCCTGACCGTGCCGCCCGCGCCGGCCTCGCTTGGGAGCGGCTGGAAGCTGACGATGCAGGACACGTTGGGCGAGTTCCAGCTGGGGGTCTGGCTGGAGGGGCAGAACCCGACGAGCGCGGCGACGACCGCGGCGCAGTCCGCCACAAGCACCTGGGCCGGCGACAGGGTTGGGCTGTACGAGAGCCCCGACGGCGCATGGGCGGTGGTTCTCGATACGGCCTGGCGCACCGCCGGTGGCGAGGCGGCCTTTGTGCAGGCGGCCACGCCGAAGACCGCGGGACTGCCGGGTCCGGCTGTCGTGTGCGCCAATGGCAACGACGTCGGGGTCTACGTGGCTTCAACCGTGAACGCGCTGGAGGCCTTTGCGCCCTGCCGCCCGCCGCTCTGATTGAGTCTCCCGGGACTGGCTCGCGGCTGTTACATCGTTTCCGGCGCGGAGATCCCGAGCAGACCGAGGGCATTTGCGAGAGTCGTGCGAGCGGCGGCGATCAGCGCCAGCCGTCCTGCGGACCGATCCTGCTCGGCCTCGTCGATGACGCGGGCGTCTCGGTAGAACGCGTGGAACGTCGTGGCCAGCTCGGTGGCGTAGGCGGTGATGCCGTGCGTCTCCTCGCTGGCGGCCGCATCCTCCACGACCTCGGGCAGGCGCGCGATCTGGCGCATCAGGCTCGCCTCCGGCGCTCCCCGCAGGATCGCGGTCAGCAGCTTCGAGAGGCGCGGGTCGTCGGGCGGCGGCGAGTCCATGCCCGAGTCCGCCGCCTTGCGCAGGATCGAGGCGATCCGCGCATGGGCGTACTGGACGTAGTAGACCGGGTTCTCGCTCGACTGCTTCTTCGCCAGCTCGATGTCGAAGTCGATGCCGCTTGACGCGGCGCGTGAGGCGAAGAACCAGCGGGCGGCGTCCACGCCGATCTCGGCGAGCAGCTCGTCGAGGGTGACGAACTCGCCGGTCCGCTTCGACATCGGGATCTCCTTTCCGTCACGAACGAAGCGGACCCACGCGGTCAGGATCATCTGGACCTGGTCGCGGTCGAAGCCGAGCGACTGCGCCGCAGCCTTGACCCGGGCGACGTAGCCGTGATGATCTTCGCCCCAGATGAAGACGATGCGGTCGAAGCCGCGGCTGAACTTCTCGACGAGGTAGCCGATGTCGGCGGCGAAATACGTCGGTGCCGCGTCGCCGGTCGAGCGGAGGATGACGCGGTCCTTGTCGTCGCCGAACCTGGTCGATCGGAAGACAACCGCGCCGTCCTCCTCGTACACGTCGCCGGCCGCCCGCAACCGATCGACCGCCTGCTTGACCCAGCCGTCGTTGTGGAGCGTGCTCTCCGAGCGCCAGACGTCGAAGTGGCAGCCGAGATGCTCGAGGCTGGCTTCGATGCCGGCTCGAACCTGCTCGGAAGCCCATCGACCGACGGCCCAGGCGGGGTCCTCGCCCGATCTTTCGGCCGCCGCTAGGACTTCGGCCGGCAGGTCCTTTGCCATGTCGTAGACGTAGTCGCCGTGGTAGCCGTCCTCGGGTATCTCGCCGCCTTCGCGAATGGCCACGACCGATGCGCCGAGGTTCTTGACCTGGCTGCCGAAGTCGTTGAAGTAGTACTCGCGCGCCACCTTGTGGCCTGCCGCGGTCATCACCCGGCACAGGAGGTCGCCGGTAAAGGCGCCGCGGGCGTTGCCGATGTGGAGCGGCCCGGTGGGGTTGGCGGAGACGAACTCGACGTTGACGTGCTCGGGATGCACGGCGGCGACGTGGCCCCAGGTCGCAGGGTCGCGCAGAATGCCTGCCGCGGTGGCTGCCAGAGCGTGGTCGGCAAGGCGGATGTTGAGGAAACCGGGCGGCGCGACCTCGACCGCGTCGATCGGCGAGGCCGGGTCGGTGGCCCTCGTGACGACATGCGCGGCGATGGCCTGCGCGATTGCCACGGGCGCCTTGCGATACGTCTTGGCCAGCTTGAGGGCGATGCTGCTCGCAAAGTCGCCGCGGGCCGGATCCGCGGGCCGTTCGATGATCACTGGCTCCGCAGGAGATGCGGCGTCGCCTGCCAAGTCTGCTTGCGCGAGCCCCCAGGCGGCCTCGAGCGCGGCTCGAACCTGGCTGCGCAAGCTGGTCGTGGCGTCAGGGATCATGCCCGAATGGTAGCGAGGCCGGCGAGCTTGCGTGGACCCGGGTGGTCGGCGACCGGCGCGGCGGCGATCGGATCGCGGGCCGGACGCGGCGAGTCGAGTGGCGGACGCGAGTCAGCCGCGCCACCGATCGCCAGGTTCGGGCTCGATTTCACGCAA
>JBIOII010000131.1:0-5305 GCA_044449785.1 Candidatus Limnocylindrales bacterium
AGAGCTCGTCGCGATGATCGCCGCGTTCACGGCTCAGTGGAACGAGGGCTCAACGCCTTTCCACTGGGTCAAGACGGCCGACCAGATCCTGGCCAAAGCGGTGCGCAAGCCCCGAGCGATGGGCGAATCGGGACACTAGCCAATCCGCGTGACAGCCGCGGAGCGCCTCAGCGGGCCGGTCCGTACTTCTCTGCGGGCCGGCACCGGCTACAGTTGGAGGGTCGAGATCGGAGGGAGTGCGTTGATGAAGTCGGCGCTGGCGGGCTTTCTTGGCGGTGTGCTCGCGGTAGGCGTTCTGGCGGCGATCGCCGTCCGCCTCATGCCCCAGGTGATGCCCAAGGTGATGGAGCTCATGATCGCCTCGGGCGAATGCTCCGAGCGGATGCGCGAGTGCATGGAGAAGTGCGGCTGCGGACCGGCAAAGTCCACCAACGAATAGGGGCGCTTCCGATTCGCCCCCTCCCAGGTTAGGTCTCGAGCGCCGGATAGTCGACCTGCAGGCCCTTGACGAGCTCTTTGAGGTGACGAACCGGATGCCCACCCTCGTTCGAATCCCCAGAATCGCCGTCATGCTCGTAGTGGCCGGCGGAGTCATCTGGCTGGCGGCAGGGGTGCTGTACGGCGTCCAGGTCGCAACCTGCTTTTCGTGCGGTTCCGTGGTGGTCGCGCCGGGGGTGGACACGTCGAGCTACTCGCTCTCGGCCATCCACACGATGGCCTGGGACGTGCTCTACGCCAATCTGTACGTGGCGACGATCGGATTGCTGGCGATCGCGATCGGCCTGACTGCCTTTCGGCGCGGCGAGAAATGGGCGTGGCTGGCGATGGCGATCTTCGCCGCCTCCGGCTTGTTCACGGCCGTGCTCGATGAGATGGCCTGGGGAGGCTGGTTCACGTTCCTGTTTCTGGGGCTGTTGCCGACTCTCGGCGTGCTTCTCTCGACCCCAGCCTTCTTCACGGGACACGGCGTGTCGACCCAGCCACCAGCCTGACGGAGTCGCCCCAGTCGGCCGCTTGGACGGGCGCTTGAACCTGACCCGACGTCGCGCTCGATTCGGTTACGGCGTCGGGATCGCCTTGCGGTAACCGTCGATGATCGAGCGAAGCGTCCGATCGCAGGTCGCGTCGGACCATTCGGCCCCAGTCCCGTCGAAACCGGTCCGGTCCATCGGGGAGGATCGGGCGCTGAGCATGGCGAAACCGACCGTGAAGGCGATGAGCGCCTGGTAGAGCTCGGCCGCGTCGGCCGGAGCCAACCCGTTCTCCATCATGAATTGCGTCCCGATGGGGGGGCCGTCACCCGCACGGGTGGCGAGCGGGAGCATGTTCGGGTGCGCGCACAACGCGCGCCGGTACGCGAACAGGACCGCGACGAGGAGTTCGCCCCAGTCGGACGGCATGGGATCCGGCAGCCGTACCTCGCTTCGGATCTGCCGGACCATGAGGTCGAGCAGCGCTTCCTTGTTGGGGACATGGTGATAGAGCGACATCGGCTCGAGACCCACCGCGTCTGCGAGACGGCGCATGGTCAACGCCGCGAGACCGTCCTCGTCCACGATCCGCATGGCGGTGTCGAGCAGCTCCTGACGAGTCAGGTGGTGGTCGCGCCTGGGCCGAGCATTGATCATCGAGCGTCCTCCGCGGCGGCGCCGGCCACGGCCAGAACCATGCTCGCGAGCATCGCCAGGAGCGCGACCCAGCAGATGTAGAGCCGGGCCTCTGGATCGCCGACACCCGGCACGACACCGGCGATCGCCACCTCCAGTGCGAACGCATACAGGACCGCACACAGCACGATCAGGCCTCGCCAGCCGGTGACCAGCCCGTCGACCAAAGAGGCCGGCAGAGCCCGCCACCAGCCGACCGGCCGGTCGATGCGACGCGCCACGACCCAGCAGAAGAGGACGAAGACCAGCATTGCGACGCCGCCGCCGACGAGGAAGAGCGCGGCTGACAGGGCGAGGAAGACGGTCGCGCCCATCGGGCGATCGATATACCGGATCGACCAGACGATGATCGCCAGAGCGACTGCAATCGAAAGGATCCCGGCGACCAGGAAGTTGGGCGCGATGGTGAAAGCTTCTTCGGTCCCGTGGATCCACATTCGCTGATCCGGACCGATCGCCTGGACGATCAGCGAGCCCGTCGGTGCGTTGCCGCGAAGGATCTCGAAGGAGCCGTGGTCCAGCCCGGAGACGCCGACCATGATGCCAAGCGCCGACGCGACGGACCGCGTCCCGCGAACGACCCCGCGCGCGGCCGGCTGGGGCTGACTCGGATGCACTGCAAACTCCTTGGTTCGACGCCCTTACCTTGTATGGCTTACATTGTAAGGCGTACGATGTACGGTAACAGATCAGGCGGGCGCGTCAAGAGCCTTGCGTGACCCGACCGGCGCTCGGGCTCCGGCCGCCGAGCGGCCACGGGCTACGTCAGCTGGTTCGGCTTCGTCCCCGATCGGGTGACAGGTAGATGGCGAAGCGGACCGTGTGCAGGCCGAACAACGCTCCGAGCGCACCGCGACGGACTGCCTCGATCCCGACTGGCTGGTGCTGTTGCGCGCGGGCTGCGGCGGCAACATCCACCGCGGCGGGGAGCCCGGCGACCATCGCCGCGGCCGCAGAGGCCCACTCGAGCCAGAACAGCGCGGCGGGCAACCGGCGCAACCGGCCCGGGGCGCCTGACATGATCATGGCGCTGTCGCGGACAAGCAGCCCGACGCACACTGCTTCGGCCACGATTGCTCCGCGCCGGCCGAAGCGGCCGATGAGAAGCTGGGTCAGCGGGTAGCCACCAGCGCTCGCAGTCAGAATCGCCCGGCCCAGAGTCTTGTTCATCGCCTCAGGCTCCCCGGAGCGAGTCGAGCCAGCGTGGCCATTCCGGCTCACTTGGTTCAGAGGGAGGACAACGGCAAATCCCTCACGCGTCCACGTGCCGCCGCAGCATCGCGACTCCGGCGGCCAGGAACCAGAGCAGCATCAGCCCCTGGGCCAGAAAGGTCACGTAGCCGTTGGCCGTGTAGAACCCGGTCACGTTCGTCCCGGCGAAGATGGTCGGCGCGGCCGCCAGGTTGATCGCAGCGGCGGCGTACCCGAGCCGGCCGATCCAGCGCGGCACTATTCCGGTTGCCAGGGTCGAGAAGCCCAGCGCAGCCAGAAAGACGGCGGACATCATGAGACCGATCCCGCCGTAGAAGACGATGCTCGCTTCCCACAGGCCGCGGACAACCGTTGGGTCGGCCGTGGCCGAGGTATCGAGCGCCGCACCGGCGGCGAGGCCATCCCCGACCAGCTCAAGCGTGAGCACCACGAGGCCGGCACCGAAGACCACTGCCGCGAGCCACTCGTGGTCCGGCCGCGCCTGTCGGATGAGCCGACTGAACCCGGCCACGAACACGAGGAGGCAGGCCAGGATGAGCGGGTCGGCGATGCTCGTGCGGGCGAGGATCAGATTGTTGACCTCGCCGACCGCGTCGGCGAACTGGGCGCTGTCCTCCAACCGACCCATCGGCTGGGGGCCAAGGACGTAGAGCGGAAGGGCGATCAGGAAGACCACAAAGCCGGCGACCCCGGCCGCTCCTGTCCAGCGGCGTACCTGTGCTTCGCTCATCAGATCAACCACCGTCGGCTGCCCTCGGAGGCAGGATATCCCAGGTCACGGTCGCCAAGGTCGGCCCCCCTGAGAGGCTCATGGCGGAGCTGCCGACTTTCGACAAGCAGGAGGAGTAGCCCGCCTCTACGCCGCCTCTCCGACTTCCAGCAAAGAGGCGTGGACTGGCGACCACCGCTTGATGCCCCGGAAGAGCAGCAGGGAGCCGATGATCAACTCAAAGGGGCCGACGGCGATGAACGGCATCAAGCCGAGATCGGTGCCGAGGAACTCGACCCCGGCCCCGACGAGCCCCAGGGTCACGGCAGCGAGCCCGTAGCCCGAGAGCCAGCGCGGCACGAACCCCGACTTGAAGAACAGGTAGTAGTAGAGCAGGCCGCCGGCGCAGTAGAAGAACATCAGGATGATGCCCCCGAGCTTGTAGACGTCGTTGTAGAGGAACGTGCCCAGGGTCTGGTAGAAGGAATGGTCGGGCATGCCCGCCTTCGTGAAGTCGTTGCCCAGGGTGATGAGACCGGTGGCAGCGATCTGGTTGAGGGCGTAAAAGAAGGACTCTCCGACCCAGCACAGCAGTGCCACGAGCGCCATCGTCCGGCCCTGGCCTCGCAGGACCACGTACAGCAGGGTTGCCAGGATCAGGATGCCCGCGGCGTTGAGCATTCCGGCCAGAACGGCGATGCGCATCGTGCCGGCGTTGTTCGAGACGCTCTGGAGGATGCTCGAGACGCCGCCTGATCCGGTTGCCGCGGAGGTGGCGACGCCGCTGACCAGGCTCGTCAGGATGACGCCAAGAAAGGCGGCGCCGAGGTATCGCGGGGTGTTGGCGTTGGGGTTCATCGGTCCATTGCCTTTCATGCTGCGATCGGGGCCGATGCCACGGCCGAATTCGGGGTCGCCGCGAGCTTGGGGGCGCTGAAGCCGCGGAGGATGAGCCAGAAGGCGAAGACGAGCTCCTGGAGGCCGAGCGGGGCCACGAAGAGGGAGTAGTCCTGGCTGTGGGCGACCATGGCCCAGGTCACGCCGCCGATCCAGAGGGCCGTGCCCAGGAGCCCCCAACCGGACAGCCACCGGGGCAGGACACGCGAACGGAAGAAGGCGTAGTAGTAGCAGAGCGCCCCGAGGCTGAAGACCAGCAGGCCGGCCAGGTTGATCTGGTCCGTTCCGTCGAGCAGCAGCCGGGACGCGTTGCCGTACCAGGCCGGGTCGGCTGCTCCCGCAGCCCGCTGGCCAAGGGACACGATCGACATCAAGATTCCGGCACAGACCATCCAGATGACCCCCTCCGCAGTCCTAAACACGACCGCTCCGATTGCGAGGGTCGGGTTCAATTGCCGGAGGACGGGATACAGCGCGACGGAGACACCGGCGCCGGCCGCGCCCATCGCGAACACGAAGAGCGCGGCCAGGCCGAGCTCGGTCGAGTGGTCGGGAACCATGCCGATGAAGTTGGGGCTGTCGCGCAAGACGTGGGACAGGGCGACGTTGAGGACGCCAGCCATGTCGGCGATCAGCAGCAGGACCCCCGCGGCCACCGCATGGCGTCTCGAATCGTTCACTGGATCGGTTCCTCCTTTGAATCGGGGTTGAGGGTTGGGGTCGGGGGCTCGGGCATGGTGCCCGCGACCGGCTCGATGCGGGCGACAGAGATCAATGGCAACCCGAGGTCGCGGACTCGCCGCAGGACTCCGTGCAGCCC
>JBIOII010000132.1:0-5137 GCA_044449785.1 Candidatus Limnocylindrales bacterium
GGTTCGGGATGGAGATCAGGATGAAGTTCCAGTTCAGGTACGTCGCTGGGGCATCCAACGCAAACCACCTCGGTCGGACTCCGGGTCGGCGGCGGTTGACGCCGCATTGACAGCCCGCAGCGACGGCTCCCGCGTGTGGCTGCGAGCATCTGCCACTTTCGGGCGGCGCCGCGGCTCCGCGCTAGCGGCAGACGTCACTCTCTGACCCGCCCGACCTGGCAGGACGACTACCTACCCATTAGTTTGGCAAAGCGACCAGATGGGTAGGCCGGGTTCGTCCGGAGACGCGCTCCCGTCTCGCCCATCGGTCCCCCCGGCGCCGCGTGACCCGCCCGCCGCTGCGACGGCCAGGATGGGCTCATGAAGGACTCGCAGTCGCAGCAGTCTCTGGCTCTTCCGATCGACATCCGGGCGTTGTTCCGAAAACGGTCCCGGCTCCGGCCCGGCAGGGTGGCGGTAATCCGCCTGTACGGGACGATCGGCGGCGGGGGCCGCTCGGCCGATTGGGTCGAGATCGTGAAAGAGTTGCGCCGCCGGAAGAGCGTGCCGGCGGTCGTGCTCGACATCGACTCTCCCGGCGGCTCGGCCTCGGCCTCGGATTACCTGTACCTCGCCCTGAAGCGGCTGGCCGAGAAGAAGCCCCTGGTGGCGCACGTACGCGGAACCGGCGCTTCCGGCTCGTATCTCGCCGCGATGGCCGCGCGGCGGATCATCGTCGCCCCGTCGTCGGTGGTCGGGTCGATCGGCGTCATCTCGGCGGGCCCGCGGCTGCCGAAACTGCTCGATCGCCTCGGCGTGCGCGTCGAGGAGCATCGCGCCGGACGGCTCAAGGGCATGGGCGCCCCGTGGCGCGACGAAACCGACGAAGAGGGGAGCCGTGAGCAGCAGCTGGTGGATGCGTTCTACGATCGCTTCGTGGATCGCGTTGCCGCGGGTCGCGGGCTGGAGCGTGCTCGCGTGCTGGAGCTGGCAACGGGCGAGGTCTGGCTGGGCAGCGAGGCCGTCGAGCTGGGGCTTGCGGATGCCATCGGCGACCTGGACGATGCGATCGAGGCCGCCGCTTCGATGGCCGGCGTGCCGCCCGAAGCTTCGCCGGTACGGCTGCACCGTCCGATGCTAGCTCGCCTGGCCGATCGGTTCGCGACGCGGCTCGCAACCTCGATTGCGGACGAGATAGAAGCGCGCATGACTCGGGATCGGTTCATGTAGCGTAGGGGCGCCGGACCCGAGCGGGGGCGCGAATCCCGGATCCCGGTTGATACGAGGAGACGGCGATGGATACGATGGGAGACGGCGGGAATAGGTTCGCGCCACGTGCGGCGGCGCCTTTGGGAGCCGGCGGCGCCGGAGCCGGCCGCAAGGTCTGGGCCGGCCCGGCCGGCGCGCTGGCCGGGCTGCTTCGAGACGGGATGACGATTGCCGCCGGAGGTTTCGGCCTGTGCGGCATCCCGGAGAACCTGATCCGGGAGGTGGCGGACAGCGGTGTGCGGGATCTGACGATCGTCGGCAACAACGCCGGCGTGGACGACTTCGGCATGGGTCTGCTGCTCCGGGGACGGCAGGTGCGCCGGATCGTCGCCTCGTACGTCGGCGAGAACAAGGAATTCGAACGCCAGGCGCTCGCCGGCGACATCGAGCTCGAGCTGGTGCCCCAGGGCACGCTCGCGGAGCGGCTCCGGGCCGGCGGCTCCGGGATACCCGCGTTCTACACGCGGACTGCCGCCGGCACGATCCTCGCGGCTGGCCGCGAGACCCGTTCATTCGAGGGCGCCGAGCACGTGCTCGAGACGGCGATCCGGGCCGACCTCTCGCTGGTGAAGGCGTGGACCGGGGACGCCGAAGGCAACCTGGTCTATCGGCGCACGGCCCGAAACTTCAACCCGGCCGTGGCGACCTGTGGAGCGATTACGGTCGCGGAGGTCGAGCGTCTCGTGAATATCGGCGACCTGGATCCGGACGCGATCGACACGCCGGGCATCTATGTGGACCGGATCGTTGCCGGCGCGACATACGAGAAGCGGATCGAGTTCCGAACCGTGGCCGGCAACATGGGCTCGGTCGACCTCACACCGGCGAGGGAGCGGATGGTGCGCCGGGCGGCCCTCGAGCTTCGCGATGGCGACTACGTGAACCTCGGCATCGGCATCCCGACGCTCGTCGCGAACTTCATCCCGGCGCACGTTCACGTGACGCTGCAATCGGAGAACGGCCTCCTCGGTACCGGGCCGTTTCCAAGGGAGCAGGAGGTTGACGCGGATCTGGTCAACGCCGGCAAGCAAACGGTCACGGCGATTCCCGGCGCGAGCATCTTCTCCAGCTCCGACTCTTTCGCGATGATCCGCGGCGGGCACATCGACATCGCCATCCTGGGCGCGCTCGAGGTCGCCGAAACGGGCGACCTGGCCAACTGGACGATCCCGGGCAAGATGATCAAGGGCCCGGGCGGAGCGATGGACCTGGTGGCCGGCGTCAAGCGGGTGGTCGCGGTCATGGATCACACGGCCAGGGACGGCCGCCCCAAGCTCTTGCGGGAGTGCACTCTTCCGCTGACCGGCCGAGGCGTGGTCGACCGGGTCATCACGGACCTGGGCGTTTTCGACGTCGTCGCCGGGACCGGCCTGGTGCTGCGCGAGATGCACGCCGGCGTCGGCCTGGACGAGATCCGGGCACAGACGGGCTGCGACTTCAGAGTCGCCCTGGCCGACGCCATCGTCGCCGCCAGCGTCGACCGCGGGAGCGCCCGATGATTCCGCAGCCGGGCCCGGGCGGCGAGGTCTTCCTCGTCTCGGCCGCTCGGACGCCGATCGGGAAGTTCGGCGGATCGCTGGCAAGCGTGCCTGCGACGGAGCTCGGCGCCGTGGCCATCCGCGCCGCCGTCGAGCGCGCGGGATTGGACCCCTCCACCGCCGAGATCGACGAGGTCCTGATGGGTCAGGTCCTGCAGGTGGGCGCCGGGCAGGGGCCGGCCCGCCAGGCCGCCCTCGGCGCGGGACTCCGGGAAACGACGCCGGCCACAACGATCAACCGCGTCTGCGGCTCCGGCCACAAGGCGATCATGCTCGCGGCCGCCGAGATCCGGGCCGGCGACGCCGAGCTCGTGGTGGCCGGCGGCATGGAGAGCATGAACCGGGCGCCGTACCTGCTGACGGACGCTCGGTTCGGCTATCGCCTGGGGAACGCCGGCCTCGTCGACACGGCGGTTGCGGATGGTCTGTGGTGCGCCCTCGAGGGCTGCCACATGGGCACGCACGCCGAGCGGGTCGCGATCCGGGCCGTGGTGAGCCGCGCCGACCAGGATGCTTTTGCACTCGCGAGCCACCGCCGCGCCGTAGCGGCACAGGACGAGGGTCGTTTTGTTGCGGAGATGGCGCCGGTGGTGGTGCGCGACGCGAAGGGCCGCGAGACGCCGGTCCAAACCGACGACGGCCCGCGCCGCGAGACCACGGCCGACGCGCTGGCGCGCCTGAGGCCCGTCTTTCCGCTGCCGGAAGGCGAAGACCGAGGCGCAGCGACGGAGGGAACCGTTACCGCGGGCAATGCGCCGGGAATCACCGATGGCGCGGCCGCGACCGTCGTGGCTTCCGAGCGCGCCGTCGAGCGGCTTGGCCTGACGCCGCTCGCCCGGATCGTGGGATACGCGCAGGCCGAGGTCGCGCCGAAGTGGCTCTTTCTCGCCCCGGTCGCCGGCGTCCGGAAGATCGAGGCTCGCACGGCCTGCCGCTCGAGGCCTTCGACCTGATCGAGATAAACGAAGCGTTTGCCGCACAGGTTCTGGCCGATGGGCGCGAGCTAGGCGTCGACTGGGACAGGGTGAACGTCAACGGCGGCGCGATCGCCCTCGGACATCCGATCGGAGCGTCGGGCGCGCGCATCGTCGCCACGTTGCTCCACGAGCTTCGCCGCCGGCAGGGTCGATACGGTCTCGCGACGCTCTGTCTCGGAGGCGGCGGCTCGGTAGCGATGGCATTTGAGCGGGTCTGAAATACCGCGGCCACCGCGCCGCTCGTTTGCGTTCTCGCCTGCCGAGCGTCAGTCCATGCACGGCGTGATGGAGTCCAGGCTCTCCTGCGCGTCGAGGCGGTAGTCCTTATAGGTGGCGCGGTAATCCCGTCGTCACTCGGGATGCAACGCTGCGCTCCTTGCCTGCGGCCGGTGGCAGGTTCAAGCTATACGGAAGCCACAAGAGCGCCCTTCATTGTCCATTTGGTCGTTCCGTCCCTACCTGACCGAGGAGAATTGCGTGGTTTGGGGGATCCGATGACCAAGTCTCGGGAACCGCTCGCAATAATCCGGTTCGAGTGCAACCGCTGTCAGAAAGCTTTTGCACCGCCGCCGTCGAGCGAGACGCTCAGCCTTTCCGTCAAGTTGCGCGCGCTCGGGATCGGGACAGGAAAGGCGCTCCGACACCGCGAAGGCCTCCCAGCCGGATACCGCCAGGCCCGGCAGCAGCGCCTCGGTCAGGTGGATGACAATGCCTATCAGGCATTCGTCCAGGGTTTCCACTTCTGCAACGAATGCCAGCAATTCGTGTGCAGCGACTGTTGGCGGAGCTCGCGTGGTATGTGCAAGGCGTGCGCCACGAGAGCCATCTGGGCCGGCGGTTCCGCTGTACCGCCCCGCGCCACGCCGGCGATGGAACCAGTGCGCGCCCTGGTTTCGTCGGCGGGTCGGCGGCGGCGCCGTCTCCGCCAGGACGTATCGATGGTCGCGCTCGCCGTCGCGCTCATGCTGCTGGTGGTCGAAGGCGGCTCTCTGCTCACAACGATGCCGAGCGAGCCGACCGCGCAGCCCGTCCTGGCCTACGGTCAGACACCCGGTCCCGGCCGGACTTCTTCAACGAACCCGACCGGCGATCTCTCCAAGGTTCTGTCGGCGACCGCGCTTGCCGGCCAGCCGACAGGCTCGACGACGGGCCCTGGAGGCACGCCCACGTCGAATCCGGGCGGTGGCGGCGGACCCGCGAAGCCGAACCCGACTCTGCAGCCCGGTCAGACACCGACACCGACGCCCTATACGACACCCACCTCTACGCCGGCGCCGGGTCAGACACCGACGCCGACGCCGACCCCGACCCCGACCCCGACGCCCACTCCGACGCCGACACCGACCCCGACTCCGACGCCGACACCGACACCGA
>JBIOII010000133.1:0-5049 GCA_044449785.1 Candidatus Limnocylindrales bacterium
GATACGGCAGATCCGGACGACCGCGAACTCGATTGGCCCGCTGGCGGTGGCGCTGTTCGTGGTCGCCTCGGAGGAGCTCGGCTTCTCTCCCGAGCAGTTCCGCGTCATGCTCCAGAACGTCGTGCTCAAGGAGTACGTCGCTCGCGGCACGTACATCTTTCCGCCGGCCGCAGGCTTGCGCTTCTCAGTCGATGTCATCGAGTACTGCGCGAGGAACCTGCCGCACTGGGAGCCAATCGAGTTCTGCGGCTACCACATTCGGGATTCGGGTTCCGATGCCGTCCAGGAAGTCGCCTTTGCGATGGCAAACGGACTCGAGTACCTCGACAGTACCCTCGCTCGCGGGCTCACGATCAACGATGTTGGTCACGCGCTCTGGCTGTTCCTCAGCTCCCACCTGGACCTCTTCGAGGAGGTCGCGAAGTTCCGCGCCGCGCGCTCTGTCTGGGCCCAGTTGATGAGGCAACGCTACGGGGCCTCCGAGGAGCACTGCAAGCTCAACATCTTTGTCTACACGCTCGGCAGCCCCCAGACACTCGAGGAACCGCTAAACAACATCGTCCGGGTGGCTTACCAGGCGCTGGCGGCGGTCCTCGGTGGCATCCAGACCCTGTCGACGACCTCCTACGACGAGGCGATGCAGCTCCCATCGGACGAAGCCGTCCGCGTGGCCCTGCGGACGCAGCAGATCCTTGCGTACGAGACCGGCGTCGCCCGATGCGTGGACCCGCTTGCAGGCAGCTATCTCGTCGAGGATCTCACCAAGAGGATGGCCACGGCGATCGTAGACAAGCTGCGCGAAGTAGAGGAGCAGGGGGGTGCCCTTCGCGCTCTGGAGAACGGGTGGATTGCTACCGAGATCGGCGACGAGGCGTATCGACAGCAGCGGGCGATCGAATCTGGTGAGCGAATCGTCGTCGGTGTGAACCGCTTCCACACGGATGCTCCGACCCATGTCAAGGCACGCTTGAGCGCCGACAGCGCGGTTGAGCGGGCACAAGTCGAGCGCCTACAGCAGGTCCGCGCGGCTCGGGATGGCGAGCGTGTGCGATCAACGCTCGCGGCGCTCCGCGCCGCCGCCCAGGGATCGGAGAACACGGTCCCGGCGGTACTCGACTCGATCCGTGCGCGGGCTACCGTCGGTGAGGTAATGGGAACCCTCAGGGAAGTCTGGGGTGTGTACCAGCCGTGATGAATATCCCTGAACTTATCGACCGCGCCGGTCGCTGGTATGGGGACTCGGTCGCAGTTGTCGACGGAACACGCGAGCGCACGTTCCGGCTGGTCGCGGAGCGATCGAGCAGAGTAGCGAATGCTCTATTGGAGCTTTCGCCCCAGGCCGGCGCACGCGTCGCGCTCCTGATGCCCAACCGCATGGAGTTCGTGGAGTGCGACTTCGGGATTGCGAAAGCGGGCAAGGTTCGCGTCCCTATTAATCCCCGCCTCGCGGACGACGAGCGGGAATACATTCTCGCGGACTCCGGCGCCGAGACGTTGGTCTTCGACGTCGAGTTTGAGGACTTCGTTTCCCGCGCTCGCCAGCGGCTGCCGGAGCTCTGCAACCTCGTCGCGGTAGGTGGTGCCGCCGCGGGCGCGAAGGACTACGAAGAGTTGGTCGCGAGTGCGTCGCCCGCGACGCCGCGGTTGGCACACGAACCGTCGGCCCCCAACTTCATCCTCTACACGTCGGGAACCACGGGCCGCCCGAAGGGTGCGACGGCAACTAACGGCAGTCGGCTGGCGGCAACCCTCAGCATGCTGCGCGACGAGGTCGACGCGGAAGCCTGCGATGGGATGGTCCATCTCGGCGCCATGGCGCACGGCTCGGGTTCGAAAGTACTGGCCTATTTCCTCCGCGGCGCGCGCAACATAACGGAGCGGAAGTTCGACGCTGAACGCTTCCTGCACCTGGTCGAGACCGAACGGTCGACCGCGACGTTCGTCGTTCCGACCATGATCGCCATGCTGGTCGACGCCGCTCGATCCCGATCGTTCGATCTCTCGGCCCTCAAGACGATCAGCTACGGCGGCGCACCGATCGCGCCTGAAAAGCTCCAGGAAGCCCTGGAGACGTTCGGGAATGTCTTCGTCCAGGTCTACGGGTCCTGTGAGGCTCCCCATCCGATCCTCGTGTTGCGGAAATCCGAGCACCGGGTTCCGCGCGGCAAGGAGCGCCGGCTTGCGTCGATCGGGCGGGAGGTCACAACCTCAGAGGTCAGGATCGTGGGTGAGGACGGTGCGGATGTCGCCGATGGCGAGCACGGCGAGATGTGGGTGCGCGGTCCCAACGTGATGCGCGGCTACTGGGGCAATCCGAAAGCCACCGCAGAGGTCCTAAGCGGGGACGGCTGGTATCGGACGGGCGACGTCGCGATTCGCGACGACGAGGGCTTCTACTACATGGTCGACCGCGCGCGCGACATGATCATCAGTGGCGGCCTCAACATCTACCCGGCGGAGGTCGAGCGGGCGATCTACACCGATCCGGCGGTGGCGGAGGTGGCGGTGATCGGTGTCCCCGACGAACGATGGGGCGAGAGCGTCAAGGCGTTCGTCGTGCTGAAGCAGCCGGGCACGCTCACCGAGCTCGACGTCATCGAGCACGCCCGCGGCCTGCTCGCGAGCTACAAGAAGCCGAGGTCGGTCGAGTTCGTGGACGCCCTGCCCAAGGGTTCGACCGGGAAGATCCTCAAACGAGAGCTGCAGGCGCCGTACTGGGAGGGCCGGGCTCGCCGTGTCTGACGACGACGTCGTCGTAGTCGCGGGCGCGCGCACGCCGTTCGGATCCTTCGGAGGCTCGCTTCGGGACTTCACCGTTCCCAGGCTCGGCAGCCTTGCAGTGCGAGAGGTCATGGCCCGCGCCGGGGTGACTGGCGACGAGGTCGACGAGCTGGTGCTCGGCGTCAATCTTCCCGGGTCCGACCGCTCGATCGCTCGCCAAACCCTCCTCGAATCCGGCATCCCCGACTCGCGTGTGGCCTACACCGTGGATCGCGCGTGCTGCTCTTCGGTGTCGGCGCTGTCCTTGGCCACCCGCTCGATTCGCGTTGGCGAAGCCCGGATCGCGGTCGCCGGCGGCGCCGAGAACATGAGCCGCGTCCCCTACTTTCTGGAGGACATGCGATGGGGTCATCGGCTCGGAGACGTCAAGCTCATCGACCAACTCGTCATCTTGTGCCCGTACACACACGTGCCACGCGCCGTCCAAGCGGCGGACGAGGCGGCTGAGTTCGGCGTCGGGCGGGAGCAGCAGGACGCCTGGGCCCTTCGCAGTCAGAAGCGCTATGCGGCCGCGAATGCCGAGGGCCGATTCTCCGACGAGCTCTTTGCCGTTGACCTACCGCCCACGCTCGACGGCCCGGGTCGCCTAGAGGCCGACGAGTCCCCCCGGCCGGAGACGACGATGGAGATGCTGGCCGGCTTGCCGACCGTCTACGGGAGCCGGACGGTGACCGCCGGCAACGCTCCCGGCCTGAACACGGGCGCCTCCGCACTGCTCTTGATGGATCGCGCGAGCGCGCGTGAGCGCGGGCTGGCTCCCCTAGCGACCGTGCTCGCGACGGCGATGGTGTCCGGTCACCCAGCGAGAATCGCCTCGATCCCAGCGGTGGCGGCGCGACGCGTGCTGGAGAAGGCGGGCCGGACGCTGGACGAGGTGGACCTGATAGAGGTCAACGAGGCCTTCGCAGCCGTTCCACTCGTGACGACGCTCGCGCTGGCTGATGGTGACGAGGCCCGCGCCGCGGCCATCCGTGAAAAGGTCAACGTCAACGGTGGCGCGCTCGCGATCGGGCACCCCACCGGCGCGACCGGCGCGCGCCTGGTCATGACACTCGCCTTTGAGCTCAGGCGGCGCGGTGGCGGACTCGGCCTGGTCACGATCTGTGGCGGCATCGGCGAAGGGGAGGCAGTGTTGCTCGACGTGCCGGCGGCGGTACCGTCGTGATCCAGCTGGTGGGTTTGAGGACCCGCCGTTCCGCAGGAGGTTGACGTACGTGACGAAGCTTGCCGATTACCAGAACGCTTACAGCACCATGAAGTTCGAGCGGCGTGACGGGATTCTCCAGGTGACCTTCCACTCCAACGGCGGGCCGCTCATTTGGGGCCACATCGGTGGAGCCCACGCCGAGTTCGCCAGCGCCTTCGGCGACATCGCGCGCGACCCAGAGAACCGAGTCGTGATCATGACCGGAACCGGCGACATTTTCTCGGGCCCGCCGGCGGACAAAACCACCTTCCCCCGGGGCGGGCCCGAGTCGTGGGAAATCATCCGCTTCAACGGTATGCAGCTGACCACCAACCTGCTCGACATCCCCGGGCCGGTGATCAGCTGCATCAACGGCCCCGCCTACCGGCACGCCGAGATCCCCCTTCTCGCCGACATCGTGCTTGCCGCCGACGACGTCCTGGTCCAGGACTCGGCCCACTTCTCGAACCGCACCGTTCCCGGCGACGGCGTGAACCTCTTCTTCCCGCTCCTCATGGGCTGGAACCGCGGTCGCTACTTCCTGCTAACGGGACAGACGCTGGACGCCAGAGAGTTGAAGGACCTTGGGCTGGTCAACGAGGTCATGCCGCGCGACCAGTTGCTGCCGCGGGCATGGGAACTCGCCGAGCAGCTGATACAGATGAACCCGCTCGTCCTCCGCTACACGCGCCTGATGCTCACGCTCCCGCTCAAGACGATGGTCCACCAGTACCTTGGCCACGGTCTCGCGCTCGAGGGTCTTGCCGCCGTTTACGAGTCGACGGGCAAGGTCGGATACACGTGGGAGGATCAATGATTCGCCTAAATGGGGTCGAGCTTGAGTGCGCCACCGTGGGCGACCTCGTCGAACTCCGGGCGGCTAATGGCGACAAACCGCTCGTCTGGGTCGGGGACGAGATGGTTACCTATTCCGGCGCACATGAGCGCTCCAACCGGATCGCGAACGCACTCGTCGAACGAGGCATCGGCAAGGGCGATGTCGTCGCCACTTTCATGTACAACCATCCTGATGCCGTATGCGTCTGGTTCGCGTGCGCCAAGCTGGGCGCGATCTGGGCGCC
>JBIOII010000134.1:0-4993 GCA_044449785.1 Candidatus Limnocylindrales bacterium
ATCGGACGACAGACCTGTGGCTACGAAAAACACTGAAAAACCAACTCCTCTCGCAACCATGAGAAATGCCGGGGGCCTGGGGGAAGTTTGCGCCTCCTCGAGTGCTCCAGCGGGGGGAGTTCATGGGGAGTGTAGGCCTTTCCCCTCGACCGGGTGGTGATGAGCGAGAAGTCTCCAATTGTGTGCGCGCTTCGTCCTCGACGCCCGCGTCATGACCGTCTAACGCCGGCTGGAGTGTCGGCGCGGGCCGAGATTCGGTACAATGAAAGCGCTGCCCCCCCGCGAGGATCGCCCGACGTTCCTCCAGGATCTACCTTCCCCGAGACTTCACCTTTGGAGGACGGATGCGCTCGGCCGCGTTGACCGCTTTGTTACTGACCGTCGCCGTCATTCTCCCGGCCCGAGGAGAAGAGATCGGGCGCGGCGAACAAGACCAGTTCACGAGCCGGGTCCGGCCGATCCTGGCGCGGCACTGCTTCAAGTGCCACGGTCCGGACGACAAGGCACGGAAGGCGCGGATTCGCCTCGACGTGCGCGACGAGGCTGTCAAACCCGCCGCTTCGGGAGCCATCCCGATCGTCCCCGGCAAACCTGACGAGAGCGAGTTGATCAGCCGGATCTTCGCCGAGGACGCGAGTGAGCGGATGCCTCCTCCCGCCGCCAAGCTCCCACTCGCCGAGGGAGACAAGCAGGTCCTCAAGCAGTGGATCGCCGACGGGGCGGAGTACAAAACCCACTGGGCCTTCATTCCCCCACGGACCGGGCCTCCTCCTCCGGTCCGTCGCGCTGGCTGGCCCCGGAACGCGATCGATGCGTTCATCCTGGCTCGTCTCGAGGCGGAAGGGTTGGCACCCTCGGAGCAGGCGGACCGCCCGACATTGATCCGACGGCTGTCCCTCGACCTGGTGGGCTTGCCCCCCACGCCCGACGAGGTCGAAGCGTTCCTCGAGGACCGTTCCCCCGCTGCTTACGAAAAGCTGGTGGACCGGCTGCTGGCCTCACCCCATTACGGCGAGCGCTGGGCAAGGCGATGGCTCGACCTGGCCCGCTATGCCGACACGAACGGCTACGAGAAGGACCGCCCTCGTTCGGTCTGGCCGTACCGCGACTGGGTGATCCGGGCCCAGAACGCCGATATGCCCTTCGATCAGTTCACCGTCGAGCAGGTCGCGGGCGACCTGCTACCGGGTGCAACGCCGGAAGAGAGGATTGCCACCGGCTTTCATCGCAACACCATGCTCAACGAGGAAGGCGGGATCGACCCGCTGGAATTCCGCTACTACGCCATGACGGACCGGGTCAATACGACCGCCACCGTCTGGCTCGGACTGACGCTTGGCTGCGCCCAGTGCCACACCCACAAGTTTGACCCGATCCCCCAGCGCGAGTATTACCAGTTCATGGCCCTCCTCAACAACGCCGACGAGCCGGAGATGAAGGTCGCTTCCCCGGAGGTCGCGCGGCGGCGCCACGTCCGCGAGGAGCGGATCGCCGCTCTGGTGGCCGGCCTCCCGAACCGATTCCCCCTCGTTGCGAAGCCGGGCGCCGTCGAGGGGCGGCCCGTCGAGGAACGCAGGAAGGCTGATCGCGAGAGTCGGTTCCGCGAATGGCTTGGGCGTGAGGCGGCTGAGGCGGTGCGCTGGACCGTGCTCAAGCCGACCACGGCGACTGCGAATCTGCCGCGGCTCGTCGTGCAAGAGGACGCGTCGGTCTTCGCCAGCGGCGACCAGAGCAAGAGGGACCTCTACACACTGCGATTCGTCACGCGCCCGAGGCGGATCACCGCGATCCGGCTCGAGGCCATCCCCGACGATCGGCTGCCCAATGGCGGCCCGGGCCGGGTCTACTACGAGGGGCCGGCCGGCGACTTCTTCCTGAGCGAGCTGAGTGTAACGGCGGGCGGCAAGGCGGTACCACTGAAGGAAGCAACCTCCAGCTTCCCGAACCGAATGGCCGCCGCGGCGGCGATCGACGGAGACCCGCAGACCGGCTGGTCGTTGGGCGGCGGCCAGGGGCGGGCGCATTGGGCCGTCTTTCGACTCGCCACACCACTGGACGATACCGGTGAACTGATGATCTCTTTACTCTTCGAGCGCTACCACGCCGCCGGGCTGGGCCGGTTTCGGATCTGGGCCACGGCCGACCCGCGCCCCGTGGCAGCCCGAGACACTCCGGCCGAGATCGAGGAGCTCGTGCTGACCGCGGAGGGAGGGCGGACCCCCGAACAGAATGAGCGGCTCCGCCGGCACTACTTGATGGTCGCGCTCGAGCTGGCCAAGGAACGGGCGGCCATCGAACAACTCCGGAAAGAGATGCCGTTGTATCCCACGGCCTTGGTCCTGCAAGAGCGGCCGCCGGAGGACCCGCGGCCGACCTTCGTCCACAACCGGGGCGAGTACCTCCAGCCCACCGAGCGGGTCGAGCCCGCGGTGCTCTCGATCTTGCCCCACTTGCCCAAGAACGTCCCCGCCAACCGGCTGGCGCTCGCCCGCTGGCTCGTGTCGCCGGACAACCCGCTGTCCGGGCGCGTGACCATGAACCGCCAATGGGCCGCGCTCTTCGGCCGCGGCCTGGTGCGCACCGCGGCGGATTTCGGCTATCAAGGGGAGCCGCCCAGCCACCCCGAGCTGCTCGACTGGCTCGCCCTCGAGCTGGCCAGGCAGGGTTGGTCGATCAAGCGGATGCACAAACTGATCGTCATGAGCGCGACGTACCAGCAGACGTCGCGGGCGACCCCGGGATTGCTGGCAAAGGACCCGGAGAACCGGTTGCTGGCCCGTGGCCCGCGTGTCCGCCTGGAGGCGGAGGTGATCCGCGACGCGGCCTTGCGCGCCAGCGGCCTGCTCTCGGAGCGGATCGGCGGCCCGAGCGTCTTCCCGCCGCAGCCACCCGGCGTCACGACCGAGGGAACCTACGGCGGCCTCGAATGGAAGGTCAGCCGGGGGGGCGACCGATATCGCCGGGGGTTGTACACCTACAGCAAACGCACCGCCCCGTACGCGATGTCGACAACCTTCGACGCGCCCAGCGGCGAGGTCTGCGTCGCCCGGCGCGAGGTTTCCAATACACCGCTGCAGGCGCTCACGCTCTTGAACGACCCGGTTTTCCAGGAAGCCGCGCAGGCGCTGGGCCGGTTGATGGCCGCGCGGACCGGGTCCATCGAGGAGCGGGCCGATGCCCTGTTTCGCCGCTGCCTCACCCGGCCCCCGGATCGGGACGAGCTGTCCCGGCTCGTGCAATTCTTTCAATCGCAGAAAACGCGGTTCGAGCGCAAGGAGCTTGACGCCGCCACGATCGCCGGCCCCGGTGAGCGCGACGCCGGCGAGCGAGCGGCCTGGACCGTCCTGGCCCGAGCGATCCTTAACCTCGACGAGGCTGTCACCAAGGGTTGAACCATGACTCAAGACAAATTCCAAGCGGCGGCCGTGGCCCGCCGCCATTTCTTCCGGGAGTGCGGGATCGGCGTCGGCAAGATCGCGCTGGCCGGCCTGCTCTCCGACGCATTCACGCCGAGCTCGTTCGGCTCGCCCGGCGACGCTCGCCATTCGCTGACGCCGAGATCGCCGCACTTCGCGCCCAAGGCCAGGCGGGTCATCCACCTGTTCATGGCCGGCGCCCCCAGCCAGCTCGACCTGTTCGACGCCAAGCCCGCGCTGACCAGGCTCGAAGGCAAACCACTGCCCCCCTCGGTCATCGGCGGCCAGCGGTATGCGTTCATCCGCTCCGACGCGGCCGTGCTGGGGCCGCGGTTCAAGTTCGCCAGGTACGGCCAGTGCGGCGCCGAGCTCTCCGAGATGCTGCCGCACCTGGCCCAGGTCGTCGATGAGATCGCCATCATCAAGTCGGTCCACACCGACCAGTTCAACCACGCCCCTGCCCAGATCTTCCTCAACACGGGTTTCTCCCAGCCGGGCCGGCCCAGCCTCGGGTCGTGGGTCGTCTACGGTCTCGGCTCGGATGCCGAGGACCTGCCCGCCTTCGTCGTGATGTCGACCGGTAGCGGCATCAGCGGCGGCTCGGCGAACTGGTCAAGCGGTTTCTTGCCGACGATCTACACCGGCGTCCGGCTGCGGAACCAGGGTGACCCAATCCTCAACGTTTCGAGCCCGCCGGGCTGGGATGCCCGCCTCCAGCGCGACTCGCTCGACTTGATCGGCTCATTGAACGAACGGCGGCTCCAGACGGTGGCTGACCCGGAGATCGCGACCCGCATCGCCTCGTACGAGATGGCGTTCCGACTGCAAACGTCGGCCCCGCAACTGATGGACTTGAAGAGCGAGAACCCGGCGACCCTCAAGATGTACGGCGCCGACCCCGACAAGCCCTCGTTCGCGCGGGCCTGCCTGCTGGCGCGGCGGATGATCGAGCGCGGCGTGCGGTTCGTCAACATCTACCACGAAGGTTGGGACGCCCACACGGACGTCGCCGGGAACCTCCGGACCAACTGCGGCGCCACCGATCAGGCCTGCGCGGCCCTGATCACGGACCTCAAGCAGCGCGGGCTGCTCGACGACACCTTGGTGATCTGGGGTGGGGAATTCGGCCGGACGCCGATGGTCGAGTCCAACAAGGCGCTCGGGCGAAGTCTGGGCCGAGACCACCACCCCACGGCGTTCACAATGTGGCTGGCGGGTGGCGGCATCAAACCCGGGCTGACCTACGGGGCCACCGACGAGCTGGGCTTTCACGTCGCCGAGGACCCGGTGCACGTGCACGACCTTCAGGCGACCATCCTCCACCTGCTCGGCTTCGACCACGAGAAGCTGACCTTCCACCACGCCGGCCGCGACTTCCGCCTCACGGACGTGCACGGGCAGGTCATCAAGAGAATCCTGGCCTGAGCGAATCGTCGAGCGGATACCGTGCGGGCAAGTCATGCGGTCCGCATCGGCCACGGGGTCGGCCTCCGTCGCTGGAGTTCACGGCGGTCGAGACGTCCTCTCCACTCTGATACGTCAAATCTCCCGAAAGCTTACCGAAAATCGGTAAAGGG
>JBIOII010000135.1:0-4964 GCA_044449785.1 Candidatus Limnocylindrales bacterium
CGCGGGGGCCGGCTGGGGCGCCGACACGGGAGGCGGTCGCAAGCTTCACGGCTTCGCCCTCTTCAGCGTCCTCGGCGCGCTGATGCTCACGCTCCTCCTCGAGGCGCTCGACCAGACAATCGTCGGCACGGCGAGGCCCAAGATCATCGGCGACCTCAACGGCTTCTCCCTCTACACCTGGGTCGCGACCGCCTACATCCTCGCGTCCGCGACCGTCATCCCGATCGTCGGCAAGCTGTCCGACCTGTATGGGCGCAAGGGTTTCTTCCTCGTCGGTGTCGCGCTCTTCCTGATTGGCTCGGCGCTCTCGGGCCTGTCCCAGACGATCGAGCAGCTGATCGCCTTCCGGGCGCTCCAGGGCCTCGGCGCCGGCGTCGGGATCGCCCTCGTATTCACGGTCGTGGGCGACATCTTCCCGCCCCTCGAGCGCGCTCGCTGGCAGGGCCTCTTCGGCGCCGTGTACGCGCTCTCGAGCATCATCGGACCGTTTCTCGGCGGCTTCCTGACCGACAACCTGAGCTGGCGCTCGGTCTTCTATGTGAACCTGCCGGTGGGCTTCTTCGCCCTCGTGGGCATCGTGCTGTTCCTGCCGGCCAACATCTCGCCGCGGAACGCGACGTTCTCGGGCTGGGCCGCCATCCGGCGGATCGACCTTTTGGGCGCGGTCCTCGCAGCCGGCGCGACCATCAGCCTCCTGCTCGGCCTGACGTTCGCCGGACAGGGCTCCGCCTGGACGTCGACCGAGGTCGTGGGCTGGCTGGCGGCCGGCATCTTGCTCGTCGCGGCGTTCCTCGTCCGCGAGCGGTTCGCGGCCGACCCGTTGCTGCCGCTCGGTCTGTTCCGCAACCAGGTGTTCAGCTCGGTCGCCGTGCTCTCGCTCGGCGTCGGCGCCGTCATCCTCTCGCTCGCCTACTACCTGCCGCTGTTCCTGCAGGGTGTGCTCGGCGAGTCGGCGACGAACTCCGGCGCGGTCCTCACGCCACTGCTCATCGCCAACGTCATCGCGGGCTCTATGAGCGGCTTCATCGTCGCGCGGTCGGGCAAGTACCAGCGGCTCGCCATCGGCGCGGCCGTCGTCATGAACGTGGGCACATTCCTGCTCTCGCAGATGACGCAGTCGACCTCGCTGACCGAGGCCGCCCTGTTCATGGTCATCACCGGCCTCGGCTTCGGCATCTTCTTCACGATCCCGACTCTCGCGGTCCAGAACGCGGTCCCGTACACGCAAATGGGCGTCGTCACCGGTACCGCCCGCTACTTCCAGCAGGTGGGCGCGACGCTCGGCATCGCGGTCGTCGGCTCGGTCGTGGCCAACGGCATCAGCAGTGACATCAACGGCCACCTGCCGGCCGGAGCCTCGCAGCTGCCGGCAGCGGCACTCAGTGCCGCGACGAATCCTCAGGTCCTGACCAACCCGGCCTACCACGACCAGGTCGTCGCGAACGCCGTCAAGTACGGTGGACCGGCTGCCCAGGGAACGCTCGACCAGATCTTCATCGCGCTCAAGCACTCTCTCGCGGTCGGGATCGGGGAAGGCATGGTGGTCGTGCTCGGCTTCAGCCTCGTGATGCTGGCCGCGACCCTGTTCCTCAAGAATGTGCCGCTGCGCTCCGGCTGGGGTCCGGCGACCGAATCGGCCGCAGGATCGGCCGGCGGCTCTTCGGGCGGGTCGGAGTGGGGTCAGGCTCCTTCCGGCGCCACTCCCGGCGCCGCCGGTGCCGCGAGCTGGGGTCAAGGGTCTGGCACCGCCCCGTCGGGTGGCGCGAATTGGAACCCGGGGTCGACGGACGGTGGTCGGCCGGAACCTGGCGCCGCCAGACGGACTTAGTCGCCTCAGGAAGACGCATGCGGCGGGGTTGGGCGTTGCTCGGCCCCGCCGCTGCTTTGCGAGAGAATCGTCACATATGACTGATGCAATCGGCCGCCTGGTTGGGCTTGGTCGGACCGAATCCGATCGGGCCCTGCTCCGGCAGGCCCTGCTCGATCTCGACACCAACGACGAGCTCGCCGCGAAGCTGGCTGACGAGCCCATGCTGCGCGAGATCATGGCCGAGTTCATCGGCCGGCTCATGCGCGCGTACGGCTCTCTCGCCGCGATCCGAGATCAGGCCATCCTCGATATCGCTTGTGGATCGAACTCCAGTCTGTCGCCCGCGACAGGTCGCCGCACCGTCGCCTTCGAGCCCTGGATGTGCCGGCTACTCACCGCTTTTGGTGGACGCCCAGTCGGCCTCGACATCGGCGACCTCGATCGCGAACGATTCGACCATCACCACGTCGATCTAGGCGTTCCCGGTGCACTCGACTTCCTGCCGAGCGCCTCCTTCGACGCGATCCACGAGAGCAGGCTGTTCGGCTCGCCCGAGTTCCGTTCCGCATACGGCGCCGCCTACGATCTGGTTCGCGCCGAAATCACCCGCCAGGAGGCGCGCCTGCTCAAGCCCGAAGGCATCCTGATCCACAGCGATGCTTACGACCGCACTCAAGGCCGTCGCTAGGCAGGCCGCTGCGGCAGGCGGCGTCGCCACGCGTTCCGCGACACCAGCGTGGCCGAGGCCGCTGCCGTCAATGACGCCCCCATCGTGCTCATCTGGTACCACCGGAGACACGACCGTCTCGCATCCGCACGACGCGGTCGCAGGCCTCCCCCACTTCGGCGTCGTGAGTGACCAAAACGAAGGTCTGGCCGTGCTCGCGATTGAGACGCCGGAGCAGCTCCAGGATCTCCTCTGTCCGGGCCGAGTCGAGGTTGCCCGTCGGCTCGTCGGCCAGCACCAGCGACGGCTTGTTTACCAGGGCTCGAGCAATCGCCACCCGCTGCTGCTCGCCGCCCGAAAGTTCGGACGGCCGATGGTTGGCGCGTTCGGACAGCCCAACAAGCTCGAGCGCCTCGAGTGCGGCCGCCCGCGCCCCAGGGCCGCCCGAGGCGGCGTAGTCGCAAGCGAGAAGGACATTCTCAAACGCCGTCAATGTCGGAACAAGGTTGAAGTCCTGGAAGACGAAGCCCATTTCACGAGCCCGAATCCGAGTCCGCTCACTCTCATTGAGCGACACCATGTCACGGCCCCCGAAACTCAACTCGGGGCGCGGGCCGTCCGGACTCGGGGCGCGGGCCGAGTCCAGGTCCGGTGAGTGGAGCAGGCCGAGGATGTGCATGAGAGTGCTCTTGCCAGAACCGGACGGGCCCATGATTGCGACCATCTCGCCCGCCTCGATGCGAACATCCACGCCGGCCAGCGCCTGCACTGTGCTGGTCTTGCTCTGGCGGTAGGTCTTGCGCAGGTTACGGCCGTCCAGGATGGGAGTGGCGATTGAAGTTGAGGTTGCAGCCATTCTTCTGTCTCCGTCGTGTGGGGATCCAGGCGGGGTCATTCGTAGCGGAGGGCGGCGACCGGATCCAGCCGCGCGGCGTGTAGCGCGGGCACGAAACCGGCGACTGCGCCGAGGAACGTCGAGAAGGCCACCGCCCCGATCGCTGTGCCGGCGGTCAGTTCGAACAGGATCGTGTCCGAGGAGCGGCCGGCCTCGTTGGCGAGGGTGACGACGAGGGCGCCGACGGCCAGGCCGATCGTGCCGCCGATGAAGCCGATCAGGGCAGACTCGGCCACGATCTCGCGCACGATCCGGACGCGGCTTGCGCCGATCGCCCGCTTGATGCCTATCTCCCGAGTCCGCTCGGCGATTGACATGGCCATCGTGTTGACGACCGAGAGCCCACCGACGACGAGGCTGATCAAGCCGATGCCGATCAGGACGGAGTTGAGCATCGCCGCATAGGAGCCGGCCTCTCGGTCGAAGTCGTTGGGGCTCATCGTTCCGAGTTCCGGGTCGAGGGCCCTGACTTCCGCAGCAATCGCGTCCGAGCTGGCGCCCAGCTTCGGATAGACCTGGAAGCCCGTCACAACCCTGGCAGCAGTCAGGTTTGCCCTCACGAGCGACGGCAGGGTCGTCATGAAGAGCCGCTGCGCTGCGGCCAGCGGCACCATGGCGGAGTTGTCGGGCTGGGTCAAGGTCGGCGCGAGGACGCCGACGATCACGAAATCCTCACCGCGGAGCGTGATGTTGTCGCCGACGCGCTTGGAGTACTGGGCGGCCAGATCACAACCGAGCACGGCGACGTTCGAACCTTCGTCCGCGGCCGATAGCATCCGGCCCGCTGCTGCCCGCAGGGGCATGCTCATATGCCCCTGGTCCGCGCCCGCCACTTGTCCGGTGATCATCGGCGGCAGGCCCATCGAGATCGAGGCATCGTCCGAGACGTTCATCTGAATCCCGGGGACTACGACCGCCACACCATCGAGCGCCGCGATCTTGTCCCCCAACCCGATGTCGATCGGATTGCTCTTTGGGGAGGTTCCGCCGCCTCCCCAGACTGCCACGGCCCCGCTCCCGAAGTAGGCGCTTCCCTTGCCGACGATGTCGTTGATTCGATTGGCCATTGAGCCGAACACCACCAGGGCCCAGATGCCAATGGCAATGCCGAGGATCGTCAGGCTAGTCCGGAGCCTGCGGCGGGAGAGGTTGCGGAGCACTCGCATCGATCGTGTCCTTTGAGTGATTTGTGCGCCTTCACGATCGATCGGCCGAATGCGAGAGACATCGGGGCAGGCCCAGGATCCTCGCCGTGTCCGAGTCAGGGTTAACCCTGGGGCGACCCCTCGAGACCGGGCGTCCCATCCGGGCAGGCCCGGATTCTCGCCGCCTGCGGGTCAGGGCCAGCCCTATAGCGCCAGTTCCGGCCTGATGCGAGGATTGGAACGATGAGCACTTGGATCGTCGACGACCATCTCCTCGCTCCGGCGCCGGGCCTGCGCGCCACTCGAACTAGTGTCCCGATTCGCCCATCGCTCGGGGCTTGCGCACCGCTTTGGCCAGGATCTGGTCGGCCGTCTTGACCCAGTGGAAAGGCGTTGAGCCCTCGTTCCACTGAGCCGTGAACGCGGCGATCATCGCGACGAGCTCTC
>JBIOII010000136.1:0-4436 GCA_044449785.1 Candidatus Limnocylindrales bacterium
CGCCTGCACCGACTCCGAGGCCGACGCCGGTCCCGACGCCGAGGCCGACGGCGCCGCCCACCCCCGTGCCGACGCTGCCGGTTCCGACGATTTCGTGCTCGGAGACGAACGGTGGGGCCAACCCGTACGACATCCACTGCTCCTGGACCAACGCGGGCACCTTCCCGCCTGGTGTGGGCGTCCACTGGTACTTTGACGGAGCAGATAACGGCACAACGAGCTCGTGGCTCCAGGTCAGCGACTCGCACTCAGTCCAGCTGTTCATCACACGGGGCTCCGATGAAGCGAGTTCCGTGCCGATAGGGTTCCCGTAGGCGCCAGGCGCGGAACAGGTCAAGTGATGTAGCCGGATAGGCCCGGTGCGCGCGCCGGCCCTTCGGGCGTTGCTCCGGGGACCAGTGAGCCATTGATCGGCGGCGGCCGCGCCATGAACCTGTGCGCATGCAGCCGATCGCCTCGATTTCCACCGCCGCGCCCACCTATCGGTCGGACGACGTCAGCTTCGCGTGCGAGCGATGCAAGACCGAGAGCGTGCTCGCGCCGAGCAAGCGCGGTCTCGGCCGCGTCGGTGAGTTGCACGCCCGCCTTCTGAGCCTGGGTAGGGCCGCACGGCCGCACGGCGACGACCGATCCACGCTGGCCGAGGTTCGGGCCGAGCTGATCGCCCGCGCCGAAGAGCACGAGCACGAGGTGTTCACCGCGCGGTTCCGCTTCTGCCACGAATGCCGCCGGTTCGTCTGCCCGCGCTGCTGGAACCGGTCGTGGCGGACATGCAAGAGCTGCGTCGCCCGTGCGATCGCTGCCATGAGCCCGGCGCGCAAGCGGTTCCGGTTCGGTCTAAGCATGACCGTCGCCGTGGCCTCGTTGCTGCTTCTCGCGGTGGGAGTGGGGTCGGTGGTGGCCTTCAGCGCAGCCCGCTCGACCCCTCCCAACGCCGTAAACCCGGCCGGCTCCACTCCGCCGCCGGCGACCGCGCCGGCAGGAACCCCGACCGCCGCGCGCACCGCGGTTCTGATTAGTCCCGCCTACTTGTTCGTTTCGAACGTGGAGGTCGACGCCGGCTGAGCGCGATTGCGCGGCCGGTCAGCGCCCGGCCGGCGCCTCCGGCGCAACCCGGCCATCCGCCGCCCAGATCTACCGGTTGACCAGGTTCTCGAGCAGCTCCTGCCGGCCCGAGACCGGTTTCGGGTCGATCTGCCCGGCCGTAACCCGGCGCTCGAGATCCTCGAGCGTGACGCCGCCCGTCAGGATCGACCTCCCGAGCGAGCCGGCCCATCCGGCGTAGCGCTCCTCGCGCATCTTCTCGAGCGCCCCGTCCTCGACCAGCGCCGCGGCTGCGAGAAGCGCCCGAGCCAGCGTGTCGATGCCGCCGATATGGCCGTGGAACAGATCGGTTCGGGCCAGGCTCTGGCGCCGCAGCTTGGCGTCGAAGTTGAAGCCGCCGGTCGTCAGGCCGCCGTCCCGGACGATCTCGTACATCGCCAGGGCGAGCTCGTCGACCGAGTTGGGGAACTGGTCCGTATCCCAGCCGTTCTGGTAGTCGCCGCGATTGGCGTCGATGCTGCCCAGGATGCCGTTGGCGACCGCGTAGGCGATCTCGTGGTGGAAGCTGTGGCCCGAGAGCGTGGCGTGGTTGGCCTCGATGTTCAGCCGGTACTCGCCGGCAAGGTCGTGGCGGACCAGGAAGCCGTGGACCACCGCCGCGTCGTGGTCGTACTGGTGCTTGGTTGGTTCGTGCGGCTTGGGCTCGATCAGGAGCGTGCCCTGAAAGCCGATGCGGTGCTTGTGGTCGGCGACCAGGCCCAGGAACCGGGCGAGTTGGGTCTCCTCGCGGGCGAGGTCCGTGTTGAGCAGCGTGTCGTAGCCTTCGCGGCCGCCCCACAGCACGTAGTTGGCGCCGTCGAGCCGCTTGGTCGCCTCGAGCGCGAGCTTCACCTGGGCGGCGGCGAAGGCGAAGACCTCGGGATCCGGATTCGTGGCGGAGCCGGCGGCGTAGCGCGGGTGGCTGAAGAGGTTGGCCGTGCCCCATAGGAGGCGGACGCCGGTCCGGGCCATGTGTTCGCCGGCGTAGTCGACCATCGCCGCGAGATTGCTTCCGGTTTCGGCGGCGGTCCGGCCCTCGGGTGCGATGTCGCGATCGTGGAAGCAGTAGAACGGGACCCCGAGCTTGGCGAAGAACTCGAACGCGGCGTCGAGCTTCGCCCGGCCGGCGGCGAGCGGTTCCACTCCGTCCTCGAGCCACGGCCGGTCGAACGTTCCGGAACCGAACATGTCCGAACCGCCCGACGCGAACGAGTGCCACATGGCGACCGCGATCCGGAGGTGGTCCTCCATTCGCCTCCCGAGCACGAGTCGGTCGGGCTCGTAGACCTTGTACGTCAGCGGGTCGCGCGACTCGAGGCCGCCGAACGGGATCCGCCCGGCCACGTCAGAGAAGAATTCCTGCGTCACGGTCTGTTCTCCCTACAGCTGGCCTGCGGCCTCGCGATCCACGGGTAGAACTATATGGAGTCGCCGCGTCGACACTGCCGACCACGCCGGGCGTCCCGCCGGGCAGCGGGCCCTTCGCGCGGCGTCAGCCGCCCGGCGGAGCGTAGATCGTCAGGCAGGCCAGGTTTACGCAGCGGCTCTCGAGGACGCGGTAGCCCGGAGGAGCGGACGGCAGCCCGATGCCAGGGTCCGCGATCCAGAAGATCCGGCCGCCGCCAGCGATCACGTCCGCCGGCACCGAGTGCACGATCGCGCCCGGCGGATACGCGGCTGTGCCGACGAACCACGGCAGACCCGTTGAGCTCAGGACGTGGAGCCGGGACTGGACTGTCGGCCCGGCTTCGTCGAGCAGGACGAGGTAGTTGCTCCAGGCCGAGAGGACCGCGTCGTTCTGACCGACGCTGGCATCCAGCTCAGGAACGAGGAAGCTCGTTTCGGCATGGGTCGGGACGACGCTGAGCGCGAGCGCCGGAACCGCGACGGCAGTGACGAGCACGGTGGCCGCACGGCGCGGTATCGCCGCCAGCCCGACGCCCACCAGGGCGAAGAGCGGCAGCCACATGACGCCGGCATACCGTCCGTCCAGGATCGGCCGCCAGATGCTGACCACAGCCAGGAGAGCGACCCCGCCCGCGGCCACGAAACAGAAGGCGGCGGCGCCCCTGTCTTCGGCGTCCAGACGATGCCACGACCCGGCGGCGGCCAGGAGCGCGGCCGAGCCCGCCACCACCGCCACTTCCTGCAGGAACACGAGCTCGGAGCTGAACGGCAGCCTGGCGTCGATCGGCGGTCCCATGAAGAGCTGGGAGAGAGTGCCGCCGATCAGGGACGGGCTGAGGGGCGCGACCCAGAAACCCTGGCCGGTGTGCTGGAACTGGGCCGAGGCGACGATCAGCCACGGCGCGAGAGTGGCGACCGCGACGGCCGTGGAGGCCACCCCGACTGCTGCGATCCGGCGCGGTGGGCGGAAGACGAGAGCCGCCGCGCAGATGCCGGCCAGCGCAAATACCGAGAAGTAGTCGCTCCAGACGGCGACCGCGGCCGCGCGCCACAGGAGGAGCGCAGCGGCCAGCGTGGCGGCAGCGGCCAGGCTGTACATCCGCGCGAAGTCGGAGAGCATCACGGTCGTCGGCGCGAATGCCGCGAACAGGCCGGCCCACAGCCCGGCGCGATCGCCGGCCACGCGCCTGCCGAGGGCGGCGATGAGCGGGATCGATACGATGCCCGCGATGGCGGGTATCAGTCGCAGGGCCACGGGCCCGCCCGGGCCCCCGAACGAAGCGAGGCCGAGCTTGTCGGCACCGGCCACGACGCCGCGCTCCAGCAGGTAGAAGAGCGGCGGCGCGCTGTCGTGCGCGACGATGTCGAGCACCCGGGCGATGGGCTGGTGGACGACGACGGCGGTGAAGTTCTCGTCCAATCCGATCGCCTGGCGGGCGATGAAGGCAAGCCGCAGCACGGCGCCGGCAGCGGTGATCTGTGCGAGCGCTGGGCCGTACCGGTGAATGCCGATGACTCTTCGGACGGCGGTGTCACACGAGAGACGGCCCCGGGCGATCACTGTTGCCGCTCCGTCCTGGGCACGTCGGGGTGACATGACGGTGTAACCGCCCAGACCGTCGGGGCTCCGGAGGGGCTCCAGGCGACTGGCCTGGCTGTTCCTCCGAGATCCGACCCGAGCGATTTCGAAAGGTCGGCCGGGCTGAGCGCCAGGATCTCTCGATACGCGCTGGGATTCGGGATTGCCGTCCCCGGCGCGATGATCGACGGCGGTTGATCGAAATCGATGAAGAGGATGTCCATGGCCGTGTAGTCGTCCAGGATCACCGCCGAACCGGGCGCGCCGGCCGCCAGATTGGCCATGGAGACGACCGGATAGCTGAACGCCTGATAGCGGTCGGCCACCGGCCTGGTGAGATACGCCCACCCGCTCCAGACGGCGACCG
>JBIOII010000137.1:0-4364 GCA_044449785.1 Candidatus Limnocylindrales bacterium
CCGAGCATCCCGGGCATGGGCAGCATCCCCGGCTTGGGCGGCGGGATGCCGAGCATCCCGGGCATGGGCAGCATCCCCGGCTTGGGCGGCGGTATGCCGAGCCCCGGCAGCATTCCGGGTCTGGGCGGGATCCTCAGCGGACTCTTCGGGTAGCGATCGGAGCCGGCCGCGCGGCCGGCGACAGTCCAACCGCCGCGACCTGCGTCGCCCGCCTCGACTCTAGATGAGGCCCTCGCGGATCGCGTAGGCCACCGCGTGGGCACGGTTCCGCAGCTCGAACCGAGTCGTCACGTCGTGGATGATGTTCTTGACCGTGCGCTCGGAAAAGAAGAGCTCTCGACCGACCTCGGCGGTGTCGTGGCCGTCGGCGATCAACCGGAGGACCGCCACCTCGCGCTCGGTCAGGCCGCCGAGGGTGAGCCCGCGAGGCGAGAGCACCTGCCTCTGCAGCCGCCCGACCTGGGCGAGGAGCCGCCCGAGCAGATCCGGGGGCAGCGTCCCATCTCCCGCCGCCGCCTGTCTGATCGCCAGTTCGAGAATCGGCGCGTCGCTATTGCGACGGACGATGCCACTCACCCCGGCCTCGACGGCGGCGAGAAGACCTGTGTCATCGACCCGGCCGACCAGCAGGATTACTCGCCTCACGCCGAAGATCGGGGCCGTCCGGATGGCATGGATGGCGGCCGCGTCCGCCTCGTCGGCCACGATGACGGTGACACCGCCGTCGGGCGTGGGCGCGGGGGTGAGAACGATGTCGGGTCTGTGTCCGAGCCGGGCTTCGATGCCCGCCCGGGTCAGCGGATCAGCTCCGACGAGCGAGACGAAGATCTTCTGCTGGGACGCCATCGAGATTCCTCCCGGTCCTGACCTTGCGAGCTCCTCCGCCAGTTGGACCGAACCGGCACAGTCTGCAACCGATCGGATTCCGAGGACTTAACGCGCAGCTACCGTGCGCTCCGAGCAGCCGATATTTGCCCCTTCGGGCAACCTATTCCACCCCTTGGCGCCTTCCTTTCCACCAGGTGGCCCGCGAGACTTCGGACCACTGTGGCAGTCATCGTCAAGCTTCCCAGCGATATCGTCTCGGTCGTCCCGGGCGCGGTTGCAACCGTCCAGGTCACCGTCCGCAATACCGGGACGGTAGTCGACCAGCTCACGATCGATGTCGTTGGCGACCCGGCATCGTGGGCAACGGTCGAGCCGCCGACTCTCTCGCTCTTCCCGGGCGCGGAAGGTCAGGTCGTTGTCAGCTTCGCTCCGCCGCGGCTGGCGTCGACGGCTGCGGGCACCCTCGTTTTCGGCCTGCGAGCCACATCCCGGGAGGACCCGGCCGGCAGCGCAGTCGAAGAGGGGACGCTCTCGATCGGCCAGTTCGCCGACACCTCGGCCGAGCTGCTGCCCCGAACTTCGACCGGCAGCCGGAGCGCGACCCACGGTCTGGCGATCGACAATCGGGGCAATGCCGCCGTCAACGCGACGGTTGCGGGCGCCGATGCCGACAATCTGCTCCAGATCGGGGCCACTCCACCGGGCCTGGTCGTCGAGCCCGGAACCGCGGCCTTCGCGAGAGTCCGGGTGGCGCCGCGGAAGACGTTCTGGCGGGGACAGCCCAAGACCCGACCGTTCAAGCTCCAGGTGGACATCCCCGACGGGGCTCCGATCGTCCTCGACGGGACGATGGTCCAGCAGGCGGTTCTACCCGGCTGGCTCGGCAAAGCACTCCTGGCCTGTCTGGCCCTTCTGCTGATCGCGGGCCTTCTGTGGTTCGGGCTGCTGCAACCGACCATCAAGAGCAGCGCCCAGCAGGCCCTCGCCGACGCCGGCTACACGCCACATCCGTCCGGCGCCACCGTCCCGGCCGTGACGCCGACGCCCGCGCCGCTGCCGACGGTCACCGTTGCCCCCACCTCGGGTCCGACATCGGCGCCCACCGCAAGCCCGTCGCCGCTGTCGCCGTTCGCCGGAACCCCGGTCGACGGCCGGCTGACCGCAAATACCAAGTCCAGCGCGACCGGGGCGGTGCCCGCCGGCCAAGTCTTCTACGTCACCGACCTGGTCTTCGAGAACCCCGACGGTCTGAGCGGGCCGGCGCAACTGACGCACAAGGGCGTCGTTATCGCCGATCTCGCCATGGAGAACTACCGAGATCTCGACTTCCACTTCGTGACTCCCGTGGTCCTCAAGAGCGGTGACGCCCTGACCTTCACCGCGACATGCACAGCCGGGCTTGCGTCCGCGCCACCCACGACATGCAACCCATCCGTCTTCTACACCGGCTTCACCGTCCCTTGAGCGGCCGCCCAGTAGGACTCGGGCTGGCTGCGGTGGGGCTCCTCGCCCTTGCATCCGCCTTCGGGCCGTCTTTCGGCCGGGCGGAAGGGGGCGGGCCCGCGGCCGCCGCAGGATTGGCCACCCGACCTGGCACGGGCGGTCAGCTGACCGCGTTCGTCCCCCGCGGGCCCACGATCACGCTCTCTCTGTCCGTGGGACCGCCGGGCACGGTGACGACCGTTACAGGAGTGAACTTTCCAGGCCTGCAACCGGTTCTGCTGCAATGGTCGACCGGCATCCCTTACACGCCGCCGAACCCGATCGCGGCCGCGGACAACGGGACGTTCGCGGTCCAGTTCCTGGTCGTGTCGGGGGACGACGTGTTCGGGCCGCGCCAGCTCCAGGCCTCGATAGGCTTCGTCGGCGCGACCACTCTCAGGCTGACCACCGCCACTACGCAG
Organism: Candidatus Limnocylindrales bacterium; assembly: GCA_044449785.1. GTDB lineage: Bacteria > Chloroflexota > Limnocylindria > Limnocylindrales > CSP1-4 > Fen-1039. Next base: position 2,733 of record JBIOII010000137.1, read on the forward strand.
GTCGTTGCCCGGGCCCCGTTCACGGTGGTGCCCCACACCGCCGGGCCGCCGACGGCGGACATCATTCACACGCTCTGGGGCGACAAGCCGTTCTGGTTCCGCCACTGAGCCCGGCGGGCCTCGGGCCTGGCGCCGCCGCTCTCGCCGCTCTGCCCGCCGCCCTGACCCGTGTCGCCGCTTGGCCATCGCCGGCTGCCCTGACCAGGTCGGGCTCGATTTCGCGCAACATCGACCTGGGTAATCGTGAGTGGCGGGGGACCCGCGGCATCGGCCCGATAGCGGACGCCGATCGACTACCAGTCCAGCCTTCACGCTCGCAAGCAGTACCGGGAAAGGACCGGCAAGCGGCCTCGAGCCGGCCGCCGACAATTACGATTACTGGTGTTGCTGTCGCGCGAGAACCGCGCCCGCCGCGCTCCGCCTCGCCCCGCCGCGCCAAGCGCGGCGCCCGGCCAGCCTACGCGGCGCCGCGACGGACCAGCCGGTACAGCGCAAACGAGCCCGCCATCAGTACGGCCATCATCACGTAGTCCGAGGACATGTTCCGCCACGGCCGGTACATGTCGCCGGCGAACGCCGTACCGACGAGTTGCCACGCGACGAGCGCCGCCAGGAGGACACACGCCATCAGTCGCGTCTGCGGGTTGGGCGGGGCGCGATAGACGCGCCACAGGGCCAGGAACGCGGCGGCGTAGATGAGTATTTCCAGGACGAGCGCAGGCAGACCAAGCTCGGCGGCTACCTCGGGCAGCATCGAGTGGGCCCAGTCGAGGTCCAGCTTGGCTTCGGGCGGCTTGTATCGGCCGGGCACGTACTGCGTCTTGAACTGGTCGAGGCCGATCCCCAGGATCGGGTGATCGACGGCCATCTCCAGCGCGGCTCGGGTCGCGTACCAGCGCTCCAGCAGCGAGCCGGTGCCGGAGCTCGTCGATGGGTTCCAGGAGTCGTACCGGCTCTCGCCCATGAGCGACACCATCGCGTTCCGATACGCCTGCTCGAGCGGTGGTGCGACCTGAAGGAAGAAAGCCGGCCACGGTATGACCACAGCCGAGGCCAGCGTCACCGTGAGAACGAGCGAAACCCGGCGCCGCCAGCTGCGGATGACCAGCAGTACCAGCACGAGGCAGCCGCCGAAGGTCGCCAGGTAGGCGCTCTTCGAGAAGGTCAGGAAGAGGCTGGCAAGAGCCACCAGGATCGCGGCCACGATCAGGGCGATGGCCCACCGCTCGAGGCGGATGTAGCCACGGCGATGAGCCACGAGAACTGCCAGGAGAATGGGCATCGCCATGGCCAGCATCTCGCCGAACAGGCCCACGTTGAAGTAGTCGATTCGAGAGAAGAGAAGCCTGTTGGCTTGCATGGCATCGAGCGTCCCCATCGCTGGGATCGTCTGGACCATGTCGATCAGCCCTCCGACGGAGACCGAGATGGCCATGACGGCGAGCGCGAGCGCCAGCTGGCGTCCGTTGGGACGCAGCGCGAGCAGGATGAAGCCCATCGCGGCCGGCTCCAGGATTCCGTGGAGCAGAATCGTGGCGCTCGTGACCCGGTCGGGCGAGAAGGCCGTCGAGAGACCCGCCAGGACCAGCAGCGCGACGACGGCCGCCCCGGCTATGTAGTCCGGCCTCAGGC
>JBIOII010000138.1:0-4336 GCA_044449785.1 Candidatus Limnocylindrales bacterium
GCCAGGATCTCCAGAGCTGTCACCACGCCGTCGCCGCTGGTGGTGTGTTCCATGATGATCACGTGACCGCTCTTCTCGCCGCCGAGACCGGCCCCGCTCACGAGCATCCCCTCGAGGATGTACTTGTCGCCCACCGGGGTCCGGATGACCTGCCCGCCCGCTTCCTCGACCGTCTTCTGGAGACCGCCGTTCGAGAGGATCGAAACGACGAGCCCACCGTTCGGCAGGCGGTTTCGCGCCAGCCTGTCGAGTGCCAGGACGCCCAGCACAGCGTCGCCGTCCACAACGCCGCCGGCCGCATCGACGGCGATCAGCCGGTCCGCATCCCCGTCCAGGGCGAAACCGACGTCCGCGCCGCGGGCCGCGACCTCCCGGGCCAGTGCGCCGGGCGCGGTAGCGCCGCAGCCGTCGTTGATATTGCTACCGTCCGGATCGTTGAACAGCACGTCGACGCGTGCGCCCGTCGCTTCGAGGATCCGCCCGGCGGCGATACCGCCGGAGCCGTTGGCGCAGTCGATCACCAGGTGCAGCTTCGTCGAGATGGCCGACGCCAGCTTGAGCCGGTGGTCCACGTAGAGGTCGAACAGGGCGCGGTCCTGGATGGCCAGGCCGAGCGCGTCGGCCGGCGCCCCTGGGAGCTCCTCCCCGGTCCAGATCAGCTGCTCGAGCTCGTCCTCGACGTCCTCATCCAGCTTCAGGCCGCGTTGATCGAGGACCTTCAGGCCGTTGTCGCGGGCCGGGTTGTGCGACGCCGAAACCATGATCCCGGCCGCGAACTTGCCGGCACCCGTGATGTAGGCCAGGGCGGGAGTCGGGACGACGCCGACGAGGTGGACGTCGACGCCCATGCTCGTTGCGCCCGCCACCAGAGCGGCCGCAAACATGTCACCCGACCGGCGCGTATCCTGGCCGACCACGATCGGCCGTCCTGGACCCGCCAGGCGATGGGCGGTGGCCCGGCCGAGGGAATAGGCCAGTGTTGGCTTCAGATCGACATTAGCTGTGCCGCGGATGCCATCCGTGCCGAAGAGTCGGGGCAAGCTTGCTCCTAGGTTGGGGACGCCACCGGCGAGGGTGACGGCGCAGACGCAACGGTTACGGTTATCTGGATCGGGCTGATGGCGACGACCTTGATCCCGGCCGGCGTGGTAATCGATACCGTGACGGTGTGCGTCCCTAAACCGAGGGACCCGACCGGGACGCTTGCGACGAGGGTCGACGTATCCAGGGCGTTGAGCGCGGCCGTGGCTCCGCCGATGGTCACGGTCACGCTGGGAGTCGACAGAGTATAGATGCGATCGGATTGCGCCCCGATCGGGACGATGCCTACTGAAACGCTCCGCGTCGATGACGGGGACTGGAGGTGTACCACGATGGCGATAGTCCCAGTGGTATCGGAGGTCACCCCGGACGGGAGGTCCAGGTCCACGTTGACCGAGACGTCACCGGTGGCACCCGCGATCGATATGGGCTTCGTGTTGGCCGTCCCCTTGAGAAGCGCCAGAGCGTCGGCCTGGCCCCGCACCGAGACGGCCGGCGGCGTGATGTCGATCGAGGTGATGTAGTAGCCGGCGGCAGGTGATCCGGTGATAGCCGGACTTACAGGTACGGTCTCGGATCGGGTCTGGCTGCCGACGAGCATCTGGACGTGGACGGTCCGCGGATTGAACGTGACGTTGTTGACGGGGGCGCCGGAGGCGTCGCGGGCGACGAGGTCGACATCCTCGTTCACGTCCAGCCCTGAGGCGTCGATCCGGACGGCAGCTTCCGCATAGGCCACCTTGCTCACGATCGAGGACGCCCCCGATACGTCGACCGATTGGGCGCTCAGGATTGGCGTGCCCGGTTGTAGCCCGGACGGCACGGCGCCGGTGGAGACCTGGATGTTGACCTGTCTGTGGACGATGGGGTCGAGCGTAACTTTGATCTGCTGCGGCTGGTAATCGATGATCTGGACCCGCGGGTCGTCGGCGACCAGCTGGACCTTCACCAGCGTGAACTCGCTATCGCTGACCTTGGCATCGGTCAGGTCGACGGTGGCCCGGAAGCTCGACTGCGAGATCGGCACGTCGCCCGCCGCGATGTATTTGATGTTGTCCACCTGCGGGAGCGTGCTGGTCATGTAGGAGTTGGTCGGCTGGTTCACGACTTCGATTGCGATCTGGCCGGGCCACTGCTGAGTCGTCTGCAGGGCGACCATCGCCACGTACAGGATCACGGCCAGCACGACGGCGCCGATCTTGAGCGCCCAGTTCCGGACGATGAAGCGCAGCACCCTCACGACACGTTCTCCTGCCCAGAGGCATCGCTTTCGGGAGTCGAGTGGATCACCTCGACGTTCTTGCGCGTGGCAGAGGCAGGGCGGCCGAGGCCCCCGAATCTCGCGCGCCGGGCCAGCTCACGCACGCTCGTCCCGCGGCGCGCGGGCAGTCGCTCCGAGTGAAAGAGCCCGCCGGCGGTCTGGGGACGCAGCAGCGCCGCGAGCGCACGGGCGAGCTTGGGCTCATCGAGGTTCCGGACGATGCGCGCCCGCTCGACCAGGCTGATCTGGCCGCTCTCCTCCGAGACGACGACGACGATGGCGTCGGTCTGCTCGGTCATGCCGAGGGCCGCCTTGTGGCGGGTACCGAAGCGCTCCAACGGGATGGTGGTCTCCGCCGAAGGCAGCACCGCCCCCGCGGCCAGAATGCGGTCGCCGCGGATCACGACGGCGCCGTCATGGAGCGGCGTCTTTGGCGAGAAGAGAGTCACGAGCAGATCGGCCGAGATGTCGGCGTGGAGCATCACGCCGTTCTCCGCGATCTCCTGCAGGCCCGTATCGCGTTCCATGACGATCAGGGCACCGTGCCCCTCGTGCGAGAGACGCTCGGCGGCGCTCGCGACCTCAGTCGCGACATGGACGGCAATCGACTGCTCGGCCGGCGAGATCAACCAGCCGAGGGAACCGAGCCGGCCGATCCGGTCGAGCGCCCGGCGAAGCTCCGGCTGGAAGACGACGACCAGGGCAAACAGACCGACGTATGCACCGGTCTGGAGAATCAAGGTCAGAAGCTTCAGGTCGAACGTCACCGCGGCCGCATACACGAGCAGCAGCAGGCATACGCCGATTACCAGACGGACCGCGCGCGTTCCCCTGATCAGGCTGAAGAGCCAGTAGATCAGGAGGGCCGTGATCGCGACGTCCGCTACGACGTTCGGGCTGACCTTATCGAGCGCCGACTGAATGAGTGGCATCGAAACCTAAGTCTATACCGCGAAGCGGCCTGTCCAGCCGCCGGGAACCGCTCAGCCACGACGCCAGGCTCGCTCGGTTGTGACGCGCGGCGCCGGCAAACGTCCTGTTGGGCGCACCCCGCCGTTGGGTCGCCGGATTCAGCGGCCCCTCAGGAACAGAGGGCCTCGAGGCGCTCGTTGTTCGGGAACGCCCGGCTCGCCACGGCGCACAGGCGCTGGCGCGTCTCTGCGTCACCGTTCAATTCAGCGAGCCGGCCGAGCAGGACGAGCTTCTCGGCCGCGAGCGCGTTCCAGTCGCGGGCTACATACAGCTCGACCAGGACCAGATGGGCATCGACGTCGCCGGGCGCGCTCTGCAGAATTCGATGAGTCGCGTCCAGTCCGGCCTCGAAGCGCCCTTCCCGAGCGTAGGCTCGAGCAGTCCAGAGCAGCAGCGATCGCAGCGCGGTGTTGTCGCCGGCCTCGTCGGCCGCTTCGGCCGCGGCGAGCAGCTCATCGCCAGTAGGTTGATGCTCGCTCTCTCCCACCGGTCCGGCGAGTGCCGCGGTATCGAAGGCGCCCTCCATCACCCCGACCGCCACGGGAACCGGCTCGGACGGTTCCGCGTCGGCGACTACCGGTTCGGGTGCCGCAATAGTGCGCGCCAGGTCCGCGGCCGGCCAGTCTGCTTCGGCGGCAGCCTTCGTGGCGGCGTTGGCTGGGCCGATCGTGACGATGCGGTCGTCGAGGTCGAGCTGCGCCGGCTTCGGGCCGTCGCCGAGGTCGGCCTGGGCGGCACCCACCGGCGATGCCGAGGCTGCAGCCATTCCCGGCTGGAAGGGGGTCGATCCGTAGCTCGCCCGCACCGGCTCGACGGCTTCCGCGGGCTCGTCCCGCAGTCGAAGCGCTCGCGCCAGAAGCTGCTCGGCAGCCCGGTCGCCGGCGGAAAGCCTTATGTCACGCAGGAGCCCGCGCTGGCGCCGGGCTCGTTCGGGTGCTTCTTCGAGCTCCAAGGCGCGCCGCAGCGTGTCGGCGGCTTCGGGCAGCCGGCCCGCGGCCTCCTGGATCTCCGAGACGTGGTCCAACGCCTGGGCCGCGTCGACTCGCTGGCCGGCGATCGTTA
>JBIOII010000139.1:0-4297 GCA_044449785.1 Candidatus Limnocylindrales bacterium
GCGCGGAGGTAGCGCTCCAGACGCCGGTTCTCGCGCTCGGTCACCTCGCGGTCGACCAGGAGGCCGAAGCGGTCCTCGAACGCGAGAGGCCCATATGTGGTCGGTTGCTCGCGCTGCTCGGCAAACGCGTGGGCCATGCCGGCGAGGTTGAGTGCGTAGAGGCGGTCGAGCGTGGGGTTGCTGAGCACAGGGAGTTCTCCTCTCATTCGTAGTAGGCGGGGCCGCGGACGTTGGCGTGCTCTCGGCGGGGAAGGCGGAGTGTTGGCGAGGGTTCGGGCAAGGGCTTGCCATCGAGGTTGTGCCGCAGGATCGACTCCACGCTCCGATACGTCGGGGCGTCGATGACCAGGGCTCTCGCGCAGGCGGCCTCGAGGCGCTCGGATCCATAGCGACGGCCGAGGCGGATGATCCCAAGACAGCTGCGATAGCCCTGCTCGGGATGCGGTTTTCGAGCCATGAGCTCGCTCACCAGACGCCCAGCCGACGGCCCGGTCTCAGACGCCCAGCTGATCATGCGTCCGGGCGTCCATTCGAGATGGCGGCGGTGCGCCTCGGGCATGTGCTCAGGCAGCGTCGTCGCCTTGTATCTCTCGAAGGATCGGACGTGGCTCGCCACCCGGCGGCCCCGGACGAAGAACTCGACGGTCGACGCGCTGATCCGGATGTCGGCCGTCTGGCGCACGAGCTGATAGGGCACGCTGTAGTAGTGGCGGTCGACCTCGACGTGGTAGTCGATGTTGACCTGGCCTTTGCGCCATACGCCGGACTCGAACGGACGCTCGGGAAGTGGCCGGAGAGCTGGCCGATCGAGGGTCTCGAACAGGCTCGCCCGGCAGCCGTCGAGCTTGCGGAACGGACGCCGGTTGAGCCAGTCGAGTCGTTCGGCGATCGCGGCGTTCGCCTCTGCGAGCGAGTAGAAGGTCCGGTTGCGGAGGGCCGCAAGGATCCAGCGCTGGGCCACCTGGACGCCGGATTCGGCCTTCGCCTTGTCCTTTGGCTTTCGGGGCCGAGCCGGGATGACGGCACAGCCGTAATGGTCCGCGAGGTCCTCGTATGTGCGATTGAGATCGGCCTCGTAGCGGTTGGCTTTGGTCACCGCCGAGTGGAGGTTGTCCGGAATCAAGAGGGCCGGGACCCCGCCCATGAATTCGAAGCAATGGACGTGCGCCGCCACCCAGTGCGGCAATCTCTGGCTGGGCAGCGCTTCGGCATACGTGTAGCTGCTGGCTCCCAATACGGCGACGAACAGCTCTGCCCGGCTGATCACGCCCGTCGCACGGTCGACGATCGGAATGGTCGAGCCGGCGAAGTCGATGAACAGCTTCTCGCCGGCGCGGTGCTCCTGGCGCATGACGACGTCGAGATGGACTCGGAAGGTCGCGTAGGTCTCGGTGAACCAGGTATAGCCATAGCCGTCCGGGCAGCGCTCGCGGTATTCGGTCCAGAGCAGCTGGAGCGTGACGTGGGGCCGGCGCATCTCCCGGTGGACCATCTCCCAGTCGGGCACTGGCCGAGCGCTCGAGAGCGGCGCCGGAGCCGCACGGCCGAAGAGACGCTCTTCGAGCTCGCGATCATCCAGATCGGCCGGCAGCGGCCAGGCTAGACCGGCCTCGGCTGCCCGATCCAGATAGTGGCGAACGGTCGTTCTGGGCAGCCGCGTCGCGGCCGCAATGGCTCTTGTGCTCAGATGCTCGGCATGACGGAGCCGCAGCACGTCTCTGATCTTGCGCATAGCGGCACGGGGACGGGGCACCGGCTCTTCTCCTCGACAGCTTCCTTGGTCGAGGCCAGAGTGGCCGATGCGATGAGCCTCACGCGGCCGTCAGCAGCAGCTTCTCCGGGTGGGCCAAAACCTGTGAAATCGCTGGGCCAAATCGAGTGAAACAGGTGGGCCAAAACCCGCGAAATCCGCATCGGGGAGTGCTCGCCGGGCCGCTTGTACATCTCGGACGGGTGGCTTCGATAAGTGGAAGAGCCGCTGATCGCCGAAGATGGCCGCACCCCGGCCGCCCAGGTTGAACGAGGGGAGATCGTCTATGGGTGCCCGCTCTACCGGTAGTTGAGGGTCAGGTCGATCGCCTCATCGACGAGATCCTTGACGACCTCCCAGTGCGGGAAGGCGAACTCGAATTCGGCGAAGAGCCGATCCGCGGACGCCAGCTCCCGTCGTCATGAGGCGTTCCGCAGCGTAGCAGGGCCGCTTGCGCTCAGGCGGATCCGGCGAGCACCTCGTCCACCGCTTGCCCGAAGACTTGCAGGGATTCCCGGACCGCCTCTTCGGTGATGCTGAGCGGCGGCGCGATCTTCAGACAGTGTCCGCCCGTCCCAACCGGGGAGAACATCAGCAACCCCTTTTGCATGCAGGAGACGTTGATTGCCAGCGCTGCGGCGGGGTCCGGTTCCTTCGTTCCCGGCTTGACGACGAGAATACCCGCGACCAGCCCCTTGCCGAATACCGGGCTAAGGCGGTTTGCATACCTCTCCCGAATCCGCCTCAGCTCAGGGATCAGCACCTCCCCCATCGCCGCCGAGTTCGCGACCAGGTTGTCGCGTATCAGCACCTTGAGATTCGCAATCGCCGCCGCCACCGGCAGTGGGGAGGCTGAATGCGTCGAGGTCATCGAGCCCGGGGGGTAGAGGTCCATGATGTCCGCGCGCCCGATCACTGCCGAGATAGGGAGGGACGACGAGATTCCCTTGCCGCACGCGACTAGGTCCGGCGTAATCCCATAGTGCTCGTAGCAGAACATCTCCCCGGTGCGACCGAACCCGGCCTGCACCTCGTCCATGCACAACACGATGTCGTGCTGCCGACAGAATCCGGCGAGCTTCTGCGCGTATCCGACGGGCATAAAGAACGGGCCCACTCCCTCGTAGCTTTCGACAATCACACCGGCGACATCCGGCCCGGTGACCTTGCGCGCCGCCAGCGCCTCTAGGAAGAGATCGAACGAAGTGTTCTCCGTCTCGAACCCGTCGGGGAACGGAACCTGAATGAAACTCGGGTCGCGGTCCACCATCCACGTCTTCTGATGCTCCATGCCACCGGCGAGCTGGGCACCCATCGTGCGGCCGTGGAACGCATTGCCGAAGCTTACGATGTACTTCTTCGCCGGGCCGTGCTGTTTCAGACCATACGTCTTGGCGAGTTTGATGCAGTTCTCGATCGCCTCACTGCCAGTGCTGAGCAGAAACACCCGATAGTTGCCGGGATCGGGCGCGAGCGCGGTCAGCATCTTCGCCAGCTCCGCCCTCCGCTCGTGCACAAACACATAAGTCGAGAGCAAGCCCTGGTCAATGACCTGCATCAGCGCCTCCTTGATCTCGGGGCGCCCATGGCCGACGTTCGCCACCAGCACGCAACTCGACCAGTCTATCCAGCGATTGCCCCAGCGATCGCCGATGATGAAACCCTCAGCCGTGTGCCAGATGACCGGCGGTTGCCCAAGCATCGAGCGCGGCTCGGTCTCGAGCAGACTATCCAGAATCGGCACCGACTCCGGCACCGGGATCTTGGTCTTGATGGTCCGGTATTTCGTGTTGACCGGCGGGACTGCTACTGGCTCGAGACTGTATTCTGCCATTTCTTCCCTCTGGGACGTCCCACGCGGCCGTGCGGAGAGAACACCTCGCCTCCGCGAACGGGTTATGTGAGCTGAGCTTGCGAGGGCCGACCAGGCACGTCCGGTGCCGGGCGACCTCCCTAGTAGATCAGCTTGACGGTGGCACACATTTGTTAGATGGTATCACAAACATCCCAAAGGAAGAGGGGGTCACAAACCTGCGGTGCGTGGTGATCTCATCGGCCAGCGCAGCGAGACAGTTCGACGGGCGAACCTGAGCGCGATTGTGCGCGAGCTCCACGTCTCGGGGCCTCTGTCCCGGTCCGAGCTCGGCGCCGACACGGGTCTGACGCGGACCGGGATCCGGGGGCTCGTCAGCGAGCTGTCTCGGAGCGAGTTCGTGTTCGAGGAGCGCGCCTCGTCGCATGGCGCGCCCGGACGCCCGTCTGTAGTCGTGCGCCCGAACCTCGAGGCTGCCGCCGTACTTGCGCTCGAGATCGCCGTCGATTCCCTAGCCGTAGCCGTGGTCGGGCTGGGTGGCACCGTCCGCCACCTGCAGCGAGTCGATCGGCCCCGCGACCGCCTCGAGGTTGACGCGACCGTGGCCGATCTCGCGGAGCTTGTCCGGCTCGTGCCCGCGTGGCCGCCACTGGGTGACGCGCGCATCGGGGTCGGTGTCGCCGTCGTCGGCGTGACCCGCCGCACGGATGGCTTCGTGTCGATTGCGCCAAACC
>JBIOII010000140.1:0-4296 GCA_044449785.1 Candidatus Limnocylindrales bacterium
ACCGAGATAACCGGACTGGGCAGCCCCGGGTAGGTGGTCATGCCGGCCTCGATGACGTGGCTGAGATCGACGAACCGGCTCACATCTCCTCCTTCTGCTGGCAGGGCAGCCCCGGCGAGCACGTTCCGATCCTATGACCAAATGGTGACTGTCTGTAGACCTCCGCCCGTGTCCGACATCGATTACCTTGGTCAACGCAGGGTGGTCATTAGCACGTTCGGAGGGGAACAGAGGGACGAGAGGATGAACGAGCCAGACAAGAGGACTTCACCCGCTGGGGCGCCGCTATCGTCGCTCTCGTCGCCAACTCCGGGCCCCCTGGCCGGCACGGCATTCCTTGCCGCCGTCGCCGCCGGCGTCGCGGGCTGCTACAACCAGGCCGACCCGGTCAGGTCGGGCCGTTCGTGTGGAGAGCTCAGGCAGTATGGGCCCGCAGCACGTGCGTCGTTCCGGCCACGCCCTTGAGCTCAACCGAGCCAATGTCCGCGAAAGCGATCCCCACCTCTTTCGAGGCGTCGGCGACTGCCTGGCTGACCAGCACCTCGCCGGGCCGCGCATATTCGGCGATACGCGCGGTGAGATTCACGGTCTGTCCGAAGTAGTCGCCCTCCTGGAACAAGACGGGCCCCGCATGCAGGCCGACGTGGGCCGGCGGCAGCCCGGCCACAGCCAGCCCGTCCACCATCTCGAGTGCCGCCCGTACGCCGGGGCCTGGATCACGGAAGAAGAACATCACGCCGTCGCCCAGCCACTTGATCGGCTTGCCGCCGTGCTGCACCGAGCTGCTCTGCACGAGCCTGGCTAGAGTCGCCGCCAGGTCTGCGGCCGCGTCGTCGCCACGTTCCTGGGTTAGGCGTGTATAGCCGCTTATATCGAGAAAGCAGATCGCTGGCGGCCGCTCGAGGCGGCTATGCAGCCCAGCTTTGGCCATCAGCACTTCGAAGCCTTCGATGAGGGTGGCGGTCCAGACATGAGCCTGCTGGGCGTGGTACATGGCGAGGACGGCCGCCTCGGAAAGCGGGGCATTGCGGCTGGCCAGTTCGGCGTCGCCGATGGCCTCCGAGCCTTTTCCGGCGGCCATCGCCGGCGCGACCACCTCGGAGTACCACCACGCGCCCTCCTGCTCGGCGATCCGGCGGGTGCATTCGCCCTGGACGCGAAGCAGGCGCTCTATGGCGATAGGCCGGAACCCCTCGGCGACCTGCAGCTCGATGAACGGCACGACCGCCATCTCGTCCTCCCGCATCCGATTGTCGGGCGACGGTTGAGCCGATCCGATCGCCTCGCGGATTAGCATCAGCAGATTGAGAGGGATCCCGGTGCGGTCGCTGACCTGCTGAAATGTCTCGGGTGCCAGCGAGGCAAATCTCTCGTAAGCTGGGCCGTCGAGGAATGAGAGCGAGAGGGCGCCATTGCGTATGGCGGCGGCCACGCCGTCCAGCGGAATACCCGCATCCTCCAGCGACCTGGCCATCGACACGCGGCGCACGTCGCCAGGCGAGAAGCGATCCGGCACCTCCGGAGCGACGATGCCCAGATCCATCAGTCGAGCCAGGTAGTCGGGTTCGAGCCCGGCCCGTTCGGCGGCGTCTTAGGGTGAATACGTGGTCATCCAGAGTGCCCACCTGCGATCGAGGCTGCCATGTTAGGTGGCCACTCGCGGGGCGCACGGTGTGACGCAGCCAGTGGGCCTCCAGGCCCGAGCCATGCGCCCCGCGGCGGGCTAGCCGGCCGTGATGTCAGCGCAAGCGCATTGTCCTGGCTCGCCTCACCCGACGGGCGCGTGGATCATCCGCACGTTGGGGTCGAAAGCAATGACCGCAAGCCGAACCACGCGCTCGAGCCGCATCCGAAAGGGTTGCGCGCACCGCTGCTTCACACGATCGCGTGAGTCACGACGGCCCGGATTTCCTCGGCCACACCGTCACGCACAGTCCGAACCTGCTGCTATGTCTCGATAGATCCTCTGTACGCCAACCGCGAGTGCTCTCCGTCGACACCGGCCAAGACGACGCTCATCATGAGGCCTAAGGATGAGCGGCCCGGTCGAATCCTCCTTGAGGGACAGATGTGGCGTCCGCTGGACGAGGGCCGATCATCCACTTGTCGCTCGGGAGGCAGGTGACGGATGGCAGACAACTGGGGCCCAAACTCGGAGCAAGTCAAATGGGTCCTCGGTCGCCTCCTGCGCATGAGCGTTGAAGATTGGCGCGCCCTGGCCGAGCTGACCAAAGACGTGGCGAGCGAGGATGCACTTCAAGACGCAGTTGCCGAGGTGAAGCGTCGCGAGTCGGCCGACATCGTGCGTGCGGTGTTCAGTCTTGCGGACGAGGTAGCGGAGGACGCGACCCAGGCGAGTCAGGCGCTCCGGGGTGAGCTCCGCGCGCTCGAGATTCCTGTGAGCGCATCGGGCTGGACAGGCGAAATCGAGGGAACCAGGCTTGAGTTTCTGGCGCCTGAGGATCGCTATCCGTTTCGTCAGGCAGCGCGGGACGTGCTGATGCTGGCTGCCATGAGGCCCTACGGCAGTGTCGATGGTTTCGCCACGCTCTGGGCCCGCTTCGAGGACCTAATCGGCCTGCTGCAGGCAGAGAGGGAAGGAGTTGTGGTCCGGAGCCCTCACCGCATGAGGCCTCTCCGCCGTTCGCGGCAATGAGGTGTCTGGGAAGACACGGACATCTCGCCGGTGTTGGGCGATCACCATGCCACCTTCCGAGGATGGCGAGGTGGCCAACGGCTGGATCGATCCGTCTCAGCCGACCCCTGGCCTCCGCGGGGCCGCTACGGGATGGTGACCGTTGTTTGCGGAGTCGACGCCGAGTTCGGGCCCTGCGTGCACGTGGCGGTCACTTTGTACGACGAACCACTGCTCCAGCTCACGGCATTCCAGTTTGCGAGCACCGCGGTGCCAGTGCCATCCGCCGTGAACTGAGGCGACTGCCGCGACGTGCCCCTCGGGCTGATCCTCGTTATCTGGCAGACGGCGCCTGGTAGCGTGCCGACTTTGAAGACCGGGGGCACGGGCGGGGCTGCGATTGAAACCCATGCCGCGAAGAGCTTGGGCGTAGCGGTGGGCGTGGGCGTAGCGGTGGGCGTGGGCGTAGCGGTGGGCGTGGGCGTCGGCGTCGGCGTCGGCGTCGGCGTCGGCGCGGGCGTCGAAGAGGGCTTGGGCGTGGGCTTGGGCGTCGGCCGCGGCATCGGCCTATTCGTGGCAGCCTGTGTGGGCCTATTCGTGGCAGCCTGTGTGGGCCTATTCGTGGCAGCCTGTGTGGGCGTGGAAGTCGGGCGGGCGGTGCTGGTCGCGGTCGAGGGTACGGACGGGGAGGCGTGGCCAGACTGTTCGGCTGCATCGATCCCGTAGCCGGGTTGCGGCCCTACCGCCACCGACACCACCTCGGTACCGACCAGCGCCAGAGCGGCGGCGAAGATCAGTCCCAAGACAACGACGATAGCCCAACGCCGATGTCTTCGCGTTTGAGTCTCGGGCAGGGGCTCCGGCGCTCCCGTCGCGACCATGCGCTGCAGCGCTTGGAGCGAGACCCCCGCCGCCGGAGGTTCGACTGTCGGGATCGGCGACTCCTCCTGCGGCCGCTCGAGGTTGGACACGGCCAGCGGGCCCCAGGTCGGTCCCAGCAGCCTGGCGGCCTCCGAAGCCCGTGCCGCGGCGTAGGCGTCGGCCGTCGGCTGGACGGCCGAGGAGGGCCGTAGGGCATCGAACGACTCAACCGGCTCGTCGACCAACGGAGCCGCCGCAGCGAGAGCTTCCGACATTCCCGGATCCGACTCAGGGCCGGAGGCGGGTCGTGACTTCTTTCCTCTTCGTGCCATATCAATCCTGTTTGGGATCGCAGCAGCCGGTCGGCGACGGTCGGCAGGACTATCAGTCTCGGACCGTTGACCCGGAACGCAATGGGAAGAAGGTCCATCGGGTCAAACAGCAGGGCGGCGGGGCGGCGGGGCTGCCGGTCGAGTTTCGTTCGCCGGTGAATGGTCGGGGCCAGAGGAGTAGGACCTCTGACAGGACGGGCCGGGTTGTGGTGCGAGGTTGATGGCCTCTGACTCGACCCTATCGCCCGATCGTGCTGCGCTGACGCAGCCCTTCGCCTGGGCCCGTTTGCCGTCGAGCTTGAGGGGGTCCGGTGGAACTCGCCTTGGACCGTCGGCCATACGCTCGACGGAGGCCCTCAAGGCTGGAATTGCCGTACCATCGTGGCCCGAGCGTGTGAGTTGCCTATGACTCCATTTGCGGCCGCGCTGCTGTCTTTCCTATTCCCGGGCCTTGGGCAGGCTTCAGTA
>JBIOII010000141.1:0-4288 GCA_044449785.1 Candidatus Limnocylindrales bacterium
ACCTCGACCCGCTCGACCACGTCAACAACAGCGTCTACATCGACTACCTCGAAGAGGCGCTCGACGATGCCGGGCACGGCGCCCTTCTCGAAGCCACTCCCAGGCGCTACGAGATCGACTTTCTGGCGCCGGCCGAACGCAACGACACCCTCGTCGGGGCCACGTGGCCGCTCGACGGCGGCGCGGCGTATCGGCTCCGACGGGACGACGGAACCGAGGTATTCCGGGCCAGGGTGACTCGGATCTAGCGGCTACGCCTTCGGGGCGTCGTCCGGCTTGGGCTCCTCGCCCGCATCTTCGGTTGCGGCGCCCTGGGCGCGTGCAGCCTCGGCCGCTCGACGCAGATCCGCGGCAAGATCCTTGCTCCGCGCCGCCAGCCGATCGCCGACGTGCTCGGTCACGTTTGCAGCCTTGTGAGCCACGGGACCGGCGTTCTCGGCTGCGATGGCTGCCAGCTCCGCTGCCTTTGCGGCGACGTCCCGCAGGATCGGCCCGGCCGTCTTGCCCGCGCCTTCGATCATCTCCTGGAGCTGCCCGAGCCAGCGCTCGCCCAACTCGCGGGCCTTCTCCACCTGCTCGCGTCGGGGGCTCCCGCCGCCGACCGGCTCGCCCGCCGGCTCTTCGCCCTGCCCGGCCTGATCGTTCATGCTCATCTCGACACCTCGAGCTCGGCGAGGATTCGCTGCCCCTCGACATCTGGCAGGGCAATCGTACGCCCTCCGGCCAGTAGTGGCCGACACAGGGTCAGGACGCGGGCTCGATCACCGCGCCGGACAGCCACGTCCCCGAACGCCCAGTCGTATCGGTCAGAGTCAAGCGCCAGCGGTAGCAGTAGTAACGCGCCAGGCCGCCGACCACGTTGCCCGAGACGAGGTACGTGGTGTTTCCGGGGAGCCAGAGAGCGCCGGCACAGCTACCCGGCACGGGCTCGGCCGCATATTCGGTGGTCAGCGCGCGCGTGTAGATAGACGTTCCCGGCGCCGAGGTCTCCGTCCACGCGACCGCGACCGAAGGGTCTGTGATGGAGGCGATCGTTCCGTTGGCCGGGTTTGTGAACGTAGCCACCGGCGCCAGCGGATCGACCATCATCGTGCTCGAGGCCGCGTACGTCGTGCTCGCCGCGGAATCCGAAAGGCCGACCACGAACCGGTAGCAGTAACCTGTCTTGAGGTCCGCTACCGTCTGGGGTGACGCCCCGGTCGAGGTCCAGGGCGGGGAAGCGGGCAACCAGCGATCTACCGAGCAGCTGCCGTTTATCGGGGCTGCCATCTGCAGGGCGATGTTGCGGGCCACGACCGTAGTGCCGGCCGCCGGCTCCTCGGACCATGCCGCGGTCGCCGACGATCCCGCTGTGAGCGGCTCTCCAGAACCTGGCGACTCGAAGACCGCCGCCGGCGCGACCGCAGGCTTCCATATCGCGAGGCCGGGCGAGAAATAGGTCTGGAGGATCTGGTCGGCAGTCAATCCGCTGGCTGCGCAGTTTCGCGCGCTGTACTGCATCAAGTGCAGGCCGTCCGAGTCCGATCCACATGCCACGTCGGCACCGGTGCGGTAGCCGGTCAGGATGATCGACCCACCCTTGGTCATCGACTCGTACCAGGTGGAATCCACTGCCGCGGCCTCGCCGGCCGTCGGCGTCTTGCCTTCCGGCCAGTAGATCTGGTCGTTGCTGTTGTCGACGACGTCGAAACAGCCGCCCGTGCCGGACCCACCGCGCCAGTGCATGGCGTAGTACCAGGCGTATTCCTTGACCACGACCGCGCCCGACTGCAGGGTCGCGGTCGGCCAGGTTGGCGGCCATTCGGCGGCGAGGACGACCTTGACGTAGGTGTTGAAGTCGACCGTCTGAACCGTGCCGGCGCTGGAGCCACTCGTCCGATAGACGCGGATCGTCGTGGGCGGAATGCGGGTGCTGGTCCAGCCCGTACAGACGGTGCCCGCCATGACCGGGGGCGCAGTCGAGACTGCCGGCAGCCAGATGGTGGCCGTCAGCACGAGAATTGCAGCAAGTCGGCGTCGCATCGGCCGAAGGCTATTCGTGCGGGAGCCAAGGGTCAAGTCACCGAGCGGGTCATGACGCGGCAGCCAGATGCCCCATGGACGGAGAAGGTCGGGCTACTTCGGGTCCTGGTCGGGGTCCTTCAGCTGGGACATCTGCTTCTCCAGCTCCGGGTCCTCCCACGGAGCCGCGAGCTCGCCGAGATCGGTTTCGCCGGCTGGGCCGGTCTTGTCGAGCAAGCCTGCCTCGTGTGCCGCGATGGCCTCCTCGGACGGAGGACCTGCGTCGATCGACTCCCCGCCGGTCGGGTTCATCAGCTCGGAACCGGCGTTCTCGATCTGGGCCTCGAGCTCGATCTTGCGCATCTCGAGGCGGACGGCCTCACTCGGCGGCAGGATCGCCTCGGGGTTCACCGGCGCTTCATCGTGGCCGGCCGTGAACCAGGTCTTGGGATCGACCGAATCCGGAACCAGACCCTGTCCTCCACCGAGTTTTGCCTTCGGGTCGACGACCGTCAGACCGGGGATGTCTTTCGCGATTGCGCCTTCGACCAGGGCGCCGCACTTCGGGCAGGCAGTGGCGCTCGCCGGGATCGGTGTCGAGCACCAGGGGCAGATGCGGTTCGTCTCTTCCATGCGGCGCACCGTAGTCCACCGCGACCGTTGCCGACTATCCGACGTTCGGACCATGGAACAACCATGACCCCCGGAGCTGGCCGCGGGTTCAGCGCAACGATAGGCGAGCCGAGCGGCGATTGCGCGCTCGTTCTGCGCCGCCGGAAGCTCTCGCGCCGCCAGCCGGCTCGCCGCCTGCGCCCCGATCGGACCGGGCGGGCTCGGCGTCCACAGTCGCTCGTGTCCCGAGGCCCGCCAGGTTATCATTCTCGCCCGATCGCGGCTCCGGCCGCGGTTGCGCCGCGCGCCTGTAGCTCAGCGGATAGAGCGTCGGCCTCCGGAGCCGAAGGTCGCAGGTTCGAATCCTGTCGGGCGCGCCAGTGTCGGGCGCGACATCGGTGACACATGAGTCGCGACATGGGTGACACCTGCGCTTAGCTCGAGACCTGGGACCCCGGCCATCGGCCGGGGTTTCTTCGTTGATTGCGCCAGTAGCCCTTGGCGGGCTCGATCCGGTGGCTCGAGAGGACCTCGCCCGTGTCGAGGGCGACGATCGTGACCTCTTCCTCATCGACGATGGCGAGGACGCGACGGCGGGCGTGGGCGACGCCGGCGTTGAGGTGATGGAGTCGGCCGCCACGGCGCAGCGTCATGGCGCCCTTGCCGTCGGTGACGTCGTAGCGGAGGCGGAAGTGGCCCCGGCCGCCGGAGTCTGACGGGCTCGCCTTCGGTGTTGCCCGGTACGCCTCGCCGGGAGTCGTCCGGCCAACCGCCCGATGCGGCCGATGTTCGTTGTAGGCGAGACGGAACGCGTCGAGCTGTGCCCCGAGCTCTGCGACGTCCCTCGCTTCGGGCCGCTGCCCGAGCCAGCGCTTGAGGGTCTGATGGAAGCGCTCGATCTTGCCCTGGGTCTGCGGGTGAGCCGGTGCCCCGTTCTTCTGGCGGATCCCCAGGTAGGCAAGGAGATATTCGAAGCTGTTGCGTCCCCCCGTGAAGCGCGACGTGTAGACCGCGCCGTTGTCGGTGAGCGTGGCCGCCGGCCAGCCGTGGACGTCGCCCGCCGCGGTGAACGTGGCCACCACGTCGTCGCCGCTGACGCGCCGCAAGGCGGTGCAGGCCAGCAGGTAGCGGGAGTGGTCGTCGAGCCAGCTGATGATCTCGACCTCGCTGCCGTCGGCGAGGCGCCAGTGGGTGAAGTCGGACTGCCAGAGCGCGTTGGGCGCGGCGGCCTCGAAGCGGATCCAGGAGCTGCGTGGGCGTTTGCGTGGCTCGGGTGTGACGAGGCCGGCGGCTCCGAGGATGCGCCGGACCGTGGAGGTCGACGGCACGGCCAGACCCTCGCGCTCGAGGTGCCAGGCGATCGTCGCGGGCCCCGCGTCGAGGCCTCGGGCGACAAGGTTGACCCGCAGTGCGGTGATCCGATCGCGGAGCGCGTCGGGCGTCCGGCCGGGACTGGTGCGCGGCCGGCGCGACCGCGGTTCGAGGCCATCGATACCGGCGTCGCGGTACCGGCGAAGGAGCCGGTGCAGGTGGCCACGGCTTATGCCGGACTGGGCCGCCGCGGCGGTGACGGACAGCTGCGCTGAGACGACCTTGAGGACGGTCACCCGATACTTCGACATGCAGCGGACTGTCACGCATGTCCCGGCTCATCAGTAACCGATCAGGTGTCTCC
>JBIOII010000142.1:0-4283 GCA_044449785.1 Candidatus Limnocylindrales bacterium
CCAGCCAAGGCAGAGTGGTCGGGAGCTGGTTCCCAGGGCGCGCGGATGCGACGGACGTAGAATCGCGCGATGTCGATGAGTCCGTATCCGGCGATCACGGGCAACGCGGTTCTGCGCGCGCTTGCACCAGCTGACGCTGATGCCGCGGGTCACATGGACGCGGCCGCTGAGCAGGCGGCGCTCGACGAGCAAGAGATTCGCGATCTGGAGCGCGCCGAGTACTACGACGGGCCATCGGAGCTCCAGCGCCCTGCCACTTCACCAGAGCCGCGGGTGCGAGGCGTGCGCGGGCTGGTCATCCGCTTGACCCGATCACTCCGCCGTCGCGGCTGAACCAGACGTCAGTCGAGCTCGCCTGGGAGCCGCGCCAGATCTTCCTCTAGCGGGGACAGCAGAGCCGGAGTAACAAGCGACAACCGCGATCCCGCCGCTGCACGTCAGGTAACACTCAGCCGCAGCCGTGGTGCCGGCTCACTTGTTACCTCGGCCTCAAGTCCTCTCGCCCCGACCAGATGTCCGCGTGCCGAAAGCCTGCTCCTGGGCTCCGTGCGGCCCTGAGATCGTCGACGAACTCCTCGACTTCCCCAATCACGCGCTTGCTGTTCGCGCGCGTCCCAACCCCTCTGGGCGCGCCAGAGGAACAGAAGACCGGGGCAGTGGTGTGAGTTCCGCGTGCCGCGCCTATGGCGCTTAGCCGATCACGTGCACGTGGCAGACGAGCGCCATCAGGTCCGCGTATACGAGCAGGGCGAGCGCCGAAAGCAAGACGACTGGCAGGCCCCCGCCGATGTCGTCGGCGGCGTCGGCCCCTTCGACGTGGCTCGGGACGAGCCGGACCGCGAGCACCAGGCCGAGGACGGCGAGCGGCACCGTCACAAGGAACACGGAACTCCAGCCGAAGTGCTCAAGCAGCAGCCCAGAAACCGCGGGGCCGAGCGCGGCCGCGGCACCGCACGTGACCACGCAGATCCTGATGTACCGCGTGCGCGTCTCCCCGGACCAGAGCGCAGCGACGAGGGCGAGCGCGGTCGGAAGCGTCATGGCCGCGGACAGGCCGCCCATCAGGCGCGCCAGGAAGAGCATCTGCACGGTGGGCGCAAACGCGGCGAGCAGCGCGGCCGGGACCGCGAGCGTGGTGCCGGCCACAAGCGTCGCCTTGCGTCCGTAGCGGTCGCCGAGTGCGCCGAGCAAGAGCACATGAGCTCCGCGAGCGCGGCCTGATCGAGACCTCGCGCGACCGCATCGTGCTGCTCGATCCCCTGCGCCTGAGCCAGGAGGCCAGCGGGCGGCGCTGACTGTCAACCCATCGGATGGAGGAGGGAACGACCGCCCGGCTGTCTCCAGCCCGGCGGTCATGAGTCGTAGCGATTGACCTGGCGCTAGTCGAGCGGCTTCTCGCGCTGACCGCGAGCGAAGTCACCACGCAGGGCGGTGGGGTCGGTCGGATGCTTCTCCATTCCGGCCGCGAAGTCGCCGACCGGCTGGATCGTGCCGAGCCGAGGCTTCTCCTCTTGGCCGGCCGCATAGCCACCCCGGAGTGTGCCGCGCCGCACACGGTGCCTGCTCTGCCCCTCGGCGTAACTCCCGATCGTTTTCTCGTTCAACATGGTCCTGGCCTCCTTCCGGGCGCCTGTGGCCCGGGCTGTCGAGGGCCGGTCTTCGGTCCGTCGACCTGCTGAGGCCATGCTGGCGCGCCTCGCGGCCCGCGTCAGTAACCTCCCTGCCATCTCAAGTGCGACCTTGGTCACGGACTCAAGGTCGAGGAGGCCGACGGACCGCGGACGGTGACTCCGGATGGGAGGCCATCGATAGCTGGGGACGACGCGCGCCAGCGTCGACACCTCCACACGATGGGTTCATCGTGTGGATGACGGACAGCGACGTCACCGGCGCGAGACTAGGGGTCAGGGAGGCTCCGCGCCCGCAGGGTCGGAGGCAACTTCTCGAGAAGAAGGGCCTCGACGTCGGCGACGTCTCCCGCGGTCTCAACCCGCAGGTAGAGCCATCTGCCGTCGTGGTCCGGGCGCGCGTTGTCGAACGTGGCACGTGCTCGCTCGCGGAGCGGCAAACGGGCGACCCGCTCGGCCTCGTCACGACCGAGGATCACGAGAGCGGTAAAGGCACCCCGCTCGGGGCTCAGGGTCGCGAATGGCCGGCCCGCCCGCTTGAACCGCTGCTCCCAGCCGTACTTGGGTCCGCCCCATTCCCACGAGCCCTTGGCTCCCAGCTGTGATGTCAGGCGTTCCGTGAGCCGGTCCCACAGTTCTGTCGCGCCCACCAGGGTTCTAACCAGGGACTCCGGCGTCGGGGACACACTGGGGTCAGCAAGAGCACTCAAGACCATCGCTCGCCTCCCATACAGCGTCGCTTGCGCCGCGAGCCTGCGGTTCCGGCCGTTGCTGGGTCGCCTCGCGAAACGCACGGCGCGCGAAAGTGCTGTTTGGTCGTGGCACGGAGTGGCCCCCGGTTCGCGCCGTGCGCATCCTATCCCGCCAGAGGGAGCTAGCGGAACGGAGCAGCTCCGGCGACGATCCGGGGGCCATGGCCCGAGTGGCGCCCAGCACGGAAGGACCCCCGGACGGGCAGAGCGACCCCCAACCCCCCGAGGGCCGCCAGGCGGGGAGCCGGGGGCCAACGTGAGTCTAGGAGGACTCATGCAGGGGTCAAGAGAGGAGCAGGGGCTCCGCGCCGGCCCGCTCGATCTCGAAGGGGGGCCGACTCTGAGCATGACGGGCGACCGCCGGGCGGGGTCCTGCAGCGGATCGGACGCCCTCCCAAGGCTGTGGACCCCGGCCGCGGGGCCGGCAGGTCCGGCTCCGAGGGGGGGTCGGAGAGGGAATAGCGTCCACTGCGTCAGGAGTCCTCGGTGAGCCTACACCCCCCGCATCCGGACTCGACCTGAACCGGGTCGCGCGGTGCACGGTCCATTCGCCGGGCAGAGCCGATGACGGATCGTCATGACGCCATGGCGATCGGTGGCGACACTGAGCGTTGCGGCGCGGCCCTCATGACTGGCGTGACGAACGTGACCGCAGCGAGTCTCAGGACGCCGACGGCGACGCCTCTCCGAGGAAGAATGGAGTGCCACATGGTTGCCGTGCTCGATCTCAAAGACGTCGCCGAGCGACGGGTCGGTGAGCGGCGTGTCGGCGAACCCCAGGTGACTGCGGCTGACGTCTTCAGCGGGATGCCTCCGCGCCATGAGCGCCGGACCGCGCACCTCTTCCAGGGGGCCGACTCGTTCGACGATGCAAACATCGTCGCGAGATCCTGCCTGATCTGCGGCTATGGCGAGGCGGGCCATCTCGCCCTGAGCGGCCCGGAGCAGGAGATCGTCACGGGGTTGCTGAACCAGCCCCAGCCCCCGGCTCTCATGCGCCGCAGCATCCTGCGCAAGCTAGCCTCGAGGCTCCCTCGCATCCGCTGAGGACCGGCCCCCGCAAGGGAGAGCGTGACGCATGGACGGAATCGATCGGCTGCTGGAGTCCAACCTCGAACTGGAGGCTAACCTCGAAGCGGCGAGGAAGGCCGTCCAGGAGCATCTGTACAGCGGGCTAGCAGTCGGGCCTGAGGGCGGACCATTCATGGGAAGGGCCGACGCAGCGGTCGACCAAGCATGGTTTGATCGCTACGACGAGTTGAAGGCGGCCGCCGACGAAGCTCTGTCGGCCGCCAACCATGCGTGGAGCATGTGGGTCGCCCGGACGAGGCACCTGTAGGGCTGGTCAGCGAGCTGCCCGACGGCCCCGGCTCCGTGGGCCGGAGCAAGTCAACCCGATGTCAGGCTCCGGTCGGCCCGTCGTGCCGTTTGCTTGTCAGTCGCCGGGATCGGAGCCGGCCCAGACGACGGCGACGGTCGAGACCTCGGCGCCTTGCTGGACCCCTTTCGACGAGGACGAACAGGAGGACCCGACAGAGCGGAGCCTGGGCTGAGGCCCCCTTGTGTCACGCTCAGCCGATCGCGCGCCAGCGTGGTCCTAACTAGTCCTTGACCCCGGAGGTGATCCGTCCGACGAGGGAACGGCTGGCCCGCCGCATCGGTGCCGACGATCATCGTCGGAACCGGCCGGAGGTCGTCGGCGGGTTGGGCACGGTGATCGCGTTGACCAGATGCGGCGAGGGCGCGCTCCGACCATGAGGCCGGAGGCCAGCTACCCCCGGACGATGTGGATGATCGCCTCGTCGGTCATCTCCTCCTCGTCCTCCTCCTCGCCTTCGTCGGGAGGGAGGATCGCGATCTCGCGGAAGGCCTCGATGATCTCGGCGTCGGTCATCTCATCTTC
>JBIOII010000143.1:0-4278 GCA_044449785.1 Candidatus Limnocylindrales bacterium
CAAGAGAAGGAGGTGAGGATCAGGGGATGAGCTGACGCTTCGCGTCGGCCGCTGGCGCGGCCTCCGAGGGGTGGCGAAAACCAGCGGAACGGCGTGGCGGTTTCAGCGTGGACTGACGTGGCGAATTCGGTGGAATGCGCAAGATCTCGAGTCCGTCAAGGCTGCGTGTCTAGATTGGAGATCGACGATGAACTCACGAGAGCGTGTCCTGGCAGCGCTGCGTCGCGAAGAACCCGATCGTGTGCCTTACTGCGAGGAGTACGTCAGCCGACCGTTCGCGGAGCGCCTCATGGGCTGGGGGAGTCCGCTGAGCGAGTCGGTCGACCTCGAGGGCAACGAGTACACCGTCGAGGAAGCCAAGGCAGTCGCGCGTCGCCTGAAGCTCGACAACATCACATTCCTTCTCCGGGCGCCCGTCTTTGCCGAGAAACACCCGGGCCAGGACGGGATCCTGTACTACGGAGCGGGGCTCATCCGGACAGTCGCCGACCTGGATCGCGTGCGGTTGCCTGACCCGCTGGACGACCGACTCTACGAGAGTGCCGAGGCGTTCGCTGCCCAAAAGGATGAGTTCTCCGCCTGGTTCAACACGCGCATCGGGATCTTCTCCACGATGCTGAGCCTCGGTCTGGAGGGCTTCAGCCTTGCCCTCTACGACGACCGTGTCCTCATAGAGCGGCTCCTTGACATATACACCGACTGGATCGAGGTCGTGGCGGATCGAGCGTGCCGGCTCGGCTTCGACGTCTTCGTGTCGACCGACGACTTCGCGTTCAAGACCGCACCTTTCTTCTCGCCGGCGGTCTTCCGCGAGCTCGTGCTGCCTCGCTACAGACGGGTTGCCAAGAAGATCACGCTGCCGTGGCTGCTCCACAGCGATGGCAACATCAGCCCATTCCTCGACGATCTCCTCAGCGTCGGCATTGCCGGGGCGCATCCGATGGAGCCGGGGGCCATGGACATCCGCGCGGTCAAACGCGACTACGGCGATCGACTGTGCGTCGTAGGCAACGTCGACATCAATCTGCTGAGCCTTGGGACGGAGGAGACCGTCGACGACGAAGTCCGCGGGCTGATCCGCGATGTTGCCCCGGGCGGCGGATACATCATTTCAAGCGGCAACAGCCTCACGGGGTACTGTCAGGCCAAGAACGTCGTGGCAATGTCCGAGGCGGTTCAACGGTACGGGCGCTACCCGATCGCGCTCTGACCAAGCGCCACCGACCCATATGGTGTCGGCTGCCTCGCCAGGCCCGACGACTGGGCCTAGGTCGCCGGGGCTGGCCAGGCACTTCCAGGATTGGTCAAGGAGCGGCTGAGGATTCCCCGAGACAAGGGATCCAATCTTTCTCAATCAGTCGTCGAACTCGAACGCGGCGGCACCTGATCATATATCATGAATGGGCGCTGTCGTCCTTGCTCGGGTCGGACCAAGTACGCCGCGGCCTCGACGCGGTTCCGAACACGGCCCCGGCGTTGGAACGAGCTTCGTCCGATGTTCGAAACTTGAGTCAGAGCCCCGTCGTTCGAAGGCTTCGTTCGGCCTCCGGGATCGATCGCGATCCCACGTTGGGTGGAGAGGAGTGGCCGGGTTGGGACGGCTTGACGCCAGAGTCGCGATCGTCACGGGCACTGCACGCGGGATAGGCTGGGCCATTGCGCGGCAGTTCGCCGCGGAGGGAGCGCTGGTTGAGGGCGTCGACCTCCTCGAGGAGCGTGGGGAGGCAAGCGCCCGAGAAGTCGTCGATGCCGGCGGTCGCATGCGGTTTCATCACGGCGACGTCTCCAACGAGGACGATGTCCGGAGAATCGTGCGCGACGTCGAGGCATTCCACGGTCGGGTCGACATCCTGGTCAACAATGCGGCGGCCCAGCGGGGAGCCACCGTCACCGAGGTGACGGTCGAGGACTTCCACCATATCGTGAATACGAACCTTCTCGGCCCGGTCCTTTTCTGTCGTGAAGTCATCCCGATCATGGTCGCCCGCGGGTCCGGAGCGATCGTCAACCTGTCCTCCGTCTTGGGCTGGGTGGCCGACCCGATCCTGCCGGTCTACGGAGCCACGAAAGCCGGAATCCTGGGCCTGACGCGGGCAGTCGCGGTCACATACGGCGAGAAGGGGATCCGCTGTAATGCGATCTGTCCCGGGGACGTGGACACCGAGCTCAACCAGGAATACTTCGAAGACCATCCGAATCCGGCCGAGTTTCGCAAAAGAGTCGAGCACGAGTACCCGATGAGGCGCATCGCCTCGACCGACGAGATCGCCAGGGTCGCGGTCTTCCTAGCCTCGGACGACGCCTCGTTCGTCACCGGCACGGACATCGTCGCCGACGGCGGGATCCTGGCCCGGATCTACGAGCTGTGAGCACTCCAATGGACGACCGTCGCCCGATCCAGGCAGACCTTTTCCCGGCTCCGGTCCTGGCCGTCAGGGACTCCGTCCGCGAGCTGAGGACGCTGGCTGGCGGAATCGATCACCCCGAATGTGTAGCCTGGTTCGATGGCCGAGTCTGGTGCGGGACCGAGTCCGGCGACCTCCTCGCCATCGACCCCGCGTCGGGCGCCGTGGAGACGGTCGCGCACCCGGGCGGCTTCATCGCGGGCATCGCGTTCGATCAGGCCGGTCGTTGCTGGATCTGCGACGTCGCCGGCGGCCGGGTCGTTCGAATGGATCGTGACCGCCGTCTGGAGGTCGTGGTAGAGGCGGTAGATGGCCGGCGCCTCGCTACCCCCAACTACCCGGCCGTGGCCAGGGACGGCACGGTGTGGATCTCGGACTCGGGTACCGGCTGGGGCGCCGACGACGGTTTCCTCTTCCGGATAGGTCCGGACGCCGCCGCCGCATTGGTCGACGACTCCTGCGGTCGGTTCCCGAACGGCATCGCCCTGTCGGCGGCCGAAGACACCCTCTACCTGGTCGAATCGAGGCTTCCCGGCATCGTCGTCTACGCGCTTGCCGGCGACCGGACCGGAGATCGGCGCGAACTCCTGCGTATGCCCGGAACGGTGCCGGACGGTATCGCGCTCGACGACGCAGGTTGCCTCTACATCGGCTGCTGGCGGCCCGATCGCATCTATCGGCTCCACGCCGACGGATCGCTCGACGTCTTCCTAGACGACCCGACGGCGGAGTACCTCAACAGCCCCACCAACATTGCCTTTGGCGGTTCGGACGGACGCCGCCTCTACGTCTCGGGCCTGTGCGGCTGGGCGATCACGGAGATAGACGTAGACGTGCCGGGCCGCCGGCTTCCCGGTTGACGCACCAGATGCCCTCGGGAAATGGCGCGCGGTCATGGGAGTCGCGGCCCGCAGGGCTGTTGTTCGCCATCGGGGCGGCGCCATAGCTCCCCGAAGCCTCAGGACCGAACGTGTGTCGGCAATCAGTGAGGATCGTCTTAATGGGATCGACCTATCGCGAACGAATGCTCGGCGTCATCGACGGCCAACCGCTGGGCCCCGTTCCGTTCGCCCCACGCATGGATCTTTGGTACATCGCAAATCGAGCCCGGGGGACCCTCCCCACCGGATACGAGGGCCTGACCATGGCCCAAGTGGCCAACGTCCTCGGCGTGGCCTGCCACGCCGTCAGGGCCGACTTCACGCTGCCGATCGAGGATGGAGACTGGGCGCTCCGTGCCTTTGGCGTCGAGAACCACCCGGACTTCCCATATCGGGTCGAGGTGCGCGGCCTTCCCCTTCGCTTCACACGCGACGGCGACCTAATGAGAACGGAGATCGACACTAGCGTGGGAACCGTGACAACGGTCCAGGAGCAATCCATCGCCATGCTCCGCAACGGCGAGAGCGATGCCCATGTGCTCGAGTATCCGATCAAGTCGGCTGACGACATCGAAGCGGTGGCTGAGGTCTTCGAACACATGGAGGTCATCCCGACACCGCACGGCTACCGGGCATTCCATGAGCGCGTCGGTGATCGTGGCATCGCCGTCGCAGCGGGATCGATTGCGGCAGCGCCGATCCACTTCTTCCTGCACGACCTCGCATCCATCGAGCAGTTCATGTATCTGTGGGTCGATGAGCGCGACCGACTGCTTAGGGCCGCCAGCCGGATCGAGCCGTTCTTCGAGGCCTGCCTTGCGGCGACGCTCGCCTGCGGTGCCGAAGTCGTCTACTGGGGAGCCAACTTCGACCAGGGAGTAACTTGGCCGCCGTTCTTCGAAGCTGAACTGGCGCCCTGGCTGGTCAAAGTCGGCGAGCGGCTCCACGCTGCCGGAATGGCGCTCCTGTGCCACACCGACGGCGAGAACCGA
>JBIOII010000144.1:0-4261 GCA_044449785.1 Candidatus Limnocylindrales bacterium
ATCCGACACTTCCTCCTGCCCTACGCGACACACTTTCGAGCGCTCGGCTGGAGAGTCGACGCAGCCGCCAACGGCGGTCGCGCCGATGAAGTCCTCGAGGAGGCGTTCGACCACGTCTACGATCTCCCGCTCTCGAGATCGATCCTCGACGTCGGCAGGATCGTGCGTGCGGAACGGGCGGTGTCGGCGCTTCTCGCTACTGGGCCGGATATCATCCATGTCCACACTCCCATCGCGGGGTTTGTGACTCGAGTTGCCGTGCGCCGGGCACCCACTGAGCGCCGTCCCGCAGTCGTGTACACGGCGCACGGGTTCCATTTCTACGAGGGCGGAAACCCGGCGTCGAACGCTGCATTCCTGATGGCGGAACGGCTGGCCGGCCGATGGACCGATCGCCTTGTCGTCATCAACACCGAGGACGAGGCTGCGGCCTTGCGCCATCGGATCGTCCCGCCCGACCGCCTCATTCGAATGCCAGGGATCGGCGTCGACACACGCCGATGGTCCCCTTCCAGCGTGGCCCCCGAGGACATCGCCCGCTTTCGAGAACAACTTCGCATTGCGGCCGGTGTGCCGATCTTCCTCGTCGTCGGCGAACTCAACCGGAACAAGCGACAGCGAGATGCCATCGCCGCGCTCGCGACGATGCAGCACAAGGATGCCCAGCTCCTGCTCGCCGGCCAGGGTTCAGAAAGGACCTATCTCGAAGGGCTCGCACGCGAACAAGGCGTGCGGGATCGTGTCCATTTCCTCGGGTTCGTTCAAGACCTGCGTCCCGTGATCCGCGCGGCGACGGCCCTCATCCTCATCAGCAGACGCGAGGGTCTCGCCCGATCGGTAATGGAAGCCTTGGCCCTCGAGGTGCCAGTGATTGCCTCTAATGCGCGTGGAAATCGTGAACTCGTAGGGAGCAATAGCGGCATTCTCGTCAACGTTGCAGATGTCCAAGGGCTGTCCGCCGCGATGGACCAGCTGATCGATCAACCGGAGCAAAGGCGGTCGATGGGCCTGCGGGGCCGCGAGCGCATGGTGGAGGGGTATGACGTGGAGGTCCTCCTTCGGATGTCCGAGGACTTGTACCAAGGTCTGCTCATAGAACGCGGGCGGCGCGCTCCCTAGTTTGATGCAACTCTGCAGCGCCTCCGTCACTCCGCTCGCGAGAGCTCGGATGCCGATTCAGGCGGGCCTCGAACCGACTGCACGATACCAGGCGATCGTTCGGCGGATCCCCTCCCCGAAAGGGACTCTCACCGTGTAGCCCAACGCCTGCCGGGCGACGGAGATGTCAGCATAGGAGTGGGGAATGTCGCCGTTTCGCGCTGGCCCGAAGATCGGCTCGACCCGGCGACCCGCCGCGGTGTTGATCGATTCGAGAAGCAGGAGCAGGCTCGATCGGCTACCGCTCGCGATGTTGCACGTCAACCCAGACGGGCTCGTGGGCCGCGCGGCTAGAAGATTCGCCTCGACAACGTCGTCGATGTAGACGAAGTCGCGTGAGATCTCGCCGGAGCCGTTCACGATGGGCTGGCGGTCCTCGAGGATCGCCGTGGCAAAGCTCGGGACGACGGCCGCGTACTCCGAGGCTGGGTCCTGACCGGGGCCGAACACGTTGAAGTAGCGCAGGACGACGGTGTCAACACCATGAAGGCGCCCGAGCGCGTGGACGTAGTACTCAGCCGCGAGCTTGCTGGCCCCATAGGCTGACACCGGAGCCGGCACCTGATCCTCGCGGCACGGCAGCTTCAAAGGCGTCCCGTACGCTGCCGACGACCCGGCAAACACGACGCGCCTGGCGCCGTGGCGCGCGGCGGCAAGCATCACCTCAATGGTCCCACCGGCGTTGACGGCGTTCGTGAGCATAGGGTCATCGAGGGATCGGGCGACGGAGGCTATGGCGGCCTCGTGAAAGATGACCTCGCACGACTGGGCCGCCCGGTCGAGGGCCTGGGCATCGAGGATGCTACCTTCGACGAGCGTGATCCGGTCCCGGAACCCTTCGAGCCGCGACCGGTCCCCAGACGAGAAGTCGTCGATGACGGTCACATGGTCGTTTCGATCGAGCAGGCCTCGCACCAGGTGGTGCCCGATAAAGCCCGCGCCGCCTGTAACTAGTGCCCTCACGCCATCGCCTCACCACCGCGCGCCGACCAGGCCGGCCCGCACAACCGACTGGCCTTGGCCCTGTTTCGCCGGAGGTCACGCGTTTCGCCGTTGGCAAGCACCGTCGCGGTCCGGACAGCGGCGTCCCGAGGGGTCAGGGTCATCCGCATGGCCCCCGTCGCTCGCCAGCGGACGAACGTCGCCGGAGGTTGCGGCCGCCCGGCCGGACGGCTGAATTCGCGCGGCTCGAGCGCCTGGTGGCAAGGTTGCACAAAACTTGCTCGGTCTGTCCCGCGCGGGCGTCCCACGAGTAGAACGCCACCGCTGCATCACGCCCGCGCGCGCCCATCTCGCGGGCCATCGCCGGATGCTCCGCGAGCCACGAGACCGACCTGGCGAGGGCATGTGAGTCGCCGGCAGCGAACGTGACGCCACATTCGTGCGCTCGGATGACGTCGCCCAGACCCGGGAGGTCGGATGCGACTATCGGGACGCCGCAGGCCAGTGCCTCGAAGAGCTTGAGCGGCGAGAGGCCATACCTTGAGCTCGGGGCATCCGCCTTGGGCACTAGAGCGGCGAGGCTGCCTGCCACAAGCGCCGGAGACTCGGCATATGGAATCGTCCCCAACCAGCGGATTCGCGAGTTAGTCTTTGCGGCGACCTCGATCATTCCTCGCAACTTCCCGTCGCCCGCGATGACCACCTCGACGGTCGACGGCCACCCTGGGTCGTCCACGGCGCCGAGGAGGGTCTCGATGCCTTGCCACGACGCGAGTGCTCCCACGAACACCACGTACTGCACGGAGGTGCCGTCAGCGGCCGGGCCCAGGGGACGGAACCGATCGACGTCCGCGCCATTGCCGATCACGTGGTAGCCCGTTCGACGTCCAGTTTGATCGCGGAGGTATCCCTCGAGACCGGGCGTGACGACGATTATTGCGTCGGCGAGCCGGTATTGCGCATGCATGACAAGGTTGAGGAAGCCCGCCAGCGGGCGAAGGCGCGGCCATGCCTCGTACATGTCGCCGGCCGGCCCGTTGACCTCCTGCACAACGATCGATCCCACAGCCCTCGCGAGGAGGGCTGTGGGCAGCGCGAGAAAGTGGGCCCGAATGTAGACGAACGGGGCGGGCCGGAATCTGCACCGAAACCAGTACACGAGTTGAGTGAATGCCGCTGCGACGGCACGACGCAGGCCGTCGGCTTGACCTGGACGCGGATGACTCGGCTCAACCAGGCGGACCTGCCACCCACGACGCCGCAACCCTGCGACGATCTCGTTGACATGCGCGTAGCTAGCCTGACCCTGTCGGGTCGGCTGCATGCAGATGTAGTCAAGGGTCTTCTGCATGGATCCGGGCTGAGCCACCTGCTGACGTGGTGCGAACGTCGATTGCCGAATACTACAGATCGCGCGATGCCTGCCAACCACGGAACCCTTCCCGTCGAGCTGGGGCTACATCGGTTCCAAAGCTCCCAACGGTCGCACGAACAGACGCCCGGGGCACGACCGAGGATTGCAGACCCGCGCCCAGCAACACCCAGAAGAGGTAGATCACCGGGTAGTCGAGCGGGGTCTGCGTCAGGCCGGCGACTGCGACGATGACGGCGACGAGCACGAGCCCTCGGCCGAACCTGGAGTTCCTGACCGCCAACGGGGCAACGAGCAGGGATGCCAA
The DNA here is from genome assembly GCA_044449785.1 of Candidatus Limnocylindrales bacterium. GTDB lineage: Bacteria > Chloroflexota > Limnocylindria > Limnocylindrales > CSP1-4 > Fen-1039. Next base: position 3,780 of record JBIOII010000144.1, read on the forward strand.
GGCGGCGACGTAGGGAACCGAGCCCTGGGCGAATGCTCGGAACCAGCTGCTATCGACCGCGGTCCCGAGGATGGTTTCCGGGGGACCCAGAGTTCCCAGCGGGTAGGTGAGGTTGAGGTTGAGGACCGCTGACCAGTAGTCCAGGCGCCCGGCGAGGTTCGGGTCCGCCGTGGGCCCCTTCGTCACGACATTCAGCAGCGATCCAAACCGACTCAGGAGCTCCTGCGATGGGCCGATGGCGAGCACGACCGCCGCGCCGACCAGACCCGCGAGACTGAACGTCACCACCGTTCTCAGGGCGTTGGAGCGCCCACCGCGACCAATCACGACCGCCCACGCACCGCCCACGGCCAGTGCGACCAGAAGGGCCACGAGGGCGCCCCGTGATTGGCTCAGGAGCAGTGTCACGGCCGCGAGCGTGATGCCGATACCACGGAGCCGGGGGGTGAGCATCGTCCAGGCGAGGATGACGGCCGTCCCCG
>JBIOII010000145.1:0-4157 GCA_044449785.1 Candidatus Limnocylindrales bacterium
TCACCGCCACCCGTGACGGCCACCGCCTCGCTCACCCTCGGTGGATCGGCGTCTTCGCCGCTTGCGGCCGGTGCCGGATAGCGCGCCAGCCACTCGAGCGCCGCCCACAATGAACGCGCCTCGCCTGGAGCGCTTGACACAAGTCCTGGGCCCCAAAGAAGCACGCGGCCGCCGTTGCTAATGCAGTCCCAGGCTTCCGACGCCGCGATGCGGGCGACCTGGTCGGCCACCTCGGCGCTGGCGGGACTGGGATCGCAGAAGATGCCCAGGGTCTGGACGCCGGGCGGCTCGTACTCGCGAACGACCAGCTCCCCATGGCGGGCGCTCGACCGCCAGTGAATTCTGCGCAGCGAATCTCCCGGGCGGTATTCGCGCACACCGAACAGCTCGGTGCCAGATCCCGACCGGGGAGCCGCAACGCTCGCCTCTAGCTCACGGGTCTGTGACTTGCCTCCGAGGGTCGCGAATCGGGGCAGCACGAGCGCGACCTCGGCATCGGGGCTGGGTCGGCGGCTGCGGAACATGCCGGCCACATCGCTTGTCTCCACCACCCACTCGCGAGCGCCGACGGGTCCGCGGCGCACGCCGTGCAGTTCCACGGTCCGCCGCCAGCCCAACCTCGGAACCACCCCGGTCGCGGCTGAGACCTGCTCCGACCCGATGAACCCCACCAAACGCGCCGGTCCTCGCGCAGAGCCGGTCGTATCGAGCCCCACCTCCAGGTAGAGGCCATCACCCTCGAAGAGCGGCGCAGGCAGAGGGGCGTCGCGCAGCAGTGGTGCGGGAAGGTCGCCGGCAGGCGAGTCCGGAGCCGAGCTCACATCGCGGACGCGCATGTGAAGTCGCAAGCCGGCGCCGTTCCACAAGGCGTAGGCGAAGCAGGCCACGCAGAGCGCGCCGATCCAGCTCGCGAGCAGGAACAGCCATGAGACCTCAGACGTGGAGCCATACCACTCGACCGAGGCGGCGAGGACGACCGCCCCAAAAAATCGGGGCGTGGGTCTCACTGATTCACCTCCTGCTCGCCGGGGAGGTCGGCTCCGCTCGCGAAGCGACCGGAGCCGGGTGGGGGGATCCGAGCCTGTAGCGGGTCTCAGTGCTGCCTCAAGGGCGGCAGCGGAATGGACGCGACCAGCTCCTGGATCATCTCGTCCGCCTTGGCCCGGCCGCGCATGCTCAACCGGTGGGCCAGCACAGGTACCGCAAGCAGCTTCACATCGTCCGGCAGCACGAAGTCGCGGCCCTCGAAAAGCGCCCACGCCTGCGCGGCGCGCTGCAGGTAAACCCCGGACCGCATGCTCGCCGGCAGGAGGACGTCCGGTCTCGCACGGATGCCCTGAAGCAGCGAGACGATATAGGTGCGGATCGCGGGCGCCGCGACGACTCGTAGACACGCGTCCTGCAGCTCGAGCACGTCGCCGAGCTCGACCACGCCGCCCAGGTCCTGGATCGGATCGCCATGCTCTCGGCGCGCCAGCACCTCCATCGCCTCGGCGTCGGTTGGGGCTCCCATCTCTGCCGAGAGAAGGAAGCGGTCGAGCTGTGATTCCGGCAGTGGATACGTGCCGTGGAACTCCGTCGGGTTCTGCGTGGCGATCACGAAGAACGGACGCTCGAGCGCCCTCGTCGTGCCCTCGACGGTGACCTGGTTCTCCCCCATCGCCTCCAGCAGCGCCGACTGGCTTCGCGGCGTCGCGCGATTGATCTCGTCCGCGAGCACGATGTTCGCGAAGATCGGTCCGGGTATGAAATCGAAGCTCAGCTCTTTCTGATTGAAGATGCTCGAGCCCGTGACATCGGACGGGAGCAGGTCTGGCGTGCACTGGATGCGGCGGAAGGTCCCACCCACCGAGGTCGCCAGGGCCAGGGCCAGCATCGTCTTGCCGGTGCCGGGCAGGTCCTGCAGCAGGACGTGTCCGCCACCAAGAAGGCCCGTGATCGCAAGGCGAACAGCGCGCTCCTTGCCGACGATGACGCGATGGACGTTCTCTTCGATCCGGCCGAGGAGCTCGGCAGCGCGCCGAGGTTCAAGGGCTCGATCCTGGGATGCCGACACGGCCAAAAGTCTAGAACCGCCGCCCCGGTTTCCCGCCAGTTGTATTAAGGGGGCCAAAAGGTGATGTGGCCGCCGTCCTAAGCGGATCGACGGCCACACCTTTACTCATGCCGGGCGGTCAGGTCCCCGTTACGGACTCGGTCCACAGGCCACTGTCCGTTCCACGAATGTAGAGGTCGATCACTTTTGTGCCGGGCCGGCAAACAGCGGCGGGACTTGATGTCCAGCTGCCGCCCAGGGATTGCCAGGCCGTCCATGTGGTTCCGTCGAAACCGAGCCGCCACAGTTGGTTGTCGGTTCCACGGACAAATATGTCGAGATGGCCAGCCATGCACGATGTGATGGCTGGTGAAGAGGTTGCGGCGCCGCCCAGGCTCGACCAGCTGTACCAGCCCAGGCTGGTCGTATCCCAAGACCTGATCCAAACGGCACCGTCGGTCCCCGTCACGACGACGTCCATACGCGTGGGTAATGACGAGACCGCTCGTGGATCCGACGTGAGGCTTCCGCCCAGCGATTGCCAGTCACTCCAAGTGGCCCCACCGTCGTCAGACGAGCGGCTCCACAGGCCGTTGTCGGTCCCGCGGACAAACAGGTCGACGTGATTTGACGTGCCTGCACGAAGGTCAGCACTCGCCCCGGAGGTGAGAACGCCCCCCATTGACGTCCAGCTGCCGAATGAGGATCCGTTCCAAGTGGTCATCCACAGGCCGTTGTCGGTCCCGCGAACGAACACCAGAGTATTGGAAGCCGATAGGGATACTGCCGATGGATCCGCAGTGATTATCCCGCCGCCTGACTGCCAGCCGCCAAACGAAATCCCGCTCCAGGTGCGGTGCCAGATTCCGCGATCTGTTCCCACCACGAATATGTCGTTATTGCCGGCGCTGCTCGATCCGGCGCCTGGTCCAGCGATCAGGACGCCTCCGCCGCTGACCGGGCCCGCGGGGACCGGCCCAGGCGGTGGCGGCGGCGGTGGCGAAGGCGAGGGAGTCGGCGAAGCTGAAGGTGACGGAGATGCTGACGGAGACGGCGATGGAGATGGTGATGGCGAAGGGGGCGGCGACGAGCCATTGATGGCCTGCGAGTTGATCGACTGCACGGCCGCGATGTTGCCGGCCTGGTTGATCATCTGCTGGCCCAGGTAGTCCCACGCGAAGACCCAGTAGCCTATGGCGCCCTGGTTCTTCCAGTGATCAAATTGGGCCTGGATCTCCGCCGGCGTCGGCCAGCGCCATGGGCTCAACACGAAGTCCTGGATGATGAACTCCCAGTTCGTCAGGTGGGCAGCGTGAATCTGCGCCACCGCGGAGTCGATGGCTGAGTACTGGCATGCCCCGGTCTCACACGGATAGACATCGAAAGCAAGGATGTCGACCGTGCCCTGCATCGGGATGCCTGCGATGATCGGGTTGCCGACCTGAAACTGGTCGTCGTCAGCCCAGGTCTTGGCGGTGGAGTCGATGGCGTGCACCGCGGCCGTGATCGAGGCGTAGACCGGCGGCGCGTTGCAGCCATTGGCAGTCGGCTCGTCGCCGATCTGATAGCGCAGGCCGGTCAGGCCGGCGTTGACGTTCGCCTGGACCATGGCCTGGATCTGTGAGTTGGATAGCGTCTGAACGCAAGTCGCGTTGTTGTAGGCGTCGACCCAAACCATGCCGTTAATTCCGTTCGCTGCCTGAGCAGCCGCATTGTCCTGGACGCCTCCGTCAGTCGATGCATTGAAGCCGGCCGCGTGCATCGCCGCAAAATCCGTGGATGTGTAGCGGAAGATTCCGCGGGTGCCGGAGCTCGGGCCCGGCGCCGGGCTAGGTGACGGTGACGGGCTTGGAGACGCCGATGGACTTGGCGGTGGAGTCGGACTCGGAGAAGGCGATGGAGTTGGCGACGGCGACGGAGATGGCGTTGGGCTCGGTGCCGGTGGTGGCGCGGCGCCCGTCAGGAGAGGCAGGATGTCCCCGTTCGCGGAGTTGGCCGACGCGCCCAGCAGTCCGACGCCATATGCCTCCTCCAGACCTCGCAGTGTTCCGTACTCGTTGCCACCGGTGGCCGCCGTTCCGTGCGCCGACCCGATGACCAGGGTGAGGACCTGCTCAGTCGA
>JBIOII010000146.1:0-4131 GCA_044449785.1 Candidatus Limnocylindrales bacterium
AACGCCCGATCCGCTCGACAGCCAGTTCTCGGAGCTCAACAACCTGATCAACGGTGTCAACAACGCGCTCTCGGGCGCGGACGCCGGCACCTCGGGCGGCGAATAACCGCCCCGTAAGCGAAGGAGCAATTCTCATGAAGAATCGACTCATCACTCTCGTCGGCGGAGTCGCCCTGGGCAGTTCGCTGCTCTTCGCGTCGGCCGGCATCGCCACCGCCGCAACGCCCCCGGCCGGGCCTTCGGGCAAGGGTGTCTGCGCCGTCGAGGCCGCCGCGACCAAGTCCGATACCGTCGCCGACCTTCGGGCCTTCGGCGATTGCGAGATCAACCGCCGCTTCACCACCCTCACGGACCTCTCGTCGAAGATTTCCGCGTCCAAGGTCATTACCTCTTCTGACGCCGCCGCTCTCCAGGGCGAGATCACCTCGACCCGGTCCGGCCTCACGATCCTCAAGGCCACGATCGACTCCGAGACGAACATCCCGGCGCTCAAGGCCGATATCGTGAAGATCGCGACCCAGTTCCGCGTCTACCTGCTCGTGGTCCCGCAGGCCAACCTCGTCAACGCCGCCGACGCGGTTGTCTACACCCAGACGAGGTTTGCGACCGTCAACACCAACCTCACCGCCCGCATCGCCGCTGCCAAGGCCAAGGGCAAGGACACCACTGCCGCTCAGGCCGATCTCAACGCGATGAACGCCTCGGTCACTGCGGCGGTCGGTCTGGCCAGCCCGCTTCCGGCTCAGCTGCTGCCGCTCACCCCGGCGCAGTACAACGGCGGCACGGCCGGCCCGGTCCTCAAGTCCGCGCGGACCGCCCTCGGCACCGCCCGTGACGATCTCAAGTCCGCGGTGGCCGACGCAATGGCCTGCCGCGACGCTCTCAAGTAACCGCACTCGAGTAACCGACCCAACACCAACAACGCGGCTCCCGCCTTCGGGCGGGGGCCGCGTTTTCATGTCCGGGCAGTGCGGCCGCTAGGCCAGGTCGTCGGTGAAGGGCTGGAGCGTGAAGCCGAACTCGGCGCCCGGGCCGTCCGCGCGGGGCTGAGCCCAAATCGTGCCGCCGATCGATTCGACCAGGCGATGGACGACGAACAGCCCGATCCCGGAGCCGGCGACGCGCGAGGTGCGCTCGGAGCGGTAGAAGACGTCGAACAATCGCTGCGCCTCGGCCGGATCGATGCCCGGCCCGCGATCGAGAACCCGGACCCGGAGCGAGCCGTCCGGCGCATCTGCCAGCACGTCCACCTGGCCACCCCGAGGTCCGTACTTCGCAGCGTTGTCGAGCAGGTTCCGCACGATCTGTTCCACGAAAGCCTCGTCGGCGCGGGCCACCGGCAGCGGCGTCGCCAGGTTCAGTGAGATACGGCACTCGGGCCAGCGCCGCTGCTCCTCGTCGCAAACCTTGGGCAGGAGGTGCTGGAGCAGGACGGGCTCGGTGTGGACCTGGATCGTCCCCCGCTCGGCGCGGGCGAGGACCACCAGATCCTCGACCAGGCGCCGCAGCCGCTCGGCTTCGTGACCGATGTCGTCGATCAGCTCGGCCTGGCGGGCTTCGTCCAGACCCGGCCGCGACATCAGCGTGCTCGCTGCGTAGATCGAGGTGATCGGCGTTGCCAGCTCGTGCGACAGGATGCCGAGAAACGCCTCCCGGAACTCCTCCGCATCCTTGCGATCGGTGATGTCGATGTTGATTCCGGCCCAGCTGGTGACTTCACCGGCCTCGTTGCGCACCGGGAAGCCGCGCGACAGGACGGTCCGGCGGCGGCCGTCGGAGCCCTCGACAACGAGCTCGTGGTTCCACGGCGTACTTGCCGCGACGGCGTCGGCCCAATCGCGGCCGGTTTGCTCGGCAACCTCCGGCGCCAGGGATCCCAGCCAGCCGAGTCCCAGGGCCTTCTCCATCGACTGCCCGGACATCTTCAGATACGACTCGCTCAGGTACCGCATTCCCCCGTCCGGTCCGGCGAGCCAGATACCGAACGGAATCGACTCACCGATCGCCTGGGCCTGGCGGCGCAGCTCCGCCACCGATGCCAGCGCCTCCTCGCGGTGCTTGCGCTCAGTAATATCGACCGCGCTGACGGTCAGGCCGATGGCGTCGCCGTCGGAATCATGCAGCGCTTCGGCCCCGACGAGCCAGGTCCGCACCGCCCCGCCGGATCGAGGCGAGCCCGTGACCTCGCAGTCGCGCATGGCGACGCCGCTCTCTAGGACTTCGGTGAGGGCGGCAATCACGTCGTGGCCGAAGGCAGGCACCAGGAGGTCGAACCGCTGGCCCAGGCTCCCCACGGGCGAGATGTCGATCATCTCCGCCAGCGCCGGATTGACGTACAGGTAACGCAGATCGCGGTCCACGACGGCAAGGCCTACGGGGGCGGTCTCGATCAAAGGCGTCGACGCGGCCGCGCCGAGCCGCATCAGATCCGCGAGCGCTTCCAGGTGGGCCGCTTCGAGGCTCCGAACCCGAACCGTTGTCCAGGCTCCTACCGCAACTAGCACCAGGGCCTCGAATGCGACCATGATCGAGAGACCGACCGCTTCGTCGTACAACCCGGCCCGCTCCCCGACCAGGCGCAGCCAGGCGCCCGCTGGTATTACCAGCAGTGCCGCCGGCAGGATCCGCCGGATGACCTGGCCGGGCACGCCCGAGTCGTCGATCAACCGAACCAGGACGTGGTCGACGTTTGCCGCGATTAGGGCGGCGCCGGTAGCCATCAGAAGAATCGAGGATGGCAGCGACACCTGCGAGGCGGATCCGAGCGCCTCGAGCGCCCCGGCCCCGTAGATGTACCCGAGGAACGAGATCCCGCCGATCGATATGCAGACGATCGCGAGGGCTTCTGACAGATAGCTGCCTCGGACCTTGCGGCCCATGGCCAGGATCGCCAGCGACGCGCAGAGGAAGGCGATGGCGGTCTGGACGGCAAAGCGGCCGGGATGCGGGGACCCGGCGCTGGCCGTATCGGGCAGGAAGGCCTGGTCTATGCCGAGCCCGATGCCGGCTACGTGCTCGAACAGCGTCGCGCCGGCTATTCCGATGACCGCCACCGCCAGGAGGCGGCGCAGCCAGCAGCTCGCTCGCCGACCCGGCCACATGAGCAAGCCGATGGCAAGGCCCAGGCCCACGAAACAGATTGCGGCATTGATCTTGGTCTCGACCAGTCCGGGTGCCCAGCTCGCCAGGATCGGCACGCCCAGCCCCCAGCCGGCAAGGACTGTGATGCCGAAGACGACATCGAGCCCGCCCAGCAGCAGGACGATCCGGCCGGATTCCCGCACCAATCGGTGGCTCCCGTCCCGGCGCGCTCGCACGGCTCGGCCGCCGGCAGTGCCCAAGTCGGGTTCGATCGACGCCGGACCGGTGGCGGTCAACTCCACTGACTCCTCATTTCACCCGGCGCGGCCGGCGAACGAAGCCGACCTGCCTTCTTGGCGCCCCCTCCGTGCATGGATGGTACGACCGGCCGGAGACGATTCACAGGTGGGCCACGGCACCGAACGATGGTGCAATACGGTGCACGGTCCCGTATCGTCTGCTTTGCGGTCCGTGAAACACTGCCTTCTACCGGATTGCGAAGCGGAGGTCGTCATGGTCTGCCCTAATTGCGGCGCCGAAAGCCAGGGCCAGGGCAAGTTCTGTGCCGAGTGCGGCACCCGCCTCCCGGAGTCCGCGCCGCCGCCGGCGCTGGACGAGGCCGTCGCGGAGCCAATGCCCGAGGTCGCCGAAGCTCCGGCCACACCGGCCTGGGCGGCCGTAACGGCATCGCCCGCGGCGGACGAGGCCGCGGCAACGCCAATGCCCCAGATCGCCGAGGCTCCGGCCACACCGGCCTGGGCGGCCGTAACGGCATCGCCCGAAATGGACATGGCGGTGGCGGACGAGGCCGAGCCGGACGAGGCCTCGGCTGCGTCGCTGGTCGAGATCCCCGAAGCTCCCGCGGCACCCGCCTGGGCGCCCGTGACGGCACCGCCCGCACCGGCTTGGGCCCCGGTGCCGACCCCGCCCGCGCCGGCCATCCAGCCCGTATCCGCGCCCCCGGCCTGGGCGCAGCCGGCTCCAACGCCGACCCCGGCGGCCACCGCTCCGGCGTGGTCTCAGGCCGCACCTCCGCCAGCCGCCCCGCCC
>JBIOII010000147.1:0-4099 GCA_044449785.1 Candidatus Limnocylindrales bacterium
CGCTTTAGCAATCCACAAGGCGCGGGTCGGGACGCCTGCGGCAGCCCCCTTGTCGGCTCGCTCACCGTCGTCCGGCATCGGAGTTGTCAGAGATCGGGCCCCGAACCGAAATGCAACCTTATGTTTTGCGTCGGGGCCCCCATCTGAGATCCAAACGACCAGGGACGACGGTTGCCCTTGTACCCCCCGGCAACACTTCAGTCCCCGAGCCCCCGTCGCCTTCCCCCTCGGGTGGCGGGGGCTCTCCTATTAGCGGCGGGATTCTAGAGACCGATCGCTGCCGCGACATTGGGCCATGTCTGGTCTGCATCGCCCTCGAGTCGCCGCAGATAGACGCTGGTTACCTGCAAGCTGGAATGATCGAGGAAGCTCGAGACCTCCTCGATCGACTGCCCAGCATCCCTTCTGAGTTTCGCCGCAGTGTGCCGGAGCACGTGGACCCCGGTCGGTGCCATGCCTGCCGCCCGCAGGTAACCTCGGAAGCGGGCATAGAACGTCCCACTCGTGACTCCGCTCGGTCGCGCAGCGGCTTGCCAGAGCGACTCATCGGGAGCCATCGTCGCAAGCTCCTTGCCGGCATCGGCCAGCGTGGTGCAGATCGCTTCGTAGGCGGGCCGGGGGAGTTCTCGCCGTCCGGTCTTGTGGCCCTTCCCGATGTACCGATACATCGCGGTGTCGCCCTCGAGACTGAGGTCGCCAGCACGAAGACCGATCACTTCAGCTCGTCGTCTTCCGGTGAGGACGAGCACCAAGAGGATGGCCCTGTCGCGCCGGCCAGGCACAGTGTCCGGCACGACCTCGAGGAGCCGGCGGACTTCGTCCGCGGAATAGCCGCGGGCTGGCGCGGTCACGGTCCGAGGACGTTCCAGGGCGTCGCATGGGTTCGACTTGAGGATGCCCATACGGACGGTGAACCGATAGAACGAGGAAAGACACGCAATCCGCGCTCCGACGGTCGTCGAGGACGGGACGCGACCCGAGGGTCCAATGCCATGCGCCCAGGCGAGCACCTCTGGCGCGCTGACCGCGTCGGGCGTCTTGCCGAGCCGTCCGAACAGAGGGAAGAGCATCCGAGAGTAGCTCTCAACCGTCCGGCGTGAGCCCGAGCGGCGGAGCTTCTCGGCGAGGAAGGCCATCAGGACCTCGTCCCAGGGCGATGGCTTGCCGGTGATCGCTGGCAGGAGTTGCTGTGGCATCGTGGGCGCCTCGGGTGCGAATGTGGTCGCCCACATCACTCACTCAGACGGCCAGAGAACGCAACACCATGACAGAATGGTGGCGATGCGAGCCTTCATATTCGACCTCGACGGCACCCTGGTCGACACGGTTTATGCCCACGTGGTGGCCTGGCAGCGAGCCCTCGAAGAAGCCGGCATCTTCATCGACGGCTGGCGCATCCACCGCCGGATCGGTATGAGCGGCGGCCTCTTCACCCGCGCGCTCTCGCGTGAAATCGGCCGGCCGCTCTCGGCGCCAGAGCAGGAGCGGCTGCAGCGGCGGCATGGCGATATCTACCGCGAGCTGCTTCCCGCACGGCGGCCCTTGCTCGGTGCCCAGGACCTTCTGCAGGCACTTTACGCGGGCGGCGTGCCGTTCGGCATCGCCACCTCCGGCATGCATCCGGAAATCGACGCCTCACTCGACGTTCTCGGCGTGCCCGCCGACGTGATCGTCGTCGATCGCGGCGACGTCCTGCGCGCCAAGCCCGAGCCGGACCTCTTCCTCGCCTGTCAGGAGCGGATGGGTGTCCGGCGCGAAGACTGCTACGTGGTCGGCGATGCCGTCTGGGACCTGCTCGCTGCCCGCCGGGCGGGGATGCTGAGCGTCGGTCTGTTGAGTGGTGGCTACGGCGGGGACGAGCTGATGCAGGCCGGAGCATTCCGCGTCTACCGGGACCCGCAGGACCTGCTCGATTCGCTCGACGAGCTTGGGGTCACCCTGCCAGCCTGAGGCAACCAACTCGGGGAGCTGCCTATCGCGGCATAGCGGTGCTGCCGCGCTGGCGCAGAAGCACAGCGAGTCGGCCCCCGAGCACTGAGGCGAAGCAGCGCCACTCCTGACCCTACTAACCCACCATGTAGGTTGCTCGTTAGCACCATCGGGGCGTCGACAGGCTCCTGAGAGCGCCCGAGCCAGCAGCCCGCTGGCGACATCCTCCGATCGGCCAATCGCCCCTGAAGCACGGTGGCATGCGTCGGCCGGGCCCGATGCGCAATCCGACCGGGTGCGCCATGCTGGCGGCGCCGTGACCAAGGACTGTGGCGCACTGGGCAGACTTGACCTGCGGCGGCCGGGAGCTGCGCTAGCTCTCGCCGCGGTGGCCCTGCTGGCCGCCCCGACCGGCGCGGTGGCGCAGTCGGTCACCCTGGGTCAGCCATCCGCCACTTCGACGTTCGGCCAGCAGATCGTCTTCACCCAGCCGTATGACGGCCTGAGCGTCGGCTCGGCCTGGATCGTGCTGACCTTTCCCGGCAACGCGGCACCCTCGCTCAGGCCGGTAGACGAGATCGGCCCGGCGTCGCTGACCTACACCCTCGACACCTCGGCCGGGGACCTAACCCCGTTCGAGCCGGTCACGGCCCAGTTCGAGGCGGTCCTCTACGACGGGGTCGTCGAGGCCGGCCCGCAGTTCAGAGTGACCTACGCCGACGACCGATTCAAATGGCAAACGGTCTCCGGCCCGCTCGTGAGGATCCACTGGTTCTCCGGCAGCGTCGCGTTCGCCAAGCAGCTGCTCTCGTACGGCCAGCAAGGCTTCGCCAGGGCCGCCGCCTTCTTCGGCATCACAGAAACCAAGCCGGTCGACTTCTACGTCTACCCGAGCCAGGCCGCCTTCGCGGCGGGACTCAACGCGCCCCAGACGATCGGCGGGGACACGGAAGCAACCTACCGCACCTGCTTCGCCTTGGTAGCCCCAACGGACCTCGCCTACGGCAGCACGGTCGTGCCCCACGAGCTGACCCACATGGCCATCGCGGACACGATCAACTACCCCGACCACGCCCTCCCGACCTGGCTCGACGAGGGCCTGGCCATGTACCTGTCCGAGGGCTACAGCAGCCACAGCCGCAGCCTCGTCACGCAGGCCTCCAAGAACGGGACGCTAGCGCCACTGGAGGCCCTGACCGGCGAGTTCCCACTCGACCCGGCCCACGTCTACCTCTACTACGCCGAGTCGGTCTCGGCGGTGGCCTACTTGGTCCGCAAGTACGGCCAGGCAGACGTGCAGAAGTTGCTACGGGCGTACGCCGCTGGCGCCTCGAACGACGAGGCCTTCGGCGCAGGCCTGGGCATCGACATGGCCGCCTTCGGCAGGGCCTGGCTGGCCGACAACGGCTTCGTCGCGGCGCGGTCGCCCAGCCCGCAGCCGTCGCCCGCCGGACCTCTCCCGTCAGGCTCGGCGACGCCGGGCGTCACCGCGGCGCCGCCGTCGCCCACCCCAACGATGGCGCCGGCCCCGCTCGTATCCCCCACCCGGCCGGCGTCGAGCCCTTCGGGTTCGGCAGGAAGCCCGGGCGGCACGGCTGGCAGCCCTGGCACCGCTGCTCTGCTGCTCATCGGTCTGGTCGTGCTAGTCGGGCTGGCCATCCTGGGCGCCTGGGCACTTCGCAATGCGCGATCGGGTCGCAGCACCGGGTCCTGATCGGAGCGCCGGGAGTGGGACAATTTGGCCTGCCATATGGCCGCAGGGGGTTGCCAGCCCTCGACCAGCCGGACCGTCACACGCCCGAGATCGCGAACCTCGCGGAGAAGGCCGCGTCCGATCCGGGCCGTAGCTTCCAAGCTCGTCAGTTCGGCCACACCATCGCCCGATCGTGCAGGAATGGTTGATCGCTGAGGACTGGGTCGGGTTTGCTAGCCCGTGCTCTTGCCGGGAACCGAGGGCCCGCCGGGAGGGGCTAACGGGCTGCTCCACGAAGCTGAGACCTCGGTCCGAAAGGTCGCGATCGTTCGACTAATCGCCGACGCGGCGTACAGGGCCGTGTACGCAGCCCACGCGGCCGGTGGTGCGATGGCAAGCGCCGTTGCGCAGACGACAGCCCCTGCGCCCGTGGCTGCCGCCGTCGCGCCGACGAACCGGCTCTGGCAGTGGACGCGA
>JBIOII010000148.1:0-4096 GCA_044449785.1 Candidatus Limnocylindrales bacterium
CCATGCCCGGGATGCTCGGCATACCGCCGCCCAAGCCGGGGATGCTGCCCATGCCCGGGATGCTCGGCATACCGCCGCCCAAGCCGGGGATGCTGCCCATGCCCGGGATGCTCGGCATACCGCCGCCCAAGCCGGGGATGCTGCCCAGTGCCCGACCGGCCAATGACTCCGCGCCGCCCAGCGCCGACTGGGCGCCACTCATCAGTGAGCCGCCCATCGACTCGGCGCCGCCCAACGCCGAACTGGCCGCGGACCCGAGGCCGCTCACCGCCGAACCGGCGGCGGACTCGGCAGCTTGCTCGAGGCCGCCGAAGGGATCGCTGAGCGAGAACCTGGCTACGTGCGTTCCACCGGCCGCCGCCCCACCGCCCGACGACCCACCGGACGCAGACCCGCCGACCGGCCCGTTTCGCTGCTGAACCACGTGGGCCAGCTCGTGGGCCATCGTTCGGTCGTCGCCGGCGCCGGGGCCCTGGACGATGTCGTTGCCGATCGTGTACGCGCGAGCCTCGAACGCGGCGGCGGAAGCGGCCGCCTCCGAGCCGCTGTGTACCCGAACGTCCGAGAAATCGGTTCCGAACGCTTGTGCCATCCGAGTGGCGAGGCCAGTGTCGAGCGGCCGGCCGGATCCGGGGATCGGGTCGATGCCGTCGAGATCGCTCATCAGCGATGCAACCGCCGAGTTGCCGGCTTCCTGCTGCAGACGGTGTATCGCCGCCGGCGCCAGGGCGGCGGGGTGCCCGAGATCGGCGGCGTGCAACGCTCCGACCTCGACGGTCTCGTCGTGGGAGGGCACCGGCCGATGTCGTGCCGGTGCGAGATCGGTCTGTCCTGGGAGCTGGAGTCGCGTGCGGTCTCGCATCGTCATGCCTCCGTCACGATGCCACTGGATGGTAATACGGGCCGAACTCGGCCTCGGTGCTCAGGTGGCCGAGCTTGCGATACTCGCGCTCGGTACCGAGGATGAGGTCGGCCATGGTCACTTGGTGGCCCTGCGCAGCGGCGTTGTAGGCCGCCGTCGCCACGATGTTGCGAATGCTGCCGCCCGACACCCTGAAGTTGTGGGCGAGGAAGTCGAGGTCTACATCCTCCGCGACGGGCAGGCTCGGCGGGAGGTGCCTGGTCCAGAGACGGCGGCGCCCCGCTTCGTCCGGCATCGGGAAGTCAACCAGGACGTCGAGCCGGCGCAGGAACGCCTCGTCGAGGTTGGCGCGGAGGTTCGTGGTCAGGATGGCCATGCCGTCGAATCGCTCCATCCGCTGGAGCAGGTAGGCTATCTCCACGTTGGCGTAACGATCGCGGGAGTCCCGAACCTCGGAACGCTTGCCGAAGATGGCGTCGGCCTCGTCGAAGAGGAGCACGCCGTTCACTCCGTCGGCCTGGTTGAAGACCCTGTCCAGGTTCTTCTCCGTCTCGCCGATGTACTTGTCGACGACCGACGACAGGTCGATCAGGTACAGGTCCAGGCCGAGTGTGCCGGCAACGACCTCCGCTGAGAGCGTCTTGCCCGTTCCGGAGTCCCCAGTGAAGAGCACGGTCAGGCCGCGGCCGCGGTTCGGATCGCCCAGGCCCCAGCCGTCGAGAACTTTGTCGCGGTAACGGGCGCGGTTCGACAGGTCGCGGAGAGGGGCGACGATATCCGGCGGGAGTATCAGGTCCGCCCAGCCGGCCCTGGGCTCGATTCGCAGGGCGAGCTTCTGCAGCCCGGTCGCGTTGCCGGCCCTGACGCCTGCGGCGAGATCGGCCACTCCGACCGAGCGGCCGGCCGCCGCGGCCGAGAGGCGGGCAAGCCCCGCCGCCCGCGCGATCTCGGGTGGCGACAGGTGGAACGGGTATGCGGACACGGCCGCCCCGAGCTCGTCGGCCTCGGGCAAACCCTTCAGGGACTCGCGCCAGGCGTCGCCGCGCTCGTCCGCCGTCGACTGAGGCGCCTCGAGCAGGAGCGGTAGACGTTTCGACCAACGCGGATCCCAGGCTCGCGTGCCGACCAGGGCGACGGGGCACGGCAGGTCGGCGAAGGCCTCGACGGCCCATGCGCCGATATCGGCGAGAAGATCGAGCGGGCCCACGACCAGGCCGCCGCCCCGAAGCTGCGCCTCCAGGCTCGCCGCCGCCGCGATCGCTCGAATGTCCGGCTCGCGCGGCAACGCTTCGAGGTCCAGGGCGATTGCATGCGTCCCGCCTCGCGCGAAACCTGACAGCGCGATCCGGCGTCCGTCGGAGCCGACTCGATCCTTGACGTAGGCCAGTCCGGCCCCCGAGCGAAGGCTCCGCTCGAGCCACGCCACCATCTCGGACTGGGCGGTTGGGACGGCGGCATCGGCCCCATTGGCTCCGAACTGCCGGGGCCGGCTCGATGCTTCCTCTTCGAGAAGCCCGTCGAGCCGGGTCTCGGGCGTCGGGTCGTCGAGAAGGAACCCCACCACTCGGTCCTTGACTCGAAGGGCGCGTGTCAGGAAGGGCCGGCCCGCGTCCTCGATCTCCACCAGGCCCCCGGCCACGAGCGGCCCGGCAATGCCGAGACGGCTCCGTCCCAGGCCCGACGTAACCGAGGCGCCGCACAGCGCCAGGGCCAGACCGACCGATGCGCGGCGCCGAGAGACGTCGTCGTTCAGGTAGCCGTAGAGCCGCTCGTACCGTGGATCCAGGTCCGGCGCGAGCGCGATCAGCAGCAACTCCTCATCGAGCTGGGTCAGCCCGAACGCCCGGGAGATAGCGCGCACGCGGATCGAGTGTCCGCGCGCCTCCGCAGCGTCGGCATCTGCCTCGACGGCCGCAAGCGCAGCCGCCACGCCACCGCCCGACGATGCATCGGTCTGGCCGGCCTGGGGAACGCTTCGGGGAGCGTCGCCCGGATCCGGCCCCCGGCCCCCGGCAAGCCGGGCGGCCTCAGCGTCCGACACGTAGAGGCCCCGGAACCTGTCGTCGGGGTTGGCGTCGAGGGCGCGTCTGGCCGCAACGAGGATCCGGACTCGAGCCTCCACGATGGCCATCCTGCCCGCCAGGTGGCGCAGCGAGGGATCGACTCGGGTGGCTGGTCCCTCATCCGTCTCGGAGCCCTCGGCCCCGGTCGTCTCCGAGACGCTCGACGCCGTCATCTTCTGCCGACGGGTCGTATGCGGACGATCCTGCCCGGCTGGGCATCGCTCCCGCCGGTCACAGTTTCCTCCATCGAGGGCGATTCCGGGCCCGAGCCGGCGCCGGCCCCGCTATCCACCGCATCGCCCACCTGGCGGCGTCCCCCCGGCGCAGCGGTGCGCCCCTCGCCTGTGGCGCGGCGCGCCGCAAGAGTGAGCCGCGGTGCCTCGAGCACAGGCGGCCCGGGTTCCTGGTGGCGATCGACGACGAAAGGAACGATGGCAACCAGGTCTATCGACGGCTTGAGCTCGCCGCCGAGGGCGGTCCAGACGTCGGCAATCGAGCGGTCCTCCTTGGGCGGCAGAGCTACGTCAAGCTCGACCGGGTGCGGCTGCGCCGCCAGGGGACCAGTGAGCTCGCGAGGCATTAGAGTCTCGTGCCGCAGGAAGGTCGCCAGACAGGCGGACAGGAGTCGATGCTCGTCCTCCGGGCGCTGCGTCCAGGCGGTCACGATATAGGACAGACGGAATCGGTGGACGGGTGGCCGCCGATCCGTGACCCTGCCCGCCTGATCGCGGACCTCCTCATACAGGACCTCCCGTCGGGCCAGGTCGTCACGGATGTCGTAGAGATACAGGTTCAGGACCGGGGCGTTTCGGCGGGACGCCCAGTCCTTCGTCGGAGCGTCGAAGGCGATCTCGACTCCACCGCCGTTCACGACCTCGCGTCGCACGAGCTCACGCAGAGTCTCGTCGAAGACTTCGATCATGCGGCCATCCGGTCGGCCCGACCCATGAGCTTCCTCCGTCTCGACCCTGTCATCGACGGCAAGCGACAGCGCCCGCCAATTGCGGCGCACGCCACCCTTGAGGTTCGGGACGGCGTCCGGCCGCGGCAAGCGGTCCGGGGGCAGCCGATCGGGCAACTCGGCTGCCCGGAAGGACAGTCGTTTCTTCCCTCCCGACCGCCCGCCCGAACATTGTCGCGAGCGCCTGCCGAGCGGAGTCTCTGCCTGTCC
>JBIOII010000149.1:0-3953 GCA_044449785.1 Candidatus Limnocylindrales bacterium
GGCCGAGGCGAGTCAACGCTCGCCCGGCAGACGGCAAACCGCCCGGCTGGCATGGTCCGTGCTCACTGGCGGTGCCGCGAAAGCCCGGGCGGGTAGACCCCGGACACGTGTCTCGATCTACGGGTCGAGTTCGACCCACGTCGCTCCGCCGTCGCCAGTTGCAACCAGATGCCGGTCCGATCAAGCCACCTTGATCGCGTATGAGTACTCGGCGTCGAGGGTGCTGCCGTTGTCCATTGCCGCTTCGATGGTGAAGTGGACGTACCAGCTGCCTGGTCCGGGGGGCGAGAAGGCAATCGCCCCGTTGCCGAGGACTGCGTGCAGGTCCTGCAAGGGGTTGTCGATGCTACCTGGCTGGGACGTCGAGCGTGATGTGTCCACTTGGGCCGAAGTGACGGTCCAGCCGTCGAGCGCGAAGGCCAGGCTGTCGCCGGGTGAGACCGCCAGCGCCGAGTTCAGGGACGCGAGGGGCTCCCACCAGTTGCTGGTGGCGCAACTCTCCGCGACGCTGCCGGCCGGCGTCGTGAGCTTTATGGGGCAGCCTGTCAGGGCGCGAATTCCCGGGACGCCGTTCTGCAGGATCCACAGAGTCGGCGCGCCGTGTTCATCTACCGTCGGGGACGGAAGCGAGGGGGCCGGGCTCCCGAGGCTGGCCGCCTGTTCACATGTCCAGGAGAACGACCCGGAGCGTCGGGGTGCGGTCGAAGGATCGCCCGAATCGAGCACCAGGTTGGTGAAGGTGATCGACCCAGCGTGCCCATCCGCGGCGCCCTGGGACGCGAAGCTCCCGGCAGACCCGATAAAGGTCGTCTGATCGGGCTCGACGAACTCGATTTCATACTTGGGACCGAGGGCCAGACTCCACCGGAGGAACGGATAGTCGCCTCCTACGAGCTGCTTGCCGATGGCAAGCCCGACCACATGGCCGTGCACGCTCCATTCGCAGCCGATCGAGAACGAGCTGCTCGTCGACTCGGGCTGGCTTAGTGACAGCGTCGCTCGGCCCGTTGACAGGCCGGGGCCCGTCGAGAACGAGGGAGTCACGCTGATCGGACCGCCGATGGGACCGGCGGGAGGGGCGGAGACGGCCGGCGGCGGGCCATGTGGGGCAATAGACCACGCCGCGCCCAACGCGACGACGGCGACGACTGCAAGGGCGGCGACCAGCTGGAGGCGGCGGACGATGTGCCTTCGTCGGCGCTCACCCCACCTTCGAACGAGGTCTTCTGGCACGAGGCGGAGCGGCAGCATCTCTTCTTCGGCGCGAAGCGCATCCCTCAGCCGGCGCTCCTCTCCGGCGGGTATCGGATCAGACATGATTTGCCTCCGTCCCGAGGGCAGCGGCCTCAAGACTTCTGTCGCGCAAGTGGTCGCGCAGCCGGTCGAGGCCGATCCGCAGCTGCGTCTTCACGGTGTTCCTGCTGGTTCCGAGTGCCGCCGCCACTTCGTCAACGTTCAGGTCGGCGTAGTAGCGCAGGGCGATAGCGGCTCGAACGCGCGGCGGAAGACTCGCGAGCGCGTCCTTGAGCACTGCTCGGTCGAGCGCTGCCGTATCCATCGCTATTGGCGATCCGCTCTCCGGGAGCGAGTCGAGCTGGATAAGTCGACCCGAGCGACGGCGCATGCCGAGCGCCTGGTTCGCAGCGATTCGAAGCAGCCACGCCCGAAGCGCCGTCTCGTCCCGGAGCTGGTGCCCGTGCTCGAGAGCGCTCAGGAGCGTTTCGGCGAGGATCTCCTCAGCGTCGCCTGGGTCCCTGACGATCAGATAGGCGACAGTCTGAATCTCTCGTCCGAACAGGGCGAGCAAATCGGCAAGGACATCGGGTCGGTGCTCACGGAGCCCTTGCACCGTCATAGACGCCGTCACCTCAGGAACTCCGTATTCCTCGCCGCTCCGCGTTGACTCGCGGCCTACCTTATAGATGCGAGATGGGGCGGTAGAGGGTGACTCAGGCTAGAAGCGTTTCTCGACAGGAGCAATGCCCCGGCATGCATCTGACCCGGGTTGGTTGGTCCTCGCCCGACAGTCGAAGAGTCGGACGACCGCAATGATCCGGTGCGCGCTGGCGGTGCCGCACAGGCTGGGACGGGCGAAGCCCCCGCGGAGTTCTCGATCTACGGTTTGAGTTCGACCCACGTCGCCCCGCCATCGTCAGTCGCAACCAGATGCTGAGGCGGAGCGTAGGCGTAGTCGCATTGGGCGAAGGGAGCTCCGGGGCAGGGCGGGTACGACTCGCTGACTACCATCCAACCGTGAAGCGAGTCGGCGAAGTCGATCGGGCCGCTGTTGTACGGCCAGAGTTGCCGGACCGTGATCGTTCGCCACGCAGACCCGGCGTTGGTTGTCGTCTGGAGCGATGCCGGTGCGGACGGATCGAGCACGACCCAGGTCGTGGGATCGATCAACGAGATGTTGAGCGTCCCGGGATCGGCAATGACCGACAACACGGACCAGTGCGCCCCGCCGTCGACACTCCGATAGAACACCCGCTGGCCGCGCGCGCCCTCCATACCTGGCGTGGCATCGTACTTGGCGACGACGACCGCGCTGCCGTCGACCCCGACCACCGGCGTCGTGATGAGGTCCAGCTGGCCGTGGACCGACCCGGGCACCGGCAGGGTGACCCGCGTCCAGGTGACGCCGCCGTTCGCCGTCGTCCAGAGCGTATGAGTGTCAGTCAGCCAGCCGTGGTCCGCGTCGGCGAACGTGAGCGCCAGGAGCCCGGCGAAGCCGCTGCCGTAGGGTCCCGATAGCGGGGTCACCCTGCCAGGGGTCGCAGTCCAATGCCGGCCGCCATCGGCGGTCTTGTAGATCTGCGCGCCCTGGTTCGGGTTCGACAGATCGACATAGGCGACGTAGCCGATGCTCGCGGTTGGGAACGCCGCGCCTGTCGCCGCGATGGGTACCGCGCTCTGGGCCCAGCTGGCACAGTCGTCGGTGCTAGTCCACATCGTCGTGCCGGCGAAGATGCGAATGGTATCGCCGGAAACGAAGGCGTATGGGTACGGGGCGACCACGTCCCCGCTGCTCGATGTCCAACAACTCCGCCAGGTCGACCCGTCGGTGACCAGGAGTCGCGATCCCGTCAGCAGCCAACCCCCGGCTGATGTCCGATGCATCTGGACGATGTACTCATGCTCTGCAAGGGCGGGCCCGGATGAACTTTGGATGCTCGGGCCGGGAGACTGCGGCCGCGTCGAGCTAGGGGCGGCCGGCGAGGGCATGGCGCTCGCAAAAGAGGCCGCGCCTGAGGAGTTGCTCGACTGGGCGACCGATCGCAAGCTGGCCCAAGCCCCGGCTCCGGCGATCCCGGCGATCACCACCACGATCGTGACGGCGGCCACGGCCAGGTTCCGGACTGTCCATCGCCCTCGGTGCACGCGCTCGCTCCTGGTGAGCAGCTCGTCCGAAGGGACCGGCCTCGACCGCGATGCAGCGGCGTACCAGCGGCGCAGCAGCGCGTCCTCGTCATCGTGCACGGAACCGTTTCGATGCTCGCTCATCGTTGGTCCTTCAGCTTCCTGCGTCCGCGGCTTGCCGCGGACCGCACGGCGTTTCCCCCGATGCCGAGGATCGTTCCTGCCTCGGTTGCGTCGAGGTCTTCGAGAGCGGTGAGCACCAGCGCCGAACGCTCAAGAGCCGACAGTGTCCGGAAGCTCGCCCGAAGATCGAGCCACTCGATGCGCGCGTCCGATCCAGGGGTCAGCGCAATTGGCCCGCGGACAGAGAGCGCGCGCCGTAGCCGGCGGAATCGGTCCGTTGCGGTGCGGCGGGTCGTGACGAGCAGCCAGGGCAGGACTGGCACCGACCAATCGACCTCGGCCCGTCGATCCCAGAGCCGGAGGAATGCTTCCTGCGCCAGGTCTTCGGCGGCCGACCAGTCGTTCGTCCAGGCGAGGGCGAATCGGAAGACCGGTAGCCACGCCACCGCATAGGCGGCCTCGAAGACGCC
>JBIOII010000150.1:0-3922 GCA_044449785.1 Candidatus Limnocylindrales bacterium
CCGGGGAGGCCTGCGCGGTCTGCGTCTTCTGAGCCTTCTTGTCCTTCTGAGCCTTCTTGTCCTTCTTTCTGGCCATGACCTTCTCCTCGATGCGGCGGTCGGTCTAGCCCACTCGAGCTCGCCGACCAAGCCTGAGTGTAGGGGTGATCCGGCTGTCAATTGCACGTGGCGCCGCGTTGCCCGTGGCGGCGTTGCCGCACCCGTCCTGGTCCTCTCGCCGCGTCGGTCGCCGACTTTGACCGAGCATGGCACGCGTTGAACACGAGGTGGTCATCGTGCCTGCGCGGGGCGCATCAGGCGCTGGGCGGCGCGATCGAGATCATTGGCGCCGATGCGGAGGAATGTGTCGACGTCCGGCATCGTCGCGAGCATCGCGGTCCGAAACGTCGCCTCCTCGGGCGGGAAGCTACTCCTGCCAGCCACGCCTTGTGGCCTGACGGTAGCGGTGTTACAAGGGACACGGACCAGGAGGTGTTGGAATGGCCGCCAAGGCTGGAGACCGGATCATCGTCGAGTCGGAGAAGGTCGGAAAGGCGCCCCGGGAAGGGGAGATCCTGGAGGTGATCGAGTCGCCGCTCGGTGTTCGCTACGGCGTGCGCTGGACAGATGGACACGAGAGCACATTCCGGCCGAGCGCGGGCAGCTCGCGCATCGTGTCTGCGCGCAGAAGAAAGCCGGCGTAGGCCTCCGACTACCTGCGCCTCCCCAGCCGCACGGGACTGAGTGACATGGGATCAGCGCCCGAACCCGCCGACGCGATCCTCGAGTTGATCCTCCGTCTGGAACAGGAGGTGAGCACGGCGCGGGGAAGGCTCCGAGCGTCGCTGCGACGACTCGGATTTGGCCCCAAGATGACCCCCGCGCAGCTGGCCGAAACGCTGCGCGCGCTCGGTGCCGAGGCCCCACCGCTCATCGAGCGCCCCGACTACGAGGTACGGGTCATCCCGCCGGTCGGTCCGCCCGGACTCCTCCGTGTCTGGGTGAAAGCGGGGCTCGCCCATCACCACGGCGACGAGCACGTCCTCATGGTGCCGCTCGAAGCGGAGACGCAGGATGCGGAGGCCGACGCGGCAGCCGCTGCAGCGGTCGGGTTCTACCGCGCTGTCTACGCGTGCCCCCAGTGCGGCGAGCGCGTCACCGTCGCGCTCCTCCACGAACAGTGGCCGCACTAGAGGGCGGGGCGTGTTGGCACCCGGGGTCTGCCGAGGACGTTATCGATATCCCTGGTAGGCCACGCTTGTTGGGCAAGATCCCGGCATCGTGTTGAGGGGTCATCCTGCTACGGCGGCTCGGCGGCTCGGCGGGCTCGGAGGGTTCCGAGGCCGGTTCACTGCCCTCAGGGGTCAACCTAGGGGTCAGGATGGCCGGAATCGATCCGCCCCGGCGGTAACCGGGGCGGATTCAGGCGTAGTCGCTGGAGCCGACACTCGGATTTGAACCGAGGACCTGCTGTTTACGAAATCCAAGGTCCGGCCCGTCGGCCCTGTTGTCGACGACCTTGCAGAGACACTGGTCATGGTCAATGCAGTGTTCGGGTCGTCGACATCGAAGCTGTCTGAGCACGAATGCAGGGCACCCAGCGCGACCTGAGCACGACGCAGTACACGCTGAGCACAAACCACCCCTTTTCGCCTTGACCCGATCGCTGACAGGCCAGGCAATGGGGCCGATTTGAGCACGATTTGTCGCCCGGCCGGCGGCTGCAAGCGACATCGGGCGCCTCGCCGGCCATTGGTCCTTTTCGACATTTGTCCGGCCGTAAGTAACTGGACAGTCGAGATCGGGCCCCGAAGCGGGTGAATCGCGGCGTGGACAGGGTGTCCAGGCACCCGCGGGCCGCCGCGACCGAGCGGCTGCAAGCGTGGACTCGGCGTCGCAGGGACCCGGGTATGTCCAACTACTTGTGGCCGAACCAATGCGTGGCCGGCCGACGAATGGCTCGGGTGCCCTGGACACCCTGTTGCCCCTTGCGCCGCGCGGCGAGGGGACCCGCCCGGGCATGCGCTGACCTCCGTTGAGCCTGGTGGCGCCTTTGATGAGCACGAATCACGGCCACCTCCGAGCCGATTCTGCCCGAGGCGCCCTCGCCGGACGTGAGGCGGGGTAGGACCGACCATGGTCAGCCACTGACCATCGTCGTGTCATTGCGACGCGGCGTGGGGCCTCGCGGGTCCCTAGGCTCGGCCGATAGTAAGTGGACGGACTTGGTCGCTGCACAACGCCTGGAGACCAGGCGGGCATGGGCAGCAGTGGGGCTCTTTGTGCCCCCTCGTTAGGCCTCCGGGTCGCGCCCGAGTTGGGCCGAGGGCAGGTGCACGAGCCGCAGGCGGCCCTGCGTCGAGCCGACATAGGCGTCGACCTCCGTCGCGTCGTACACGGGGTGGTCCGCGACGACGAGGAGGACGGGCCGTCGGGCGTCGTCGAGGAGGCGCGGGAAGAATGCGAGGCAGGAGGCCGGGCTGAGGGGGCCAGGCAGGACGGCGAAGCGTCGCGTCCCCGCGAGGCTCCGTGCCGAGAAGAGCGTCCCCCAGAGCATCTCCGAGTGGTGGTGCACGGTCGTGAGGAGGTCGATCTCCGCGCCGGCCGCGGCGGCTTCCGCGCGGAGGGTCGCGCTCACACCGCCCGTCGAGCGCGGGCAGGAGAGGTCCAGGCTGCGCAGGAGCCGCTCGACCGAGGAGAGCGAGAGCTGGACCTCGTACGTGCGGAGGATCAGCTCGCCGACGAGCTCGCGGGTCCACAGCGCAGAGCGGATGCCCGCCGCCCGCGGATCGCCCTCCACCACGAGCAGCTCGTAGATCCGGCGCTCCTGCGGGTCGGAGAGCAGGGGCGGTCGTCCCGGGATCGGCTTGGCCGCCAGCGCCTGCGGTCCGCCAGCGCGCGCCTGGGCCAGCCAGGCGTACACCGCGGCGCGCGACATCCCGAGGCGCTTGGCGACTGCCGCCGGCCGCTCGCCGTCTGCGACCGCCCGCACCGCCTGCAGCCGGATCGTCTCCAGGGTGGCGTGATCGAGCTTGCGGCCGTCGTTCTCGCGCATCCTCGAGAGCCTACCTGTGATGGCGCGTGGCGTGCCGGTCCCTCGGGCCGCTCAGGCCCGTGGCGCAGCCCAGGCGCGCAGCCAACGGATGTCCGCGATCTGCAGGGCCACGCGTCTACGGAAGCAGAGGACGATGATTGCCGGACGACATGGGGAATCCGCTTCCGAGGGCAACACGGCCGATGCGCGATCTGACCGCGGATCTCTTCGTCAGCCTCGACGGCTATGCGAAGGGCGAGCATGCCGGGCCGTATTTCGACATGTACGGCCCGGAGCTCGGGCGGTGGATCGACGAGCACCTCGCCGAGCCCCAGGTACTCCTCATGGGCCGGGTGACGTACGAGGTGCTCGCGCCGATGGCGCGGTCGTCCTCGGAGGCAGACGCGCAGCCGAGTCGGATGGACGAACTACCGAAGATCGTCCTGTCGCGGACGCTGCGCGAGCCCCTGGCCTGGCCCAACACCCGCGTCCTGGCGGGCGACCTGGCGACGGTCATCACTAACCTCAAGCACGCCGCGGGCGATCCGCTGCGCACGATCGGCAGCGTCTCGCTGGTCTGCGACCTCATCCGTCTGCGGCTCGTGGACCGGCTGCGGCTGGTCGTCTTCCCGATCGTGTTGGGCCCGGACGGCCGTGAGCCGATGTTCGCCGGTTATCCGGGGACGGCGTTCGAGCTCGTGTCCAGCTCCGTGCTCGATGGGCGACTCCTCCTGCTCGAATACCGACCGTAACCCGCTGATCCCGCACCGTCCACTGGAACCAGCGCCATCGGCCGCTGCGGGGGCATTGGTCGTCATCCGAAGGCAGGAGACGCTCCACGCGCCGGCAACAGTTGTCCGACCGGATTCGGCTACAGATGCACGCGGGCGCTGCCCGATCTCGTCGGAG
>JBIOII010000151.1:0-3747 GCA_044449785.1 Candidatus Limnocylindrales bacterium
GCCCCAGCGGCGTGCGCCCCTCCCCCGCTCCCCGGCGGCTACCTCGGCGGCAATCGCCGAAGGCCCGCGCGCCGCCGCCTCCTCCCAGACCCACACTGCCTCGGCCAGGAGCGACGCATCGTCACCACGATGGTCCACGCGACCGGCCACGAGCAGGATCGCGCCCTCGGCAAATGTCGGGCCGCTGGTCGCGAACATCCGCGGGAAGACGACAACTTCCAGCGTCCCTTGCAGATCCTCGAAAGTGGCGACCGCCATCGTCTCCTTGTTCCGGGTCGTAACGGTGCGCAACCCGGTGACGATGCCGCCCATCACCACGCGCTGACCATCGAGGGACTCGTCCTTGAGGTCGCCCGAGTAGGCGTTTACGTATTGAGTGAGCTGCTCCGACAGCGCCCCCAGCGGATGCTCGGAGAGGTATAGCCCGAGCAACTCCTTCTCCCAACGGAGCCGCTCCCGCGAGAGCGCCTCCTGCACCTGGGGCAGCGGCTTCTCGAGCGATTCCGGCGAGGAACCCATGTCGAACAGCGCCGTCTGCCCGCTCGTCCGATCGCGCTGGGCTGCCTGGCCGGCGGCCATCGCATCGTCAAGCGCTTGAAGCAGCTGGGCCGCGTGCCCGAACCGGCCCATTGCCCCAACCTTGACCAGCGACTCCATGACCCTCTTGTTTACGAGGCGGAGATCGATGCGCGAGCAGAAGTCGGCCAGCGAGCGGAACTCCCCGCCTTCCTCTCGGGCCGCGATGATCGATTCGATGGCGCCTTCGCCGACGTTCTTGACCGCCAGCAGACCGAAGCGGATGGCGTCGTCCTCGACAGTGAACTCGACAAATGACCTGTGGACGTCGGGTGCCCGGACCTCGATGCCCAGGCGCCGGCATTCGGCCACCGCGGCGGCGACCTTCTCCTCGTTGTCGCGGAACGCCGTCAACACGGAGGTCATGTAGTCGACCGTGTAGTTGGCCTTGAGATACGCCGTCTGATAGGCGATCAGCCCGTAGCAGGTGGCGTGCGCCTTGTTGAAGCCGTACCGCTCGAACGGCTGGAAGGCGGCGAAGACTGCGTCGATCACCTGCGGCTTGACGCCGCGCTCGGCCGCCTGCCTGACGAACTTCTCGCGCATCTCGCGCATCAGCGCGGCCTTCTTCTTGCGGATGGCGTAGCCGAGCATGTCGGCCTCGGGACCGGTGAAGCCGGCGAGCGCGGTGGACGCAGACATGATGTCTTCCTGGTAGACGAAGACGCCGAATGTGCGGTTGAGGTACGGCTCGAGAAGCGGGTGGAGGTAGGTGACCTTCTCCTCGCCGTGTTTGCGGCGGATGTATGCCGGGATGTTGTCCATCGGGCCCGGCCGGTAGAGCGCGACCATGGCCGCAAGGTCGTAGACGCTCGACGGTCGAAGATCGCGGATGTACCGGCGCATGCCCGCCGACTCGAGCTGGAAGACCCCCGTCGTCTCGCCCGACGCGAGCAGTTCGAACGTCCTGGCATCGTCGAGCGGAATCTTCTCGAGGTCGATCTCCTCGCCGCGATGCGCTCGGATCAGATCGACTGCCTGGCGCAGGATCGTCAGGTTCGAGAGGCCCAGGAAGTCGAACTTGAGCAGCCCCAGGGCGTCGACGGCATGCATCTCGTACTGGGTCATTACCGCGTCCGAGTTGGTGGCCCGCTGGAGCGGCATCAGCTCGGTCAGGGGCTCGCGGCTGATGACGACCCCGGCGGCGTGGGTGGAGGCGTTCCGGGCAACGCCCTCGAGCTGCTTCGCGAACTCGATCACACGGTGCACGGGCTGCTCGTTCTCGTACATCTCCCTGAGCGGCGGGCTCGTGGCGATGGCCTCGTCGAGCCGTATGCCGAGCTGGTTCGGGACCGCCTTGGCGATGCGATCACCCTCGCCGTAGGTCATGCCCACGACGCGGGCCACGTCGCGGATGGCGGCGCGGGCCAGCATCGTGCCGAAGGTGATGATCTGGGCGACATGGTCGGCGCCGTACTTGCGGCTGACGTAGTTGATCACTTCCTCGCGCCGCCCGTCCTCAAAGTCCACGTCGATATCGGGCATGGTCACGCGGTCCGGGTTCAGGAACCGCTCGAACGGCAACTGATAGTGGATCGGGTCCACCGGCGTGATGCCGAGCGTGTAGGTGACGATGCTGCCCGGGGCGGAGCCGCGGACCGTAATCGCGATGCGCTGGTCTCGCGCGAACTTGGTGAAGTCGGCCACGATCAGGAAGTAGCCGGCGTAGCCCATCTTGCAGATGACGTCGAGCTCGTAGTCGAGCCGGGACTGCAGCTCGGGAGTCACGGCGGGGTATCGGCGTTCGAGTCCTGCCTGGCATTGCTTACGGAGCCACGATTCGATCGTTTCGCCTTCCGGCACTGGGAAACTCGGGATCCGGAGCTGGCCGAACGGGAGCTTCATCTCGACCATTTCGGCGATTGCCCTGGTCCGGCGGATCGCGTCGAGGTTGTCGGGAAAGAGGGCGGCCATTTCCACGGCCGACTTCAGGTAGAACTCGTTCGAATCGAATCGCATCCGCCCCGGCGTATCGAGGTTGTTGCCCGTCCCCACGCACAGCAGCACGTCGTGGGCCTCCGACTGCTCGCGCCGGACGTAGTGCAGGTCGTTCGTGACCACGTGCTTGAGACCGACCTCGGGACCCAGCCGAAGGAGCTGCTCGTTGAGGCGGCGCTGCTCGGCGAGTCCGTGGTCCTGCAGCTCCAGGAAGAATCGGTCGGGGCCGAAGATGTCCCGGTACTCGCCGGCCAGCTTTCGCGCCAGCTCCCAGTCGTCGACCTCGAGCGCCTTGGGTATCTCACCGCTTAGGCAGGCACTCAGGCCGATCAGACCCTTCGAATGGCGCGCCAGGTGCTCGCGGTCGATGCGGGGTCGGTAGTAGTAGCCGTCGAGGTGGGCGTCGGTGACAAGGCGGCAGAGATTCTGGTAGCCCTCCCAGTTCTCCGCCAGCAGAACGAGGTGGAAAGGCTGGCTGTCGGCCTTACCCTCCTTGTCGTGCATGGTCCGCCGGGCGACATAGGTCTCGACTCCGACGATCGGCTTGATACCCTTCGCCGTCGTCGCCTGGACGAACGCCACGGCACCGTAGAGGGCGCCGTGATCCGTGATAGCCATGGCGTCGAAGCCGAGCTTAGAGCCCTGTTCGGCGAGCTCGTTGATGCGCCCGAGTCCGTCGAGCAGGCTGAACTCGGAGTGGAGGTGCAGGTGGACGAAGTCGTTGGGAGCTACGGTCACGGGGACTAAGTCTAGCCTCCGGGGCCGATCGGCCGTCCGGAACTTGCGATCTCATCCGGGGATCGTCCAGACGGGACCCGGACCCGGCCCCCTACCCGCCCGCCTCAACCCACGGGCGCGGTCGGGCGAAGCTCCCAGGTCGTGCCGTCCGGCGAGTCGTGGAGCTCGATGCCTGCTGCGAGGAGGCGGTCGCGGATGGCGTCCGCCGCTGCCCACTCGCGGGCTTCGCGAGCGCGGACGCGCTCCGTCAGCAGCGCCTGGACGAACGGCCGGATCAGGTCGGCCGGGTCGTTGGTACCCGATGCCGCCATCTCGCCCAGACACACGATCGCCGATCGGAGGGCGGATCGCGCCGTGGCCAGCGCATCGGACTGGTCGGTGTCGTGCGACCAGGATTGAATCGTCTCCTCCAGCGCGAGGATGGCACGGACTGCGGCCGGCGCGTCGCATTCGTCGAGCGAAGCGCTGAAGACGCCCTCGAGCCGGGCCACCTCC
>JBIOII010000152.1:0-3731 GCA_044449785.1 Candidatus Limnocylindrales bacterium
GATCGGGTCCCAGTTGCCGACCATCGGCTGGCCGAGGTGAGCCGTGAGCGCCAGCTGGTGGAACCAGTCGGGCAGGTTCAGGACGGGCGCCAGGAAGTCGATCAGGAAGGTCGCTATGACCACGACCGCCACCGCCTCGCCGGCAAATGTGTTTCGGAACAGGCCGCCGATCGCGAAGCCGATCCCGGCCACCGCGGCCGCATAGAGCCCGATGACCAGGGCGCCTCTCGTCGGGGTCGCCCAGTCCGTGCCCGCAGATGCGACCCCGATCGCGATACCGAGCATGGCCAGCGCCGTCATCACGGCGATAGCCCCGAAGACGCCGATGCCGCCGGAGATTGCCCACCGCGCTCGGCCGAGCGGGCTCGCCAGCAGCATCTCGAGCCGGCGTCCGCTCTCGTCGGACGCCCAACCGGCCACCAGCGTCGAGGCGCCCAGACCCGCCACGACGAACCCGAGGTAGACGAAGATCAGCTGCAGGAACCCGCCGCCCGTGCTGATGTCGTAGCCCTTGAACAGGGTCGTGAACAGCTTGAAGGTGTCGGGCGACTTGTTGAGCTCGTCGGCGAATGAGCGGCTGGAAGCTGCGACCACCAGCGCGTAAACGGCCAGACCGAGGCCCCACGCAAGCCCGAGCGGCAGGCGCTCGCCAAAGGCGCGACCGGTGGGTCCGCGAACGCCGAGAAGGGCGCCGGGCATGCTCGGCGTCGGGATTGCACTCGAGGATCCGAGATCGCGCCGCTCGAACGCGACGATGCCGACGGCGAACAGAACCGTGGCCAGCAGTGCGACGGGAATCAGCGAGACCCAGTCGTACTGGCCCGCCAGTGGCAGGTGCGCGGCCGTCCAGTGGAACCAGGTCAGGTTCGCGGGGACCTTCAACGCCGGCACCGAAGCCGAGTAGCCGCTGATCACGTACCCGCCGAGCAGAAACGCGCCGGCGACGCCCGCGGCGCTGGCGCGCCCGACGAACGGCGCCAGGGCCCAGGCCACGGAGCCGGAGACGAGGGCAATCAGACCGACCCAGAGCGCGAAGCCAACGGAGGCCTCGAGCGAGATCGCATCGCCCGGCAGCGTGCCAAAGGCGTTGCTGCCGACCCAGGTGACGATCGTCAGGAAGCCCATCGCCCCGACCATCCCGGTCAAGTGCGCCGCCAGCTTCTCCATCGCGATTCGGCTCTTGCCGAACGGTGCGGCGGCGACCATGTCGAGGCTTCCCCGCCGCGACTCCGAGGCGAGCGTCCCGGACAGTGCCACGACCGACCACAGCCCGGCGATCAGCGCGAAGAACGGGCCGTACTTCCACGACAGCGAACCGCCCAGCGTCTCGACGTTGATGGGGTTGCTATACAGGCCCTTGAGGGCGTCGGGGATGTTGTTGATCACGTTCGCGAGATCGAGACGCGATGCCGGCGTGGCATATGCAGCCGCGAACGCCTTGCAGCCGGCCAGCATGATCCCGCCGAGGAGCCCGGCCACGATCAGGAAGGCCAGTCTCGAGTCGCGGATGGTCTTGGCGTAGATGCTGCCGAAGCCGTACAGGCGGCTCCACAGCGACACTGACAGCGCACGCGCGATCGGCGGGCTGCCTGCTTGCGCGGCCATCACTTCACCTCGACGGCCTCACGGCCGTATTGAGCCAGGAACGTCTCCTCGAGGCTCGGTTCGCGGCTGAGGAAGTCCGTCACGCCAAGCCGGGCCGCGGCCTGGACCACGGGCGTGATCGGGCCGAGGACGCGGAGCCGCAGAAGATGGTCCTCGACCTGGATGTCGCTGACGCCGCCGATGCCTGCGAACTCGGCGGCCGGCGGATCGCCCGCGAAACGCAGCTCGACCTGGTGGTGGGCGAGATCGCGCAGGGCATCGACCCGATCGGTCCGGACGATACGGCCGTCGCGAATGATTGCGACGCGGTCGCAGCTCCGCTCCACCTCGCTCAGGATGTGGCTCGACAGAAAGACAGTTCGGCCTTCCTTCACGGCATCGCGCAGCATGCCGAAGAACGTCTGCTGGACCAGCGGGTCGAGTCCGGACGTGGGCTCGTCGAGGAGCAGTAGCTCGGGGCGATGCTGGAGTGCCGCCACCAGCCCGACCTTCTGCTTGTTGCCCTTCGAGTACTCGCGGAATCGGCGGCTCGGATCGAGGTCGAAGTGCGCGATCAGTTCGGCCTGGTACGCCTTGTCGACGCCGCCGCGCAGGTTGCCGAAGTATTCGAGCGTCTGACCGCCCGTCAGCCGGTCGTAGAGCGCAAATTCGCCCGGAAGGTAGCCGAGGCGCCGGTGGATCGCCGCGGGGTTGGCCGACGACTCGATCTCGAACACGTAGGCGTGGCCAGAGGTCGGCCGGATGAGATCCAGCAGTGTGCGGATCGTGGTCGTCTTGCCCGCGCCGTTGGGCCCGAGGAAGCCAAAGACCTCGCCCTTTTGTATGTCGAGGTCCACGTCGACGATCCCGCGGTGCGAGCCGTAGGATTTCGTGAGCTTCTCGGTCCGGATCACTGAAGTCATGCGCTGATCTCCCGTTTCCTCTTCTCCCAGCTGTCGAGCAGGGCGGGTATGGACTCTTCGAAGATGAGGTAGACGTCCCTGAGATCCTGGAGCCGCGCCCTGGCGACGGGTGGCCGGTCGGCCATCAGCGCCAGGCCGCGTTCGGTCATCTCGCGCGCCGTCCGGGCCGCCTCGAGGGTGGCCCGAGTGATGCTGCTCATTGCCCCCGGCGAGATGAGGTACACAGCCGATCGCTCGCCGCGGCGCCTGACCCGCTCGATCAGCCGGGCGCTCAACAACAGCCGGGTCATCGAGCTGACGGTGCCGAGGCTGGCGCCTACCCCGGCCGATACCTGCGCGGCGGTCTGTTCGGCCGGCTCGCAGACGAGCAGGTAGGCGAAGATCCGGCCGCCGACCAGCGGCACGCCTCGCTGGGACTGCATGAGGTGCGCGAACCCATCGATGAAGCTGTCGTAGCGGTGGGTTTCGTCCGGGATCATGAGCAGATTGTGCTTGTGTTGGAGATTTCGCGCAACAGCGAAAACTTGCGGCGAAACGGCGTTGGGGTCGACCGATCGGAGGGCTTTACGGCCGGCAGTCTAGCCTGAGACGGACGTCCCGCAGGTGGCGTCGCCGGTGACGTGGATGGTGTGCGCCGTGGCGCCCTTGGCGAGATTCGTCTCCAGCGCGTCACCGTCGACCGTGGCTCCGGTTGCCGTCAGCGTCGCCTTTGCCGTTGCGGTACTCCGGAAGAAGCCGTTGTAGAAGCCACTCCCGGACGCCGAAACGCTGAAGGTCCCGGGGGCGATGTAGATAACCAGTTCCTCGAGCGTCGAGGCGACCTTGATCGTGCCGATGATCGATACCGCCGGTCCGTACTGGCCGTTGGTGCACTCGACGTTGACCGCGTCCATGCCCCCGTTGAAGGTCCCCCTGGCGGAGGGCCCGGTCAGGATGAGGGTCGACGAGCCGGGCATCTGGTTGCCGCATTCGACGCTGCCGCTGAGCGACGTGAGGATTCCGAGCGTGCCGTGGGCGCCGGTCGTGGGCGTCTCAGTGAGCTGCGTGTCGATCGTGGCGCCCTTGCCGGGGTCGAAGTTGGTCACGCCTGTCCCGGTGAAGTCACGCTCGACGTAGGTGGCGCCCGACCCCGAGTCGAACCTGACGCTGACCTGGCCCGGCTGCAGGGTGATGTACACGGATAGATTCGGATCCGTCGGTTGGGCCAGGACCACGATGCTGAGC
>JBIOII010000153.1:0-3698 GCA_044449785.1 Candidatus Limnocylindrales bacterium
CCGGCCTCTCTGGACCGGTACGCCGGCCTCACAGGACCGGCCAAGGGTTCTGGCGCAGGTTATCACGTAGCGGGCGAGGCCCGGATCGCGAACCTAGCGCCGACCCGGCCAATTCCCGGACCCGCCGGTGGGGCCTGTTCCCGCCCCGCCTCTCGGCCTCAGGAGCGCTTCCAGTTCCGCCCGCAACCCGCGCCCGACAGTTGAGCGTGCGAGCCATTCCAGGTAGTCCCTGTCGAAGCGGGCAACTTCCCCAAGAGACCAGCCGGCGTATCTGCCGAAGTTGAGAACCGTGCCCGACGGCCGACCCGGCGGCGGCCCCGCATGGGTCGCGTCGGCCGGACGCGGGGCTCCGGGATCGTAGCGGATCGTTGTCTCGGCCTGACCGGCAGCCGCCTCGGCCCGGGACGCCGAGACGTCGGAGCGCGCCGCATTCGAGCGCGTGACATCGTAGGCAGCTCGCCGCTCCGGGTCGCCGAGCACATCCCAGGCGTCGTTCAGAGCGATCATGCGTAATCCGCTGAATTGGCCCACTCGGTTCGCTCTGAAATGGCCCGGGCGTTTCACTGGTATTGGCCCACCCTCGGAGGCCGCGCCAGCGGCCGACGCGAAGCGTCAGCGCGTCCCCTTGATCATCACCTCCTTCTGTGTGTGTAGCGGATAGTCTGGCACGCGGTCAGCGGCCATCGGGCGTCGGTTCGGCAGGAGCAAGCCGCGGCTCGGTGCGGCGCATCGACTCGCCCGAGAGCTCCAGGCGGTGGGCACCGTGGAGCAGCCGATCCAGGATAGCGT
The DNA here is from genome assembly GCA_044449785.1 of Candidatus Limnocylindrales bacterium. GTDB lineage: Bacteria > Chloroflexota > Limnocylindria > Limnocylindrales > CSP1-4 > Fen-1039. Next base: position 790 of record JBIOII010000153.1, read on the forward strand.
CGGCGACAGTCGGTTCGCCCAGGTGCTCGTGCCAGAGCGCGACCGGCAGCTGGCTCGTGACGATCGTCGCCCGCAGATCGGATCGGTCCTCGATGACCTCCAGGAGATCCGCCGCAGCGGCATCGGTCGCCGGCTGCATCGCGAAGTCATCGAGAACGAGAACCTCGCTCCTGGCCCAAGTCGCAAGGAGCTTTCGGAAGCGACCATCCAGTCTCGCGGTCGCAAGCTCGGTGAGGGCTCGCGGCGTCCGCAGATACAGCGCCGAATGGCCGGCCCGGATGGCGGCAACCGCCAGGGCGCAGGCGAGATAGGTCTTGCCGACGCCGGTTGGTCCCGTGATCAGGACCTGTTCGTGGGCCGCCACCCAGCGCGAAGCGGCGAGATCGAGGAGCACGCCGCGGTCGAGGCCTCGGTGAGCCCGGAAGTCGACGTCCTCGATCGAGGCCGACAGCCGCAGCTTGGCCGCCCGCAGATAACGCTCGAGGCGACGGTTCTCCCGCTCGGTCGCCTCGCGGTCGACGAGCAACCCGAAGCGGTCTTCGAACGAGAGCGGTCCATAGGTGGTCGGTTGCTCGCGCTGCTCAGCAAAGGCGTGGGCCATGCCGGCGAGATTGAGCGCGTAGAGCCGATCGAGAGTGGGATTGCTGAGCACGGGTTCTCCTTTCACTCGTAGTAGGCGGGGCCGCGGACGTTGGCGTGCTCGCGGCGGGGAAGTCGGAGGGTTGGCGAGGGTTCGGGCAAGGGCTTGCCGTCGAGGTTGTGCCGCAGGATCGACTCCACGCTCCGATACGTCGGGGCGTCGATGACCAGGGCTCTCGCGCAGGCGGCCTCGAGGCGCTCGGATCCATAGCGACGCCCGAGGCGGATGATCCCAAGACAGCTGCGATAGCCCTGCTCGGGATGCGGCTTGCGGGCCATGAGCTCGCTCACCAGACGCCCGGCCGACGGTCCGGTCTCAGACGCCCAGCTGATCATGCGACCGGGCGTCCATTCGAGATGGCGTCGGTGCGCCTCGGGCATATGCTCAGGGCTCGTCGTCGCCTTGTATCGCTCGGCCGAGCGGACGTGGCTCGCCACCCGGCGGCCCCGGACGAAGAACTCGACCGTGGACGCCGCGATCCGGATGTCGGCCGTCTCATGCACGAGCTGGTAGGGCACGCTGTAGTAGTGGTGGTCGACCTCGACGTGGTAGTCGATGTTGACCTGGCCTTTGCGCCATACGCCGGACTCGAACGGACGCTCGGGCAGTGGCCGCAGCGCCGGCCGGTCGAGGGCCAGAAAGAGGCTCTGCCGGCAGCCGTCGAGCTTGCGGAACGGACGCCGGTTGAGCCAATCGAGTCGTTCGGCGATCGCGACATTCGCCTCTGCGAGCGAGTAGAACGTCCGGTTGCGAAGGGCCGCGAGGATCCAGCGCTGGGCCACCTGAACGCCGGATTCCGCCTTCGCCTTGTCTCTGGGCTTTCGGGGCCGAGCCGGGATGACGGCACAGCCGTAATGGTCCGCGAGGTCCTCGTATGTTCGGTTGAGATCGGCCTCGTAACGGTTGGCTTTGGTGACCGCCGAGTGCAGGTTGTCCGGGATTAGAAGGGCCGGGACCCCGCCTAGAAAGTCGAAGCAGCGGACGTGGGCGGCCACCCAGTGCGGCAGCTTCTGGCTGGGCAGCGCTTCGGCATACGTGTAGCTGCTGGCTCCCAAAACGGCGACGAACAGTTCTGCGCGGCTGATCACGCCCGTCGCGCGGTCGACGATCGGAATCGTGGAGCCGGCAAAGTCGATGAAGAGCTTCTCGCCGGCGCGGTGCTCCTGGCGCATCACGACATCGAGATGGGCTCGGAAGGTCGCGTAGCCCTCGGTGAACCAGGTATAGCCATAGCCATCGGGGCAGCGTTCCCGGTATTCGGTCCAGAGCAGCTGGAGCGTGACGTGGGGCCGGTGCATCTCGCGATGGACCATCTCCCAGTCGGGCAGCGGTCGAGCGCTCGAAAGCGGGGGCGGAGCAGCTCGACCGAAGAGGCGTTCCTCGAGCTCGCGGTCGTCGGTCTCGGCCGGCAGCGGCCCGGAGAGACCGGCCTCGCTCGCCCGATCGAGGTAGTGGCGGACGGTTGTTCTGGGCAGCCGCGTCGCGGCTGCGATGGCCCTTGTGCTCAGGTGCTCCGCATGACGGAGCCGCAGCACGTCTCTGATCTTGCGCATGGCAGCACGGGGACGGGGCACCGGCTCTTCTCCTCGACAGCTTCCTTGGTCGAGGCCAGAGTGGCCGATGCGATGAGCCTCACGCGGCCGTCAGGAGCAGCTTCTCCGAGGTGGGCCAAAACCCGCGAAATCGCTGGGCCAAATCGAGTGAAACAGGTGGGCCAAAACCCGCGAAATCCGCAGCGATCATCCGCGCCGGATCTCCGCCGTGATCAGGATGGTATTTGCGGGCCAGCGTTCTGTAGGCAGCGCGGATAACCTCCGCCTCGGCGCGCGGATGGACCTGGAGCACTTCATACAAGTCCGGCATTGCGAGAGCCTACAACGGGGAAGGCGGAGCCGAAGTGCTCAGCGATCGGTAGCTGCCGGCTTCGTGCCGCGTGCCAGGGCCAGCAGGTCTGCCGACTCCTTCTGGGCTGCGACTGCATCCTCGGAGGAATGGACCCGCGTCCGGCCTTCCCGCTTGTCCGCGGCGTCTCGCAGCAGCGTGTGGAACTGCTGGTTGAGCTGATCGTCGGTTTCGGATAGTGCCCTGTTGCCGGGCCCTGCCGTTTGCTTCACTTGCGTCCTCACCTGCCACCGGCTTGACGCAGTCATTCAGATCCGATCGATCGCCACGTGGTCAGCCAGACCGCAAGCATGCGCCTGCCCGGGTGCGAAAGCAATCGAGGGCTCTGGGCCGCGCGGCCATCCACCGATCTCAACTTCTGACGATC
>JBIOII010000154.1:0-3688 GCA_044449785.1 Candidatus Limnocylindrales bacterium
AGTCGGGTCGAAAGGCCGGTCGCAGGCGGGCGGTATCCTTAACTACTCGCCCGGTCGTGGCGTGGGCCCGTGGCGCAGTTGGGAGCGCGTCTGAATGGCATTCAGAAGGTCAGGGGTTCGAATCCCCTCGGGTCCACCAAAGTTCCCACTATGCGAACCCCTGCCGTGGGAACACGGTACTTGGGGTAGGCGACCTTGCCGTCCACGATCACCTCGACGAACATGCGCCTGTTGATGGCTTTCTTCTGGGCCGGCGTCCCATGCTCGATGGTCTCAAGGATCTCGTCGTGGAACGCCGCGATCAACTCGTCGGTGACTTCGACCTCGGTCTGGTAGGTCATCGCAAGGTCTAGCTCCGCCTCACGCGCGCGGAGATCGCGAACCTGGATGCCGAGCTCTTTTAGGCGCGTACCGCAGTCCTGGGCCTCCATTTCTCCGGCTTCGAAAGCCAGCTGATAGCGCTTGATTGCGCCCTCTGCCCGAGTGATGTCAGCGGTCACTGCAGCGAGTTCCTGGGCAACCTTCGGCTGGCCGGCGGCTCGCTTCGCGGCTGATCGGCGCAGAGCCTCCCTGATGCCATCGGCCTTCTCGAATTGCTTCAGACCTGCTCTCAACATGGTGGCGTCAAGCCGTTCAGCTGCTTGGCGGGGCGCCGTGCAGCCGTGTCGGCCATAGGCGTGGCGGTCGTGGCAGACGTAGTAGCGGTACCTGTAAAGACGGCCGTGAGCAGCCTGGCCGACCAGCCGGCGGCGGCACTTCTTGCAGCGCATGAGCCCGGCCATCTCGTACTCGGATGAGGTGTCCGATTGAACACTGTGATCCTCGCCTCGCTCGGTCAACACTGCCCTGCACGCCTCGTAAGTCTCGCGAGGGACTATGCCGGCATGTCCGCCTGGGTGGACTGCTCCTCGGAACGCCACATCCCCGACGTAGATCGGGTTCCGGAGCATATCGAGGATGGTCTTGTGGCCCCAAGGTCGACCAGTCCGCGTTCGATGCCCGTGGTCGTTCAGCAACATGGCGATTGAACGGGCGCCCATCTCCCCGCCCTTGCACAAGTCGAAGATCTTGTTGACGAGGGCAGCCTCGGCTTCGACCGGCACCAGCGCGCCGGACTCACCTGCATACCCGAATGGCAGCTTGCCCCCGTGCCACTCGCCTCGCGCCGCCTTGCGTTCCATGCCGGCAATAACGCGGTCGATGAGGGTCGCGCGCTCGAACTCGGCGAAGACGCCGAGCATCTGGACCATCATCCGGCCAGCGGCGCTACCGGTGTCGAACGGCTCGGTCGCGCTCCGGAAGAGCACTCGGGCTTGGTCCAGTTCGTCAAGGATCTGGGCGAGGCCGCGGACCGACCGAGCGAGTCGGTCAACGCGGTAGACGAGGAGGAGGTCGAAGCGTCCTGCGCGGGCGTCGGCCAAGGCGCGCTGGAGATCGGGTCGTTCTAGGGTGCTTCCGGTCATTTGATCGGAGTACCGGAGCCCAGGCTCCCAGCCGTCCTGACTGCGGATGTAAGCGCCGAGGCGGTCGTCCTGAGCGCCGAGGGAGTACGGCTGGTTCTCCTCGTCGGTGGAGATACGGGTATAGGTGGCTACGCGCACGATCGGGGCTCCATTTAGAGATCCTGGATCATCGACCGCTGGAAGGCAAGTCGACCGTCGCAGCCGCGTCAAGCGGCCGTCGGGAGGCGCCTCTTGGGAAGGCGACCCTCACTCTCGAGCTTGTCCCACAGGGGCATGAGGATATCGGCGAGGATGTCGACCGTTTCCTCCCACTCCTCGGCTGTCATCGGAACATAGGTTGCGGGCCCGAGGACGATTTCATCCTGTTTGGTGCCCGGCCCATAGGGCTTCTTGTCCGACGCCTGGCGCGTCCTCGGCGACTGCTCGCTTTGTGGCGTCATCCCGCCGACCGGAACGCCGGGTCGAGCGAGACGAACCCGAGACGGTCGAGCGAGCGGATGAACGGCTCGTCGGAGGCGATGTTGATCGTGTTCGGTCCATCCCGATCGGCGATCACGATTGTCCGTTCATCGATCGCCGCGATAAGCGCAGCGTCGTCGGCCACGCGAAGGCGGTGCATGAGCCGATCTTCGACACCTGCCGTTTCGTAGCTTGGGTCGTCGACCATGGCGGCGACCAAGGCGCGAAAACTGTCAGCCTCGCACGCTCGGAGGAACAGGCCGTCGCCGGCCGGTTGGAACAGCATCCGCAGCAGTAGCTCGCGTTGGCTGGCCGGGCTGACGTAGCGGTACATGGCCGTCAGCCCGCCTTCCGCAGTTGTAGCTGTCCGCAGCGCTGGCGGATCAGATCGATGTAGACGGGGCTCAGTTCGACTCCTATTGCTCGGCGACCCAATCTTGCCGCCACGGCGAGCGTTGTGCCCGAACCGGCGAATGGATCGAGAACGACCGCCGGGCGCGGCGCTGAGCCACACGTGCAGGCAGGCTTCCATCCGACTGTGGTTGCCCGCCTTTCGAGGCGGATGGCGAATCCCGGAGTCTCAGCCCGCCGGTCGATCGACCTCGGCCCGTTAGTCGACCGGTTGCCGGGGTTCTCATAGCCGACCTCGATTTCGCGTTCCCAAGGCGCGCCGCAATGCGAGCAGGCACCCGTCTCGCTGGTGCCGGCGAGAAGGCAGGGTTCGACAAGGCGCTCCGGAAAGGTCGCGAAATGGGCGCCCCGGTAAGGCTGGGTCGGGATCGACCAGACGGTGCGTCGGTTGCGAGTGCTAACAAGGCCACCGCCTGCCTTGGCGAAACTGGCGTTCTGCTTGGGGCGGTATCTGCCTTGCGGGATTCCGGCGTGACTACCGGCCTCCGCTGACCAGCCGGTCGGCCAGCTGGCTGCTTTCGGGTTGACTCCGCGACCGCGAGGGTGGGAGTTGCCCGTGACCGGTTCGCGAGCTGCCTCAGCGTCGTAGTAGTACCGTCCGCTCGGGCTGAGCAAGAACAGATACTCGTGCGCCTTGGTTGGTCGGTCGCGGATCGACTCGGGCATTGGATTGGGCTTGGCCCAAATGATGTCCGCGCGCAGATACCATCCGTCGTTCTGTAGCGCGAAGGCGACTCTCCAAGGCATCCCGATCAGGTCCTTCGGCTTGAGCCTTGGCAACGCGCCAACCCGCAGTGGCTGGCAGCGGGCTGACCACGAGGCTGGCACATTTGCCCCGGTCCTCGTGGTTGGCCGGCGATCAGTTCGAGTGCCGGCGCAGTACGCGTCACCGAGGTTCAGCCAGAGCGTTCCAGTCGGCCGCAATACTCGGCGGACCTCACGGAACACCTCGACCATATGCTCGACGTAGGCATCCGGGGTCAGTTCCAGGCCCAGGCATCCGAGCCATGCACCGCAACGTCCGCACGACGTCCTAGCCGCGTGTCCTACCTCGCGCTTTTCGGGAGACTCGGACAACTCGCCCCACAAGTGTCGGCACTTGGGATCTCCGCCCCACACCGACGGCTCGAGGCCATAGTCGCGGAGACCCCAGTAGGGCGGCGACGTGACGCAGCAGTCGACGCTCGCGCTCGGCAGATCTTTGAGCACAGAGCGGACATCGCCGAGGTAGACGGATATCAATTCGTTGCTGAAGGCGGGAAGACGGGCGATGGTCATGCGGCCCTCCTTGCAGGCTGCCAGGCTGAGCGCTGGAACAGCCAATAGAGCTTCAGCTTGTCCTGCGGCCGAACGAA
>JBIOII010000155.1:0-3688 GCA_044449785.1 Candidatus Limnocylindrales bacterium
AGATCGCCGAGGTGGCGGAGGGCATGCTTGCGTCGTTCCACCCGGACGAATACCCCCACCTTGTCGAGATGATGGGGCACGCCCTGGAGCCGGGCTACGACTATCTCGACGAGTTCGAGTACGGCCTCGATGCCATCCTCGACGCCCTCGTGAGGGCCCTGGAATCTCGTGTTTGAGCTCGGTTCGAACTCGCCGACCACGAGCCATCCGGAGGCTGGTCTTGGATAGAGGAGTTGTCCTGCTCTCAGCCCGATTTCGCGCGGAAGTCCGCCAGCTTGCCCTGGCGCGGATAGAGCGTACGCGAGGACGCGGCCCGGCGGCGACGCTCGGACGCGCGATCTCGTGGCCTGGCAGAGCGCGATGGCTCGGCTCGATGCAGAGGAGGAGCTCGCCCGCAGGTCCGACGGCGGGCCCGAGCTCAGCGCGCCCGAGATCGTGGACTACCTGCGCTCGCTGCCGAGTCTCTGGGCGGACACCCGACCCGATGGCCGCCAGGCCCTGGCCATAGCTTCGTTCGCGCGCACGGACGTGCTTGGATTCGAACAGATGATCTACGAACTCACGCCCGACGCCATCGAACTCGGCCTCGACGCCGCATTGCCCCGCGTCTTCGAGCTTCGGTGCTCGATTGGTCAGTTTGGTCGGGGCGAGAGGAGTAGAACCTGCGACCGAACATGCCGGATCAAGCTGCGAGCCTGGGGCCGGGGGGCCCACTCTATGACCTGCTCGCGTATCTCGCGGCCCCGTCATCGCCTGAGCTGGCCCAGGAGCCGGGGGATCTCCCCTTCCGCTCGCTTATCGCAGGCCCCACTGCGCCTCTAGCTTCACAACATTGCTCTCGGCCTCCGCCTGGAGGGCACGCGCCTCCTCGTCGGCTATGCTGCTGTGGTAGCTCAATCCCTCGGGACTCTGCCGGAAGATAGACGCGTAGAAGACACAGGCGGCGAGATACGTGCCGGCCAGACTGGGGTGACTGCCATCGTCTTGCCACAGCTCGATGTCAGGGTGATCGTGGCGGACCACATACCAGGTGAACCCGACCGGGGCCACGGGCACATTCAGCTCGTAGGCGATCTGGAGGTAGGCGCCGTCGATCTGCTGCTGCATGGCCTCGTACGTGGGCAAGCCCAAAGCCGGCGAGCCGTCCTTGTGGGCCCATGTCATGAAGAGCAGCGGTACTGCCCCGGCTGCCTCAGCCGTTCCAGCGAGCGCATTGGCGGCAGGGTAGGTGTAATCGTCGCGCCCGGCCGGCGTGGCAGGCGTCTCGCTTTGCTCCTGGAGAACCACGTATGTCCAGGCCCCCGACGAGATCTCGGTCAGATCGTCGGAGGAGGCCGCATGCTGGGCCAGCGTCTCGCCGCCGTTGGCGACCGTTGCCACCTGCACCGGACGCCCGGCTGACTCGGCCAGCTGGGCGAAGGTCGACGGCAGGTCGTTGACGTACGTGTAGCTATCGCCCAGAAACAGGACACGGGTGCAGGCTCCGATGCCGCAGGTCGGCCCAGCCGAGCCGCTGCAGCCGGCCGCGACTATCAGGCTGACGAAGGCAATCAGCCGGGCTACGGCTCGAGCTCCAGAGCAGGCGGAGAGTCGCGCTGCTCCGACTCGAGGTCTGATAGCGCGGCGCCAGTCGACCAGACGCCTCTCGATCACGACTGGTTCTGCCTCAAGACCGCAGGGACCACGTTCTGGGCCATCCGTCTCGGTGACACCACGATCGCGGAAGACAGACCATCCGCGAATCTGGGACCCATAACAAGGCACCGAAGGTCCTGGCGGTGCGCGGGCGGATCGGCCGCTAGACCCGATGTCCAGGCAAGCTTCGGGAGGCTGCTCGCCTGACCATGTCGTGGCACCGAGTCGCGATCAGGCTCCGCGTTCTCGTTCCAGCGTCACGATCGCGGGTTCGTCTCGGCGCGCTCCGCCGAGACCCTCTCACCAACATTGTCGCTGACCGTCCCTTCAGGCCACTCACGGTAAGCGTCGTGCCCACCAGAACACGGCCGCGACAAATCGCCGTGGCCGTTGACCACCACTGGCGCGGCCGGGACACTGACCGGCATTCGCGGTGCATATGGCGGCAGAGGTTGAGTCGTGGACGCAGCCCCGATCTTGGCGTCGGTGGTGAGTCTGGTCGTCGTTACCGGCTACGTCAGCCTGGCTTGGCTGCTCGGCCGCACCGCGCCCTACCCCGACGACCCATCTGTCCTCCTGGGCGAGCCACCACCGGAGATGACTGCCGCCACGGCGGTGATCCTCGAAAAGCGGCCGACCGGCGATGCGTTCATGGCCGCCCTGCTCGATCTGGCGAGCCGCGACGAGATCCGCTTTCACGACGAAGGTCCGGCCGACGGTCACCCGGCGGTTGGCATCGAGATCCGGGGCGGTGACACGAGTGACGCCCGCATCATCCTGAACCGCCGTCGCCCGATAGGCGAAGCCGAGGCGTTCTTACTCACCCAGCTCAAGGAAGCATCGCTCCTGGCGAACCGAGCGGGCGATCCCGCCGTGGCGCTGTCGTCGGCGCTACAGGGCCTCCTGCAGCTCTCGGCCTTCGCGACCTCGCCAGATACTCTGGCAGACAGTCCGACCGAACGCAGCCGTCGCGAACACGGCCTACTTGCCGAGCAGGGCAGCGATCCCGCAGAACCGGTAGGCCGACTTGAGAACCGACTCGGCCATCCACTTTCGCCGGCTGCCCACAACGAGTTCTTGGCGATTGGTGCACTTACGCAGGCCCTCTCCCGACCAGGCCTCCAGGCGGGAACCGAGTCGCCGCCGGCGGTCCCCCAGCCCGCCGACCCCGCAGCTGGTTCGGCACCCGGGGTTGAAGCGGCCATCTCGGGCGTGACGGGGTTGAAAGCCGCGCCGAACTACATCGCGGCGAGCGCGGCGGTGCATCTGGGCGCTCCGCTGTTCTTTCGGACCGTGGCCGAGACCTATGCCCGTCGACATGGCTGGATCGGCGGCTTCTCGTTCGTCTCGCGATGGCGCTGGCGAGCCACGGCAGTGCTCGAGCTCGTCATCGCCGTGCTCGTCTACGCTGCGGGCGGCGGCTCGCTGGGCGGAGTCTCGGGCGGCCTTGCGATCGGGGTCGCGACGGGTGGGCTGATCACTTACCTTGTGGCACCGCTCATGACTCGCTCGACCGTGGCGGGAGCCCTCATCATCGCCCAATTAGCGGCGTATCGGCGGACTCTGGAGGCGACGCTGCGAGGCGCGCCGTCGCTGTCCGAAGTAGGTTCAGGCTCGGGCCTGCGCTGGCTCGAGACGCCCGACCAGACCATAGTCTGGGCGTTCGCCCTGGGGCTGCGCCACGATCTAGAGGCGCTCCTTGGCCGGGTCGGCCAAACCACCCCGCGCGACACCACCTCGATGGCCAACCGGCTCTTCTGGTACCGACCACCCGACGCCGGCCCGGGCCAGACGCCAGACGCGCGGTCGATGTTCGCGGGGATCGAGGCCATCGGAAGCGAGCCTAGGAGCATGACCGAGATCGGCAGGGCGTGACGCACTCATCGTGTTCGTAGCGGTGCGCATCGCGCGGGCCGCCTGGGACGTGCCTGGGCGAAACGCCCCTCCAGCGGACACCGCCGTCGCGGTGCTTCGCGAGCGCTGCGCTCGGGGCGAGATCGACGTGGCCGAGTTCGAGGAGCGCCAACGGCGGCTGGGAAGGTGAGCTCCGGTG
>JBIOII010000156.1:0-3673 GCA_044449785.1 Candidatus Limnocylindrales bacterium
AGATCGCCGAGGTGGCGGAGGGCATGCTTGCGTCGTTCCACCCGGACGAATACCCCCACCTTGTCGAGATGATGGGGCACGCCCTGGAGCCGGGCTACGACTATCTCGACGAGTTCGAGTACGGCCTCGATGCCATCCTCGGCGCCCTCGTGAGGGCCCTGGCGTCCTCGCTCGGCGGCTAACGGTCGAGCCCGAGTACGACGGGACCGTTGGACTTGACACTGTGTTGTATATATACAACAAGAAACAGTGTATATAGGAGCTTGCGTCCCATGACTCACCTGACTGCTGGCCCGACATCGCGGGTTCAGCGTCTCTCGCGGCGTTCGCGGCGATTCGTGGCGGCCGCGTCGCTGCTCGGGTTGCCGGCGATGTTCGCCTGGTCGACCGTCTGGACCGGAACGACCGTCCCGACGATCGTATGGGGTCCGGTGAGCTTCCTGCTCATCGGCGTGACCCTCGCCGGGGCGTTCATCCTCTACAGCTACGTTCGCAATCGCGCGGACATGCCCGGCACCGGCCTGGACGAGCGAGAGCAGATGTTGCGCGATCAGGCCTGGATCCTGAGCTACCAGGTTCTATCGGTAGTAGTTGTGCTCCTCATCGGCGCGATCGTCCTGGCTGTGCTCGGATTCGGCCGGACGGTCACGATCGACGCCGGGGCTGCGACGGCCGGAGCCCTGTGCCTTGGCGTGCTCCTGCCGCTCCTGCCCGCGGCAGCCCTCGCCTGGCTCGAGCCCGACCTGCCACAGGAGGCTTGATGGCCAGACTCACCGGCCGCACCGATCCGGTCCTCTACAATCGGCTGGCCGTCCTCCGCGCCGAGCGGAGCCTCAGCCGACAGGATCTCGCGGCTGCAGTCGGCGTCAACTACCAGACGATCGGCTACCTCGAACGAGGCGAGTTCAACCCGAGTCTCGAGCTCGCCCTGCGGACCGCCGAGTTCTTCGGCCTGCCGGTCGAGGCGGTGTTCAGCCGGCGGCCATTTGCGCCGATGTCATCACAGCTGTATGGCAGCCGGGCCGGGGAACCGATGGCCGATGGGGGTGAGGCGACCGATTGAGTCAGCGACCGGTTGCTACTGTCGTAGATAGGCCAGCACCGCCAGGACGCGACGGTGGTCGTCCGCGGCCGGGAGAAGCTCGAGCTTGGAGAAGATGCTGGCAATGTGCGCCTCGACGGTCTTGGGCGTAATGAAGAGCCGTTCGCAGATCGCCTGGTTCGAGCGGCCCTCGGCCATCAGCGCAAGCACCTCGCGCTCCCGCTCGCTCAGCTCGTCCAGTGGGCCGCGGGCCCGTCGCCGGTTCACCAGGAGCGAGACGACCTCGGGGTCCACGACGGACCCGCCTTTCGCGACCCGCCGGACTGAGTCGGCGAATTCACCGACGTCGGCCACGCGGTCCTTGAGCAGGTAACCCACGCCACCCCGGCCCTCGGTCACGATCCGCAGCGCGAACTCGGTTTCCACGTACTGCGAGAGGACCAGCACGCCCACTTTGCCTCCGAACTCGCTCATGATCGAGCTGGCGGCGACCAGGCCCTCGTTCGTGTACGTCGGCGGCATGCGGATGTCCACGATGGCCACGTCCGGCTGGGCCTCGCGAACGAGCGAAAGCACGGCTTGCGCCGTGCCGCACTGACCGACGACCTCGAAGCCTTCGTCCGCCAGGATGCGAGCCACTCCTTCCCGCAGCAGCACTGCGTCGTCGGCGATGACGACGCGGACCGGCTCAGTCACGCCTCGCCTCGGCTAATTGGTATGGTGGCCTCGATTCTGGTACCAAGCCCGGCCGGACTGACGACCGTGAGCTCGCCGCCGATCGCCTCGACCCGGTCGCGCAATCCGCGCAGTCCGCTGCCGAGGGCAGGGTCGGCGCCACCCGGTCCGTCGTCCGCGATATCCACGATCAGGGTCCCCGCCGATTCGCGAATCGAAACGCGCGCCGTGCAATCCCCGGCATGCTTGGCCACGTTGGCCAGCGCCTCGGAGACGACGAAATACGCGGTTGCCTCCACCGCCGCGGGCAGTCGTTCGTCCAGGTCCAGATCGAGGTCCGCCGGAACGGCCGAACGCTCGGCCAGCGAGCGAACCGCCGGTCCGAGACCTGCCTGGGTGAGAACCGCGGGATGGATGCCGCGGGCCAGCTCGCGCAACTCCGCCAAGGCCGCCCGGACTTCGTCCGAAGCGTCGGCAAGCGTACGCGCCAGCTCCGGATCGCCGTCCGATCCGAGGCGCGAACGAGCCCTTCCGATCGCAAAAGACAGCGACACCAGCCGCTGCTGGGCGCCATCGTGGATGTCGCGCTCGAACCGGCGCCGCTCGGCGTCGGTCGCCTCCACGATCCTGGTCCGCGAAGCCCTGACCTCGGCCAGTTGGGCCTTCACCTCCTGGGTCAACCGGTCGTTCTCGACCGCCAGCCGCACAGCGGTGGCCACGGAGGTCACAAGCCCGGGATCATCGAGCAGGGCGGGGTCGTGGAGGATCGCTGCCAGCGGTTCTCCGCCTCGCTCGAGGAGCGTAAGCGCCCGGCCACCGGCCACCCCTTCAGGCGACTCGACCCGCTCGCCCGCTGCGTCTACGTAGCCGCTCTCGTCAGTCCACAGCAGAACCTCGAGCGACGGGTCGCCGAAGCGGTCGCGAGGGCCCGCCGAAGCGCGGCCGGCTCGGGCGTCTCGCCGAGGTCCACCACCAGCCCCACGACTGCCGAGCGGGCCATCTGAACGCGCAACAGCCCAGCGAGGATGCCCACCGGCACGGCGGAGAAGCTCAGCGCATGCGCGAACTGCACGGCGCTGAGGGCTTCGCCTTGCACCCGTGCAGTCTCCACCACGCCCTGCGCGATCGAAGCTGCCACGAACAAGAGCGCGCCCCAAAGCACGGGCGCGATCGACCGGCGCGCCAGACCAGTGAGACGCCACCAGCAGCGCGCGAGCCAGACGGCGAACAGCGACATGAAGCCGATGCCGAAGATGGCGAAGACCGTCTCGAACACGCCGACGGCGCCCGGATCCGCGGCCAGCCGCCACGGGTTGGGCTCCTTCCAACCCGCGATCGTCGCCGCGGGGTCGAGGAATGCGACCTCCTGGACGCGATATGTGAGGCACGAGAACGCTACCGCAGCCAGCGCGACCGGCGCCCGCCCGTCCAGCCGTCCCGTGGGAAACGAAATGGGAATGACGGCGCCGGCGGTGGCCGAGCCCACGAAAGCGGCGCCCGACGCGACGATGAGCAAAGGCGATGAGCTTCCGACAAGCCATGCCGGCGGGGCCAGAAGGCCCGAGATGACGAGGCAGATCCCGATCGAGTTGTCAGGCCGTCGCGCCCGGGCGACCAGCCCGGCCAGAACCGAAGCCCAGCAGGCGATCGCGACTGCGTAGCGATCGGGCATCCCCACACCCAGCCACCAGCCGTCGACCAGGATGGGGACCGCGGATGAGACTGCGGTGAGGGCGAGCACGCCGGCGACCGCCAGGCGCGCCCATCGCCGGCTCACCGGCTTGTCCTTCGCGCCACGAATGCCGTCATGGACGCGCTAGTGTCTCGGGCCGCAGCAGGCTAGACAGTTAGCCCGTTCGCAGCTACGATTCGGTGCATGCCGAACCATCCAGCACCTCCATTGGTGATCACCGAGTCTGAACGAGCGTCTTTGCGAGCCCTGCTGCGAGCGGGAAC
>JBIOII010000157.1:0-3662 GCA_044449785.1 Candidatus Limnocylindrales bacterium
AAGACGGGTCGTATCGGCCGGTCGGCGACCTGACGGAGTTGGCTGTACCGGAAACGCTCACAGCCCTCATCGCCAGCCGCCTGGACGGGCTGGCCGCCGCGGAGCGGGCCCTCGTCGCGGACGCGTCGGTTCTCGGTCAGAGCTTCACCCCGGCCGCGCTCGCCGCCGTCTCGGGGACGGGCGAGCCCGATCTCGAGCAGCGGCTGCGGGCCCTCGTCCAGCGAGAGATGCTCAAGCTCGAGGCCGACCCACGCTCACCGGAGAGAGGCCAGTACTCATTCGTCCAGGCCCTCATTCGCGAGGTCGCCTACAAGACTCTGGCGAAACGGGACCGCAAATCCCGCCATCTCGCGGCCGCCCGCTTCTTCGAGTCGCTCGGCTCCGACGAGCTGGCCGGGGCGCTCGCCGGCCACTATCTCGCCGCCCACGAGGCCGCCGCGCCGGGGCCCGAGGCGTGGGCGCTGGCCGTTCAGGCCCGGATCGCGCTCCGCGCGGCGGCCGATCGCGCGGTGGCGCTGGGCAGCCACGAGCAGGCCGTCGCGTTCATCGAGCAGGCGATGACCGTCACGGAGGACCCACCGTCACGAGCCGAGCTCATGCTGCAGGCCGCGCGCTCCTCCACGCTGGCGATGAGCAACGCCGACGCGGAGCGCTACTTCACCGCGGCCCAAGGGCTATACCGCGACTGCGGCGATCTCGACGGCGTGGCCTTCGCGACCGCGGGGCTCGGCAACCTGCTCCTTGCATGGGGCAAAGTTGATGAGGCGCTTGCCCTTCTGGAGCGAGCGGTTGCAGACATCGCGGTCGACAGCCAGGGCCCGTCGGAAGTAGCGCTGATGGGCGCGCTCGCGCGAACCTACCGAATGCACGACGAGCCGGAGCGCGCGCTCGAGTGGTCCGAGCGCGTCCTGCCGCTCGCGGAACGCCTCGACCTCGTCGACGAGATCGCGGCGGGTCTGCTCACCCGTGGTGGGGGCCTCATCGGCCGCCCTCGGGAGTCGCAGGCGCTGATCCGCGCGGCACTCGATATCGCAAGCGCGAACGGCCTCGCGGAGATCGAGGGGCGGGCTCGAACCGTGCTCACCTTCATTCTCGTCGGGCACGATCCCCGGACCGGTCTCGCCGAGGCGAGAGCCGGCCTGGACAGCGCCCGGCGGCTCGGCTCCCGCCTCTACGCGGTGGGCATGATCGGGAACGGGGCGGACTGCGCGTTCCGGACCGGCGACTGGGACTGGGCGATCGAGACGCTCCGCGAGTGGCTGGCCGGCGACATCGAACCCAACAACCAGATCGAGCTGGCGAGCGACCTCGCACGGTTCCTGGCGTGTCGTGGCGAGGACGCGGCGACTCTTCTCAAGGGAATCGAGCCGCTGCTCGCGGCCGTCAGCGACCAGCAATACGGTGCCTACCGATGGCTTTCCATGGCCTGGGGTGCGCTGGCGTCGGGCCGGCTCGATGCCGCGCGAGACGACGCCCGCCGCGCCTCCGAGACGAGCACCATCTTCGCCGCCACCGCCCATCCGCTCGCAGCCCGAGCCGCCATCTGGGCCGGCGACCTCGGCGGAGCCGAGGCCGCCCTCGGCGACTTGGACCGATCGTTGGGTCACGGCCGAGCGATCGACTCCGACCGCTTGACCATCCGCGCCGGGATCGCGGCGCTCCAGGAAAGGACTCAGGAGGCCGCCGGGCTCTACCGCGAGGCGCTCCGCCGCTGGCGCGATGCCGGGCTCGTCTGGGACGAGGCCCTCTGCGCAATCGACATGACGATCGTCCTCGACGCCCTGGACCCCGACCTGCTTGCCGCCGTAGATACCGCCCGCGAGGTATTGGCGCGGCTCGGTGCGCGCCCGTTCCTCGAGCGACTGCATACCGCCACCGAAAGGCGGAATCCGGCGGTTCCGAAGAGGGGGCTTCCAGGCGCTCACGCAGCTCGGGCCGCCGTGACCTCGGACTGAGATACGGGCCGCGACCCGTCGCCGGGACGCCGTATTGATGCAATTGGCGCCTCTCGGCGCTGGACGTGATATGGACCTGTTATTGCCGAACGGGTCCGCAGTCCCGAGAATCGCGGGTGGGGGCAAGCGGTACCCGCCGGGTGAAGAACTTGATAGTCCGGGTGATGGAAGGGCGAGTTCACTCTGGGCAGATCTACATCTTTCGGGAGCAAGCCCAGAAAGCGGTTCGCGACGCTCGCCGGCACGACGGCCTCGTCTATGCCCACGTCGGCCGTCAGGCTCACGCGGACGGAGGCGAGCAGATCGTCTTCATCAGCGTCTGGCGCGACCTCGAGGCTCTTTACGGCTGGCTCGGAGGCACAGACCTCCTGGGTACGCCGGTTCTCAACCCTGGCGATCGAGAAGTCTTCGAGCACTTCGAGGTCCAGCACTACGAGGTCGTCGAGCCTGCCGAAACCGAGCCGTCCCTGACGCCGGCCGCACCCCGAGCAGCCGCTGTCTGAACCCGGGCCGCAGTCAGCGTTGCCCGGCGTCAACGCGACCTCCAGGACCGTTGCGTGACGCACCTTCAGCCGTTGTATGTGGACGTCTTCCCAGTTACGTTATGCCGTGTCTCGGCCCCCCGTGCCAGGTCGGGGCGAGGCGAGCGAACCGTTACAGATGGCTCCCGTCCGACGGGCTGGCCTGAGCTGGCGATTGCATCGACGGCACCACTGTCCGCGAAGCAAGAGTTCGATCAAGGGGACTATGAACGTTCGGGAGGCGCTCGACGCCTGGCAGGCGCAATACTCCGGCCAACCGCCGGTCGGCTTCATGCTGCGCTTCACGCATGAGTCCGTTTGGACGCGTATCCACTACCTCCGGCAGACCGCCGCGCCCGCCACGGCAGCCGACGACCAGCTGACCGCCACGCGGTTCGATGCGGTCGCGAGCGCTCTCTTCACCGGCGCGACGGTCCTCGTGCTCGCCATACACCTTGATCCGGGCCACGAAGACACCGCCGAGCTCCTGGCCGTGGGCGCCACCGCCATCACGCCGCCGGAATCGTGGCTCGAGTCGCTGCGCGGATATCTGCCCGACCCAAGCCGGGTCCAGTTTGTGGCCACGACGCTCAGCTGGGAGCGCGGCTGCATGGACCGGCTCTGGCTGGCGGTGGCCAAGGACCTCATCGGCCGGATCGCTGTCTTCTGCCCCGCCACGGGCGACGCATTCTGCCCGTACGGCGGCGGCGCGGACGTCTTCGTCTGGGGCTCGGAGCGCCGCTCCAAGCTCGGTGCCCGCTTCCGGGCCGCGCTGCCCAGCGCGGGGTTGCCCGGCTCGCTGGGAGGGCGCCCGGCGAAGGTCTAGGCGTCGGGTCTCGAGCGCCAAACGTCTCGACAATGAAACAGCCGACCGCGGAGGGGGAAAAGCGGCCGGCTGTCTCGTCTGTGGGCCGCCCGCGTCGTAGCCGCGGCGGCACGCGGGCATTGCAGCATTCGATCCTGATTCGATCCTGATGGTTCGCTGAACGGCGCTCCTTTTGAGGGCAAACCCTTACCAGGGCGGCTCAGGGGACGTGGGCGCGGCGGTTGCGCGAAGCGCGGTGCGGCGGCCCGATTGCCGGGCCCGTTGTCGATCGGGGCGAGACCGGCCAAACTAGCTCCATGAGCACGCAGACCACGCCTCCGCCCGGGTCGACCAAGCCCGAGGCCGCCCCGGCCGCCCCGA
>JBIOII010000158.1:0-3641 GCA_044449785.1 Candidatus Limnocylindrales bacterium
CACGTTGGGACGGCTGGGCATCCTCTCCTATGACGAGCAGGTCCGGGCGGCCGAGACGTCGCTCGAGGCATCGTTCGTGCCACAGGTGACAGATATCGTCGCGGCCGTCCACGAGCCGGCGAGGCGTGTCGAGGTCGAACGCGAGGAGGCTTGAGCGGCGGCCCGGGCCGGCCACGCCGCGGAACCCGGGCGCCGCGGAAGCGCGGCGGTTGGGACTCTAGCTCCTGAGCGGCTCCACTCGGTACGTGCAGCTACGCCCGCCGGAGGCGATGTGGCACTCCCGGGTCACGTCGGCCCCAAGGACGTCGCCAAAGAGCTGCAGCTCTTCGGCGCAGGCGATCGGGTACGGGCTCGACACGCCGTAGATGGCGCAGTTGTGCTCGCACAGCCGGATCGTTCCGTCTCCGTCGAGCGTGGCCCGGCCCAGGTAGCCGGTCTCGTCCTGGTAGCTCGCCACCTCGAGGACCTTCTCCCACAGCGAGGCGCTGTCTGGCAGACGCTCGGCAAGCCGCTTGCCGATCCGGGTCTTCAGTTGCTGGCGCCGTGCCTCGAATACGTCCCGGATGAGGGCTTCCCCACCGATTGATCTGATGGCGGTGAGGAACGACTGGGCGAGAGCGCCGTAGTTGGCCGGGAACAGGTCCTGCGCCGCGGACGTGAGGTCGTAGACGTGGCGCGGCCGGCCGACGCCGTGGCGTCTCAGGCTGCGGGTGACCAGGCCGGCGGTCTCGAGGGTCCGAAGCTGCTGTAGAACGCCGGTGCGGCTGGCACCGACTCGGTCCGCCACCTGGTCGGGTGAGGCCGGACCTCCGGTCCGGAGCGCGTACAGGACCTCGCGGCGCAGGGTGGACGAGGCGCCGGGACCGGGCGAGGTGTTGCCGAGTGGCGTTGCCGTGCGCACGCGCTCGATCATCTGGGCGTCCGTGGCGTGCTCGAACGGAGTCGGGGCGTGGTTGGCAGCCGGTGACGGTTCCGATGGCAACGCGCGCTCCCGAGTCATGGCTTCGGAAAAGTAGCAGCGTGCGCGAAAACCTGCTGGTCGAGGCCGGCCGTTGCCCGGTCGCGCAC
This sequence comes from Candidatus Limnocylindrales bacterium, assembly GCA_044449785.1. GTDB lineage: Bacteria > Chloroflexota > Limnocylindria > Limnocylindrales > CSP1-4 > Fen-1039. Next base: position 1,069 of record JBIOII010000158.1, read on the forward strand.
CGGTCGAGTGGACGTGGACTCGCCGATTGGACTCCGTTACCTTACGATCTGCCCTGATCCCGATGAAGGAGCCGGTCGGTGGAAGCGTCGCCCTGGCCGCGCGTCGAGATCTGCCGATCCGGCCGCTAAGGAGCCCCGGGTGCCACGAGTTCGAGCCTTTCGCGCCCTTCGTTTTGATCCTGAGAAGGTTGGCGATCTGGGCCGCGTCACAAGCCCGCCATACGACGTGATCGAACCGGGGATGCATCGGGCACTCCTGGCGCGCAGTCCCGCAAACGCGGTCCGGCTGGACTTGCCCGAGTTCCAGGCCGGTGAGGAGCCGGACGACCGCTACCGGCGGGCGGGGCGCCTGATATCGGCCTGGCGCGTGGATGGAACGCTGCGCAAAGACGGCCAGGCCAGCATCTACGCCTACGAGCAGACCTATCGTGTGCCCGGAAGCCAGTGTCTCCGAACCCAGCGGGGCTTCTTCGCCCGGCTCCGCCTCGAGGACCTGGTGCCCGGGTCAGGTGTTCTGCCGCACGAGCGAACGCTCTCGGCGCCCAAGGAAGACCGCTACAAGCTGCTGCGGGCTACAGGCGTGAACACCAGTCCGGTTGTCGGGCTGTTCACGGATCCGAGCAGTCGGTCGGTGCAAGCGCTGGCCGCTATCGCTTCTGGGCGCCCCGATGCGGATGTTGCCGATGACGATGCGGTTCGCCACCGAATGTGGGCGGTGCCGGAGAGCGGACCGCGCGCAGACCTCGTGCAGTCGCTTCTTGCCGCGGCCGGCCGCAATCCGATAACGATCGCCGACGGTCATCACCGGTACGAGACCGCTCTTCGCTATCGCGACGAGCGCCGAGCCAACAGGACGGGCGAGACCGATCCTGCCGCCGACTACGTGCTCATGCTGTTCCTCGAGACCACGAAGCAGAAGCTGACCGTGCTGCCGACCCATCGCGTCGCTCGCGGCCTCGGCGCCGACGGCGTGCACGACCTTCTCGACCACGCGGAGTGGCTCTTCGACGTCAAGCCGGTGGAGGGTCGTGCCGAGCTCGAAGCCGCCTTCGATTCCGTCGAGGTACCCGGAGGGCAGGGCCGGTTCGGGCTGTGGACCCGCCAGGGCGGCCTGCTCCTGCGGGCCCGTCGCGCGGCCTTCGAGGTGTCGCTGCGCGAGGGCGGCCCGGCGCTGCGCCGCCTCGACGTCACTCTCCTGCAGGCCGCCCTGAACCGGCTGTGCCGCATCGATGCCGTCGCCATCGCCGCCGGCCGGCTGGCCTACAGCAAGTCCGTGACCGAGGCTCTCGACTGGGTCGACGCCGCGAAGGACGGGGCGGACGCCGCATTCCTGCTCGACCCGACTCCCGTGGCCGAAATCGCGGCGGTCGCCGCGGAAGGCGACGTAATGCCGCAGAAATCGACCTACTTCTATCCGAAGGCCCTCACAGGCCTGGTAATCAACCCGCATGAGTGGTGAGATCGGCGGGTCGGCCGGCTTTCCCGAAGCCTGGCCGGAGGACGAACCGAGAATGAGTGACAACATTCCCGACGAGCTTCACGTCGCGAGACCGCACCCGGTCGGGGCCAACGGCCGCCCCATCCGCAAAGACGAGATAGAGCTGACCGAGCGCGGCTTGTACGTCGAGTCGTGGATGCCCGAGCGGCGTTCCAGGCGCCGGCCGCTGCTCTTCATCCACGGCGAGCTGACGGGCTCGTGGATCTGGGAGCGATACCTCTCCTACTTCGCCAGCCGTGGCTGGGAAGGCCACGCCCTCAATCTGCGCAACCACTTCTGGTCCGAACCGGCGGAAATCGCCAGCGTGGGCTTCGACGACTACGTCGACGACGTCCTTGCCGTCATGGACAAGCTAGGCCACGGCTCGGTCGCCATCGGCCACGGCCTGGGCGGGCTCCTGGCCCTCAAAGCGGCCGAGCGTCATTCAGTCGGCGCCGTGGTGCTGCTCGACAGCGAATTGCCGCGCGACCTCCGAACGGCGGTGCGGCCGCACGTCTTGCGCGAAATCCCCGACGTGTACGGCCGGGACCTCATCGGCTGGGAGACTTTGCCCGAGAAGCTGCAGCGCGAGAACCGCGACCTGACGATCGCCGACATCGTCCGGCTCCAGCACCTGTTCGGCCAGAAGCCGCACGAGTCCGGTCTGGTCAAGCGCGAGGTGCTCGAAGGCATCGCAATCGACCGGGCGCGTCTGGCGGGAGTGCCGATCCTGGTGGTTGGCGCAGGCCTCGACGGAACCTCGTCGGCAACCGGGGCGGAACGGCTGGCCGACTGGCTTGGCGGTACCTACGAACCGTTCGGGGCCCACTCGCACTACGGTCTCGTGATCGGCGAGTCGAGCTTCCAGCAGGTCGCCGACGGCGTCAGGGTTTTCCTGGAGTCGCATCGGATGTAGGGCGTCGCGGGCCGCGCCCGGTGGCTCTCGGGCCGTGCCCGGCGAACCGGAAGGCTGTGCAGCCGAGCAATCTTGGAAGGCGCGCACTTGGATGGCGCGCACCGCCGGCTCCTGCTATCATCCCGCCCGGCCCGCCCCCAAAGCGGTCCTCGATGCCGCATTCGTCTAGAGGCCTAGGAC
>JBIOII010000159.1:0-3534 GCA_044449785.1 Candidatus Limnocylindrales bacterium
GTCATCGTCGATCGGCCGGCCGCCCTGACCGAGGGGCTGGCATTGCTGCCGCTGGGATCGAGACTCGTCGTATTGTCGGGATATACGCCGCACATCGAGTTGCGCAACGAGATGCGCCGGCGTGGCTGGACCGGGAGGTTCTGGGCCGTATGAGCACTCCCAAGCGCGGCAAGGTGTCGGCTCCGCATAAGCCCGCGCCCGGTACCGTGGCCGTCTCGCCACCCTCGACGGATTTCCAGACCGATCCCTCGAATCCGTTCCCGCTCGTTCCCGCCGTCTCCGCGCCGGTGTCCCGTCGCGGGCGGAGAAAGGCCGCGGCGCCTGCGAAGCCCGAACCGGCAGCCCTCGAGCCCGCCCGGTCCGAGCCGCCCTCCCCGGCTCCCGAGTCGGCGCCGGTACCGCCGCCGGTGCCGGCGGTCCATTCGACCCGGTCGGGCCACACCCGCGATCACAAGCCGCTCCGCGTTGCGCACCTGTACCCGTCCCTCCTGAACGTGGCCGGCGACGGCGGCAATCTCATCGCGATCAAGCGGAGGGCGGAGTGGCGGGGAATCCCCGTCGAGGTTGTCGCAGTCGAGAAGGGCGAAACGCCGGACTTCCGCAAGTTCGACATCGTGCTGTTCCACGGCGGGCAGGACGTGGAGATGGCCGTGGCGGCCGAAGACTTCGCCCACAAGACGCCCTCGTTGCGCGACGCTGTCGCCGAGGGCGTGGTCGTCTTCGCGGTGTGCGCCGGTTTGCAGCTGCTCGGCCATCGCTACATCTCGAACGCGGGCGAGGAGATGCTGGGCGCCGGAATCCTCGACCTCGAGACCAGGGGCGGCCCGCAGCGCTTCATGCAGCACGCCGCCTGCAAGGTCACGATCGGGGGTTCCACAGAGATGGTGGTCGGCTTCGAGAACCACTCGGGCCTAACCGACCTCGGACCGGACTGCGAGGCCTTCGGGCAGGTCGTCGCCGGAGCCGGGAACAACGGCCGAGATGGGCTGGAGGGGGCACGCTGGGGCAACGTGTTCGCCACTTACCTTCACGGCCCGTGCCTGCCCAAGAACCCGTGGCTCACGGACCAGCTGATCAGGATCGCCGTGGGCCGCGCCGAGGGCGTTTCGGCGGCCAAGGCGGTGCTGGCGCCGCTCGACGACGAGTTCGAAACCCGCGCCCACGAAATCGCCCTGGCCAAGGCCATAGCGAACCGGGGCAAGCGCACCGCCCTGGAACCGGCAAGGTTGGTGAGGGGCCGGAAGCCGGCCTAGCGGCCGATCACGATGCTCGGCCGGTGGGCGAACGCCGCGGCCGGCCGTCCCGTGCGACACTCGTCCGCGAAGATTGAACGGTTCGAGGGGCCTCGGTCGTAGATCGAGTGCCATTGTCACCGAGGGAGACCGATGATCGAGCTGGCCGGTGTGCAGCCGCGCGACGACGACCGTGTTGTCGAAATGCTGCCAGCCGGCGTCCCGGAGGCTCACCGGCTGGCTTCGGCGGTGCTGCGCGATCCCGTGGGCGCCGAGGATGCGGTCCAGGAGGCGCTACTCCGGGCATGGAGCCGGCGGCGAAGCATCAGGTTCGAGCTCGGCGAGCCGCAAAGGTGGTTCATGAGGATCGTGGTCAACGTCTGCCGTCACGAGCTGCGTCGGAAGCGCCGGCAGCCCGTGGCAGCGATCGATCCCGGAGTCACGGCGACCGAAGCCGGCTCGTCGCCGCCGGCACGTGACGACCTCGACCTTGCTATCGGACGGTTGACGGACGACGAGCAGATCGTGCTGGCTCTTCGGTTCGGGCGCGACCTGACGATTCCGCATATCGCTTCCCAGCTGGCGCTGCCCGAAGGCACCGTCAAGTCCCGGCTCCACTACGCGCTGGAGCATGTGAGGGCCGCGCTCGACCGCGGAGCATCGGGCGGAGGAGCAACGACGATGAGCGTCCCAGACCTCGAGACCAGGATCCGAGCCTACTACGACAAGTTCCAGCCGGACGATTCCACTCACCTCGTCCTGGCTTCGCAGAAGCAGCTCGAGGACGCACGCCGGCCGCGGCAGCGGGGCCCGTTGTGGGGGTCCCTGAGGTTGGCCGCGGTGCTGGCCGTTGCCGTCATCTTTCTCGCGGTCCTCTTCCTGCCGCGCGGTGGCACGGTCGGGCCGGGGTCTGGGACTAACTCACCCGGCCCGACGTTCAACCTGCCGGCGGCGCTCGACGCCCAGGTCGACCAGGCCGGGCTGATGCGAACCGGCGGTATCTGGGCGGTCCAGGGCTGGTACTTCCTCACCTCGACCGACAACGGCGCCACGTGGCGGGCGGGAACGTTTCCGAGCCCGGGCGGCCTGGTCGCTGTCGAGCAGGTCTTCGTTCTTGATCAGGATCATGCCTGGGCGATTACTTCCAACGGGATGAACGGGGGGCTTGCGAGCCCGACAGTCCCCCGCCAGATGTTCGAGATGAACAGAACCACGGACGGCGGTCGAACCTGGCAAACGGCCTCCGTGTCGGGCGACTTCCGCTGCGACACGGCGTCGATCTCCTTCGTCGATGCCGATCACGGGTTCGTGATGTGCTCATACGCCTCGACGCCGGGGCCCAACGGTCAGAACAACGAAGTCCGTACACAGGCGAAGAAAGGTGCGGGCACGGTTCTGCGGACCAACGACGGCGGCGCGACGTGGTCGGTGGCCGGCGGTGCCACCGGCCTCGGGTCGCAGTTCACGGCCAGCGACGCGACGACCCTGTGGTCGGCCCCGGACTACACCTCCTCGGGCCTCACCGGGCCGACACTGAGCGTCAGCCGCGACGCCGGCGCGACATGGTCGACCGTGAGCCTGCCCGAGATGTACACGGGCTTCATCCCCGGGCCGGTCGAGGTTGGTGTCGATTCCGGGCCGATCTTCTGGGACGCCAATGACGGCGCCCTCGCAGTCGACGTATACGTCGCCGGCACCTCCAGTCCGCCCGCCGTCTGGTTCTACCGCACGGAGGATGCCGGCCGATCGTGGACCCTCACAAAGAAGCCGGCCTATCTGCCGCCAATGGCGGGTCCGGATGCGCTCGTCGGCAAGGAGTGGGTGGTTGTCGGCACGAACGCGAACGGGTTCTTCGGATTGAGCGAGAGCAGCGACTTTGGGGCGACCTGGACGGATGTCCCAGGCTTCGGAATGCCGCCGAACACTGCCTTCATCTCCCTCGACTTCGCAGACAGAGACCATGCCATCGCGACCGTCTTCGTCGGGCCGGGCTCTCGTGCCCTCATGCAGTCGTCCGACGGTGGCCGGACTTGGCACGCCGCCGATTTCGGAAATGCGCGAGCCATGGTCTCGTCCAAGTCGGCCGATCCGGCGGCAGCGAGTAACCTCGCCGGCGACTACGAGACGATGGCAATCAAGGATCCGCCGACCGCCTGGAACTTGCTTTCGTCATATTCGCAGCGGGCGTTCGGAAGCGAGGCCGCCTTCGAGGCCGCCGAAACCACGCTTGCGAAGCGAACCGGCTACACAGGTCCGCAGCTCGGCGCGCCTACGCAGAGCCTCGACGTCCTCAGCAAGGCAA
>JBIOII010000160.1:0-3450 GCA_044449785.1 Candidatus Limnocylindrales bacterium
GATCATCGGCGGGGGCTTCCCCGTCGGCCGAAGCAGCCGGCTCGGGTCGGGGCCGAAAGACACGGGCCGCTAAACCCGCCGATCCCGAAGTCACTGACGGCGCCACGCCCGACGACGGAGCCGCTCCCAAGCTCGCCGCGGCGGACAGGCGCTTGGCTGCCGCCACGCTCCTCGACGTGTGGGCATCGGTCGGGCGCGACCTGGCGGTGGCCCAGGCCGGCGGGTCGAGGCGGCTCCGCGAGCTGGAGCTGGTGGATGAGGTCCAGGCGATCGGACCGGGTCTGTCGTCCGTGTCGTCGCGGCCTTCCTCACGCAACTCGACGCAATCGCGGCGCAGCTCGACGAGAACGTCAATCCGGAGCTCGCCCTGGACGTGCTGGCGCTGATGTGGCCGCGGATCGAATCGAACGAAGCGCCGGCCGCGCCTCCGGTCGCCGCCACGGGTGCGGTCGCCGCCCGGCGCAGCGGTAAAGATCGATGAGTGGAGGGGAGCTGGTGCGCCTCGACGCCAGCGTTCGAGGCCGCGTCCAGGGCGTTGGCTTTCGGTATTTCGTCGCCTCGCGAGCCACGCGAACGGGCCTGACCGGCTTCGTCGCCAACGAGCAGGACGGGGCCGTCCACGTGGTCGTCGAAGGGCCCCGTGCTGACCTGGAGGATCTCCTCGACGCTCTCCGCGAAGGTCCGGCCTCGTCGATCGTCGAGCGCGTTGACGAAGACTGGCTGCCCTACACCGGCCACTGGGGCGCGTTCAGCATCGAATCCCGAGGCCACCGCGGCGACTGACCTCGCGCGGCATGGCGGTGTCGCAGGGCGCCCTAGGGTAGCGAGCGGATCATGCCGCCGTCGATCGGGACAAAGGTGCCGGTCTGGTAGCGGGCCGGCTCGGAGCACAGCCAGGTTACGTAAGCCGCCAACTCGTCCGGTCGGCCGTAACGACCGGCCGGGATCGACTTCTCGAGCTGCGCCTTCACATCCTCCGGCGTCGTGCCGGTCTTCTCGGCGCGAGCCTTGTCCAGGGCGGCCGTTCGGGCGGTGTCCAGCCGGCCGGGTATAACGCCGTTGACTGTGACCCCGTCGGCGATCACCTCTGTGGCGACGGTCTTGAGCCAGGCCTGGAGCGCGCTGCGGCAGGCATTCGAGTAGGCGAGCTCCGGGATCGGCTGGCGGACGCCGGACGACATGATCGAGACGATCCGGCCCCAACCGCGCTTGCGCATGTTCGGCAGGAGCGCGCTGGCCAGCTCGATCGGCGTCAGCGCCAGAAGTTGGAACGAGCGGCGCCATTCGGCGGGATCCGTCTTCGTCGCCTCGACTGCCTTCGGGCCGCCGGCGTTGAGGATCGCGATGTCGATCGGGCCGAGGCTTCTCTCTGCCTGCCATGCCACTTTGGCGGCCGCCGCCGGATCGGTTGCGTCGCCCGCAATGGTGACGACGACCACCGAATGAAGCTGCCGGATCTCGTCGGCGGCCTTCTCCAGCGCGGAACCGCCGCGCGACCACAAGGCCAGCTTGCAGCCCTCGGCGGCCAGCCGCTCGGCCGTCGCCCGGCCCAGGCCGGCGGACGCTCCTCCTACCAGGGCGGTTCGACCGCGCAGCCCGAGATCCATAGTTGCTCGCCTCCGCTTTAGTTGGGACTCCCATGGTGCCATGCCGGCCGTCCGGCCGCTACGCTACCGGAATGAACGAGCGCATTCGGGTCATAGAGCGGGCCGCCGTCTCGTACCGCGCTCTTGCCGATCTGGCCGAAACCGTCGAGGACGAATGGCAGTACGTGACCGACCTCACCGAAGCCTATCTGCCGGCGATCCGAGCGCTGGCGGGTTCGAACTCGGGCCGGCTTCTGACGGCCGAGCAGGTCGTGGCCGTGGACGAGGCGATTGCCGAGATCGGGCTGATCGCGGACGCGCACAAGGCGATCGATTGGCTCTCGACGTTTCCTCACGTCGTATCTCTCGCCGTGGGTGGGGAAGTCGACGAACCGGACAGGAGCGGCGAGCCGGGAGTAGATCTCGGGACGGATGCGCCTGACGAGGACACGCCGTTCCGCATCCTCCGGGGCGGCGATCGATGAGGTTCCAGGACGCGGCCTACGACGCCCGAACAGTCGTCTACGCCGGGATCCAGGCGAATCCGCTCGTCGCTCGAGTGGCGGGTCTGCTCGAGTCGGCCACCCGCCCCGAGAGGCTGCTCGGTCGGGCCGTGATGAACGGCGAACGCGTGGAAGCCGACGGGTGGCGCCGGATCTTCCCGACCCTCTTCGGCGACGCCGTCGACGAGCGTCTGCGCCTCCACGCGGAACAGCTCCTCGCGGCTTCGCTCGAGGTGGCCGATCGCGGCGATGCGGCCCGAAACCAGTATCGCGGGGCAATAGTCGAGGAACTGACTGCGCGGCTGCTGTCTCGGCGAGCGGCAGCTGACGCGCCGGTGAGACGGGAGCGGCGCGTGCTCTTCGACGGAGTTCGTGCCGAGATCCATCCCTACGACGTGACCGTGGAATCCGCGACGCGGCCGGAGGTCTACGACTGTAAATGGGGTGCCCGTGGCATAAACGCCGACGTCCTCAACCAGCTCGACGATGCCCGGGCGCATGCCGCCGACGAGGATGTCCGGCTGAGGGTTGCGATCGTCGTCTTCGACGCCCGCCGGTCGTGCGAGATCCGTCTGGCTCGATCGACAGCCAATCGCGAAGGTACACGGCTGGTCGCGCTCGAAATGCTCGATGACCTGGCGGAGGCCCGCACTTGACCGAACGGAAGTCCGGGGCGGCCCGAAGCCAGGCGGAGGAGGTTCCCGCGGGCGGCAGCATCGACGTTCTCGCGGATGGGCTGCCGTACCGGATCGTGCGCCAGTACCGCATCCGGTTCGAGGAAGCGACCGCGACCGAGACGATGCGCACCGCCATCTACCTCGCCTGGGTCGCCGACATCGCGTGGCAGCATTCGTCGCTGCTCGGCTTTGGGCGGGAATGGTATTCCGCCCGCGGCCTCTTCTGGCTTGTCCGGGCGATTCGGCTCGACGTCCTGAGGCCGCCCTGCAGCTACGACGTCGTCTACGTTTCGACCCAGGTGATCGGCTACCGCCGCATCGCCGCGCGCCGCCAAAGCGAGGTGCGGGACGCGGCGGGTGAGCTGCTGGCCCGGCTCGAGATCGATTGGGTTCTCACGAACGACAGGGGAGCGCCGACGCGGGTCCCGAAGGAGATGCTCGAATTCATCGCCGACCGGTCTTCGAGCTTCGAGATGCTCAAGGTGGCGCTCCCGGAGACTCCACCCGACGCCGCGGAGCAGCGGTTCCGAGTGAGACGGCGCGACCTCGACCCGCTCGACCACGTCAACAACAGCGTCTACATCGACTACCTCGAAGAGGCGCTCGACGATGCCGGGCACGGCGCCCTTCTCGAAGCCACTCCCAGGCGCTACGAGATCGACTTTCTGGCGCCGGCCGAACGCA
>JBIOII010000161.1:0-3411 GCA_044449785.1 Candidatus Limnocylindrales bacterium
ATCATCTGATCGAGTATCTTGTTGGCCCGGGCGAAAGCCTGCTGAGATGTCAGAGGCGCTGCCGGTTCCCGCGTCGCTCTTCACAGCGACCGAGCTCCCTTAGCGGCAGAACGGCCGATACCGGGCCTTGCCAATGGAGGCGTGTGGATGGTCGGAAGTCCTTCCGGACTTGAATCTCCGACTAATTCGACTGCCAACTAACTGGAGCTGCCGTTGCCAGCTCGCTCCCCTACTCGGCGACAATCCTATAGCCCACGCCCGGCTCGGCCACGATGAGCTTCGCGGCGATGCCGGAAGGGTCGGCGGCGGCGAGCTTGCGGCGCAGCCGCGAGACGTAGACGTGAAGGTAGTGGGCCTCGTCGGAGTATGCGGTGCCCCAGACCGCGCGGAGCAGCCGGCCTGCGGTCACGACCCGACCCGGCTGGGAGAGCAGCACCTTGAGCAGCTCGAACTCGCGCGGGGTCAGCTCGACCGGGGTCTCCCCCACCGTCACTTCGTGGTGGGGCACGTCGAGCACGACCGGCCCCAGTCGCATCCGGCCCTCGACGTCCGCCTCGGGACCGGCCGCCCGCCGGAGAACGGCGCGCATGCGGGCATGCAGCTCGGATAGCCCGAAGGGCTTGGTCAAGTAATCGTCGGCGCCCGCGTCCAGGGCAGCCACTCGATCCTCCTCGCGGCCGCGGGCCGAGACCACGATGATCGGCGTGTTTGCCTCGCGCCGAACGCGCCGGATTACGGCCTGGCCGTCAAGATCGGGCAAGCCCAGGTCAAGGAGGATGAGATCCGGACGGCGGCAATCCCACAGCCGCAGCGCCTCGCGGACGTCGCCGGCCTCGTCGACGTCGTGGCCGCGGGCGCGGAGATTGCTGGCGATCGCCGCCCGTGCCGACTCGTCGTCCTCGACGATCAGGACGACTGCCCCGCCCTCGCTCATTGGGGTTCGGCCTGGATTGGGCCGCCCGAGAGCCCGGCGACCAGCTCGCCTTCGGGCACGGCTGCCAGGTCGACCGCGGGTTCGGCCACCCGTTCGATCGCCGCTTCGGCCGCCGGTTCGGCTGCCTGCTCGAACGCTCGTTCATCCGCCCTCTCGACGTCGGGCTCGGGCTCCAGGTCGACCGCCATCGGTTCGTCTTCGACCAGCAGGCGCACGATTACCGCCAGGCCGCCGAGGGCGCTGGTCCGCGCGATCGCCGAGCCGCCCATCGCCTCTGCGAGGCCCTTCACCACGGCCAGGCCGATCCCCGACCCACCCGAGGCGCGCGAACCCTGGCGACGTGGCGCCCGATAGAACCGGTCGAAGATATGGGGAAGGATCGTGGCGGGTACGCCCTGGCCCGCGTCCTCGACAGTCAGCCAGACTTGCCCCGCGACCGGTTTGGCCGACACCCGGATCTGCTTGCCTGCGGCGTACCGTCCCGCGTTTTCGAGCAGGTTGGTGAGGATCTGGTCGATGAAGATCGCGTCCACCTGGACCGCCGGAAGGTCAGGCGAGATCACGACCTCAACCGGCGATGGCACAAGCGACGCCGTCATGCGCTCGACCACGGGATCGATCAAATCGGCAAGGTCGTACAGCTCGAGCGAGGGATGGAGTGCGCCGCCCTCGATCCGGCCGAGGTCGAGCATGTTCCGGACCAGCCGGCTGAGCCGCTCCGCTTCGACGTCGATCGTGCGCGCGATCGCGCGCTCCTGACCCGGCTCCAGCGCGACGGCGGGATCCATCAGGCTTCCCGCCGCGGCCCGGATGGCGGCGAGTGGCGTGCGGAGATCGTGCGAGACGGAGTCGAGCAGCGCGGACTTGAGCGCATCGCTCTGGCGTGCCACCTCGACGGCCGTGGCTTCGGAAGCCAGGCGATCGCGGACCACGGATTGCGCGAGCTGGTCGGCGGCGGCGGCGAGCAGCCGCGAGTGCGACCGGCCCGGGAACGGCGCACCGTGCAGTCGAGTGGCCCACAGCGAGCCGATCGCCTCGCCACCGTGGGCGATCTGGACCCGCAGGATCGTCAGCGGCTCGTCGTCGCGGGTCTGGCGAAGTCGTGTTTCGCGAGCGTCTGTGTTGTCGCGGCCTTCACGAGCCCGCGATACCGAGACCTCGCGCACCTTGACCCACGTCGGCTGCACGTCGGCGGAGCTCGAATGGAGCGCCCAGCGCGAAGCGACCGACGGCCTGGGTTCGCCGGGCAGGCTGTCGGCCACGACGTGCTCCTCGGCGATAGACGGTCCGAGGCCGATCCAGACACGGGCCATCTCGGCCTCTCGGGCAAGCCGCGATGCGAGGAGCGGTGCGGCCTCCAGCGCCGTCGCGGCAGTGGCGATGTCGCGGCTCATGGCGAACATCGCCCGGGCCTCGGCGCTGCGCAGCTCCGCCTCGCGGCGACGCTCCAGCTGAAGGGCGCTGAGCCGGCCGATGGAGATCGCCACAACGAGGAAGAGCAGGAGATCGAGCCACTCTTCGGGGGCCGCGACAGCGAAGGTGTACAGGGGCTGGGTGAAGAAGAAGTCGTATAGCAGGAACGATGCCACCGACGTGGCCACGGCCAGCCAGCTGCCGTAGCCCATGCCGACGGCTACGACCGCCAGCAGGTAGACGATTGCGGCGTCCGAGACGCCCAGCAGGCCGTGCGCCACCGCGGCGAGGGCGGTCGCAATTGCCAGGCTGGCGACGGCAAGACCCAGACCCGCGGCTCGGGGCCGGTGCGGGCGCGCCAGCGACAGGCTCGATCTTCTGAGCACGCACCCATGGTAGGCCCGGCAGCCGGGCTGCGGCGAGTCGAGCGGGCGCTCGCGGGGCCTCAGGACGGCGGGCGCGGTGACGCCGGCCGGGAGCAAGCGCGGCAGAGAGCGGCCGGGCGCGGCGGGCGACACCCTAGAATGGCCGGGTGGTGCCCACCTTGCTGCTGCTGGCGTCGGTGCGGGGCTGGCTGGCCCGGATCGCGGGCATGCACTGGGCACGCATCGGCGGGCTCGACCTGGTCCTGCCGGTTGCGCTCCTTCTCGTCATCTGGCACGCGTCCTCCTTGCTGGGTCGCGACCTGGCGGGGATCCCGTTCGGATTGGTCTGGGCTGTGGCCACGGCTTCGGTTGTGCTGGCGGTGCGCGTGATTCCGGCCATCGCGGCCGCCTCCGACGCGCGCGCCGCACGGGCCCGTTCGGCCCGCATCCCCATGCTGCGCCTGGCGCTTCCCGCTGCCGTCGTCGTGTCGTGGGTTCTATACGACATCCTGTTCTGGGGACAGACCGTCCAGTTGTACGACCTCAACGTCTATCTGGGCGCGGCAGCGCGCTGGCTCAACGGCGGTCAGCCGTACTTGACGGCCGCGCTGACCGCCTGGCCGTCGACCGCCCGGGCGGATTTCTTCCTGTATCCGCCCCCGCTGCTGCCGGTCTTCGGCGCGTTGTCCAGGTTGCCCG
>JBIOII010000162.1:0-3360 GCA_044449785.1 Candidatus Limnocylindrales bacterium
CATCTATGTCGGCCGGGGCAGGCGCGGACGTCGATCGGGCCATGTCGGCAGCCAGCGGCTGTCCCGTGGCCTCGACATGAGCGACTTCCAGGTTCGCGGGACCCGGCGGGCGTCCGGTCCCAGCCCCGACATCCGGCGACCGGCCGAAATCCGACGCAGGGTCGACCGAAGTGAGGGGTCGGCGTTGCTCGGCGGCAGCCGGGTCGACCAATGGCAGCCGACGCACCGGGCCCGGCTCCGTGGCAGCCCCGGGAGCGCCCTGCAACTCCAACCCGGGACGAGGCCCGGCCGCGCCGTCGGTGGCGCCGGCGCCGGTGGTGCTCGTGGCGCCGGCGGCGGCTTCTCCTTCCCCGCCGGCTGCCGAGCGACTCCGCGCACCCGGCCGTGAGCCGTGCGACCCGGTCGATGAAGGGGCGACAGGCACGGCCAGGCCGCCGATCAGGCCGGCGGGACCACCGGCGCCGGGCTGGTGTTCCAGGGGGCGCAGCGTCGGCGTCAGCCCGTTGGAGACGGCAAGCCCGGCGACGAATTCACGCGACCGCACCGTCAGCGGCGCCGGGCCGATGACTCTCGGCAAGGGTTCCAAGGCAGGCACAGCGGCGGCCGCGAGAGGCTCCGGTGCTTCCCCGACGCTTTGCTCCGTGTCGGCATGAGCCGTCGCGGCGTCCGGGGCGGTCACCGCCGGCTGTTGCGACCGTCGAGCCAGACCGAATGGCCAACGCACTGAGACCTACTCCTCTCCGGTCAGTCGTCGATTGATGGCCGCGATCTCGTCGACGAACCGGCGCCTCAGCGGGTGCTCGAGATCCAGGATCTCCTCGAACGACCAGTGAAGGTGGTAGCCGACGTACGCGATCTCCTCGAAGAGGCGGTCGGTCGCGTACGTCACGATCCCCCCGAGAGACCACCGCCGATCTCGACGGTGAACTCGTGGCGGCACGCGGGGCACGTGACCGCCGCCTGCGAGGTTCCGTCCTGGTTGATGCGCCGGTAGAGGTCCTGGAGGAAGGCCAGGTCCGACGCGAACATCCCTTCGACGATGCCCGGATTGATCTGGGGCAGCGTGCCAAGCCGGGTGATAACCCGGCTGAGCAGGATGACCGTCAGGTAGGCCTCGTTCTCCCGCACCCGAGGGTCGCGTATCGGATTGATCTCGTCGCGAGCCGTGGCCAGGCGCATCAGGCCGTCCCGATGTACGACGCCCTGTTCGTCCACGTAGCCCCGCGGCAGGACGAAGGCGAACTCGGTGCGCAGCGGCCCGGTCCGGTCCGCGACCTGCGGCAGTGGTTTCGTGTCCGCGACCATCACTTACTTGACCCTCGCGAAGGTCTCGCAGACGATCGTGATCTCCTCGACCGAGGGCTGGTTGTCCCCGGCCTTGAAGCCGCTGACCGTCAGCTTCGAGACCCAGGCGTTGGTGAAGTTGTAGCGGGCGACCTCCACGTGCTCGAAGTCGTACTGGACGATGGAGCCGTTTCGCCGAGCGTCCTTGAGCTTCCCGTCGAGGGCAGCCTGGTGCCAGTTCCACAGGTCCATGGACTGGTTCGCGGCCCGCTTGAGGGTGATGGTCGGCGCCTTGATGGCGCCGATCTGCTTCTTGACCGTCGGCCGACCCGTCTTGTCGACCTCCTTGACCTCGATGACATCGACCTCGGACGAAGCCCCGCTCACCTCCTGGAACTGGGCGAGGCTGACGCTGTCGATCTCGATCGAGAAGCGCTGGGAGCTGAGAGCATCCTGGGGGAGGTTTGGGACACCACCTGGCATTTCGGAATCTCCTTGCGCTCCTACCGGTCGGCGCCTATTCCGTCAGCGACGCGCCGCCGGAGAACTGGGCGATCCGGAAGATCACGAACTCGGCCGGCTTCACGGGGGCGATGCCGATGTCGATGATCAGCTGACCGGCGTCTATGGTCTCTGAGGTGTTGTTCTCGCCGTCGCACTTGACGAAGAAGGCATCGCCGGGCGCCGCGCCGAACAGCGCTCCGTCGCGCCAGACGCGCACCAGGAACGAGTTGATCGTTCTCTTGACGCGTTCCCAGAGCGCCATGTCGTTTGGCTCGAAGACCACCCACTGGGTGCCTTCCAGGATCGACTCCTCGACGAAGTTGAACAGGCGCCGGACGTTGAGGTATCTCCAGGCCGGGTCAGACGAGAGGGTCCTCGCCCCCCAGACGCGGATGCCGCGACCGGGGAAGGACCGGATGCAGTTGACCCCAATCGGATTGAGCAGATCGTGCTCGCCCTTGGTGATCTGCACCTCGAGGGTGATGGCACCGCGGACGACCTCGTTGGCGGGCGCCTTGTGAACGCCACGCTCCCCGTCGCTGCGGGCCCAGATCCCGGCCATGTGGCCGGAAGGCGGCACGAAGACGGCGCGGCCGGCAAGCGGATCGAAGACCTTGACCCAGGGCCAGTAGAGCGCCGCATACTTGGAGTCGTAGCCGGCCCGATCCTTCCGCCACTCGAGGATCTGCTGCGCGCCGAAGTCGGGCGGAGCGTCGAGGATCGCGACGCGGTCTCCCATGAGCTCGCAGTGGGCGATCATCGCCAGCTGGACGGCCTTCACGCCTTCCATGTCGATGAGTCCGCGCTGATACAGGGCCATCAGGTCCGGCGCGGCGACCATGGTCACCTCGTCGACCGCCTCGAGCCCGCCGAAGCCGGTTCGCTCGGCCGGATCGCCGGCGTACTCGTCCGGCGTAACGCGGATCGCACCCGCCGTGGCTCCGCCGCTCAACGACAGTTTTCCGACTGCTGGGGCGAGCTCGGCCTTGGTGACTTCTTCGAGCCGGATCCGCTTCGAGGTCCGAGTCTGCGTGAAGACGTTCTGGCGACCCTTCTTGAGGGTCGCGTTGTCGTAGGACTCGTCTTCCTTGCCGCCGACGAAGATGATGAGCTTGAAGACTCCTTCGCCGGGTTCGGACGGCTCGGCGACCTCAACCGAGATCTGATCACCGGATGCGCCGGGCTCGAGCGCGACGACTCGGAAGGCCGGCACGGCCTTGTCGGTGGAGCTTGGCAGTTCAAGTCGCGATGCCGGAGCGGCGCCGTCGGCGCCGATGCGGACCACATATGCGGTTCCACCGCCGTTCAGGAAGTAGCCGTAGACCGCATGGGCGAGGTACGACCCCTCCATGAAGTCACCGAAAGTTGAGGCGAACTGGGTCCAGTTGGTGACCAGCACGGGCGTGTTGGCAGGACCTCGCTGAGCCAGGCCGACGAAGGCTGCGACGGCGGTGCCGACGCCCTCGATCGGGCGCGAGCCAGCCTCGACCTCCTCGACGTAGACGCCGGGCGACAGGTATTGCGGCATGCGTTTCGTCTCCAACACTGCGGACGTGTAGGACAGGCAGAGAC
>JBIOII010000163.1:0-3283 GCA_044449785.1 Candidatus Limnocylindrales bacterium
CGAGGACGCTTCCGCCGCCGATGCCGACGACGACGTCTATCGGGGCGAGGCCACGGGGCGTCGAGCCGCCACTCTCGGAGCCACTCCCTCGGTGGCGAGCCATGATCTCGTCGACGATCGCGGGCGACGGCTCCCCCGAGACGGCTTCGACCGCGACCGACACTCCCGCCGACTCGAGCCCCCGGCGCAGCCTGGCCCAGTCGGGCGATTCCGTGAAGTCGGGGCCGCGGACAACGACGAGCGCTCGCGTCCCGAACTCCACCACGACGGCCGGCAATTCCCTGGATCGACCGCTGCCGAACAGGATTCGCGGCAAGCGTGCGATCGAAAACTCCGGCCAGGCAGACGGCACCGTGGCCGCGGCTCTCGCGTCTTCCGGTCCTACGGCCTCCGCCGGTCCTTTCGATTCCATCGTCGTCGCCTTCCCGGTCCTAGTCGACCGCCGGAAAGAGGCCGTCGTAGCGGACGCCCTGACGAGGCTCGACCATCCAGTCGGCGACCTTGTCGCGCCAGGCCAGGTAGTGCGCCGTCTCTTTGTGGGCCTTCGCCGAAGCCTCGTCGCGATACGCCTCGTACGCGATGAAACGAGTCGGGTCGTCGACCGACTGCAGGATGTCGAACCGCAGGTTGCCCGGCTCCCGGATCGAGTTCTCGTGGTTGTACCGGATCGACTCGATGAAGTCGGCCACGTGCTCCGGCTTGACATGAACGTGGACCAGCGTGACGAACATAGCGCCTCCCGGACCGACCGAGCGCCCCCACATGGCGACGCCAAATCGGCACCATCATCGGCGATTCGCGGGCGAACGGTGCGGCGGGGCGGGTACGAATCCCCCGAACCGCTACGTACCTGGCGGGACGGAGGGAATCGACGTGGGCGGAATCGACGGCGGTGCCGGCACGGCTGGGCCCACCCAAACGATCGCCGTCACCATGTAGACGCTGATCGGCGGGCACGGCGCGTTGATGCATTGGGTCAGGACCTTCGAAGCTGTGACTCGTGCGATCACGAGGTAGCCAATATCCGACTCAGGAATCGCGATCGCATTCGAGACTACGACTCCGTCGATCGTCCAGAACCCGCAGCCCGGCGGGAGGATGCCGCCGGGGCTCGGTGCGGCGCACGTGGTGTCGCGATCGAGCCGGCCGCCCAGCAGGAATGGACCCTGTTTCGGGAGATTCGCGGCCCGATACACGGCTTCTCCGTTGAAGACGGTCGGAAGGCCATCGAGCCCGACCGATCCGATCGAGGACGACGCCACGGCGGACGCGAAGGGGGTTGGCGGCCCGGCGTTCACGCTCGAGACGGGGTTGACTCCCAATGTCGCCGTTGGCTCGGCCGAGGTGGGCGAAGCCGTCGCGTACGGGTTCGACGTCCATACCACCGACTCGACCACGACGGCTGCCTGGCACGTGGCCCGGACGTCGGCCGGACATTGAGCCGCGAGCGCGTCGTTGACGTGGACCCTCGCCGCGACGATCTCGTTCTTCGGTTCATCGATGTTGCTGCTCGGGGAGATCTGGACCCCATCGATCGACTCGATGAAGCAGTACGGGATCAGCTGCTGCTCGGCAGCCGACTTCCCAATCGGCGCCGGGCACGGCGGCATGACATCGGGCTTGGAGAACAGCCCGCCCAGCAGGAAGCTGCCGTCGATACCCGCGAAGGAGGCCTGGTCGGTCGCCCGGTAGACGTGCTCGCCGTTGATCTCGGTCGGGACCGCCGGCCAAACCACGGCCTCGACGACCACCGCGGCTTCGCAGTTGGCCTTTTGGTCGGCGCTGCATTGGGCGGCTTCGGGGTCGTGGGTATGGACACGCAACACCACTGGGTTCCCAGCCCAGCCATTGAGCAAGCTCTGAGGCGAGCTCTTTGGCGCGGCGTAAACGATATTCGCCTGATCCCCCGAACCCGACGTGCTGCCCAAGGACCACCCGCCGCAGTTGCCAACGAGGAGGTCGCTCTCGGGGGACCCGGAGGAAGCATGGGCAATGCATATTAGCGGGGCCCTGTTCGCATTGGCCACCAGGAGGAAGCTGCCGCTGAGGTTCTCCCAATCTGCCTTCTCGCCGACTCGATAGACGCGCTGGCCGTCGATCTGCGTTGGGATGCCGTCTGAACCCAGGACAACCCCAGTGCCCGCGCTCGCCGGTCCTCCCGGCATGGTTGCTTGATTCGTGGCCAGCGCCGCCACGACCAAGCCGCCGGCAACGAGGATCAGGATCGCTGCCACAGGCCCGGCCAGCTGCCGCCAGGAGCGGCGGCCTCCCGTGGACGCGGCCACCTCGTCCCGTTCGCGCCGGCCCACTCGCAAGGCCGGGTAGTCCCGCTCAGCGCGATCCAGATCGACCGCGAACTGGCGCGCCAGCCGCTCTTCCAGATTGTCCCCGGCGGAGGCGCCGCCACGCTCGTCAGTCTTCATCGAGCCACTCCCGGAGTCGCGCCAGTCCAACCTTCAGCCGTGCCTTGGCCGTGTTCTCGGTGACGCCGAGGGCATCGGCCGTCTCGCGCACGGAGAGTCCAACCATGTGGTGAAGGACAACGGCAGCCCGAATTGGTCGCGACAGCCGTCCCAGCGCCTCGCCAAGCTCGAGCGACTCCGACGTCTCGGGTCCGCCGACCGGCAGCTCGTGAACCGTCGGGTCGAGCCGGAGCATCCGGCGCAAGCGCCGTGCGACTCGTAGGGCTTCGCGCGTTTGGACGGTCAGGAGCCAGGCCCGAATGGCCAGCGGCTCGCGGATCGCCGGTCCCGCGCGGAGCGCCCGCTCGAACGTGGTCTGGACCAGGTCCTCCGCCTCGGCCTCGTCACGGGCGATGGCCCGAGCCGCGGCCAGGAGCAATGGGCCGTGGTCGTGCAACGTGGCGACCCATTCCGGGGCGGCCGCCCTGGCCGCCGGCCGGGCAGAGTTACCCGTTTCGTCCCCGTCGAGCGTTGCCGTGATGGCCCTCACATCACTTAAGAGGCACGAGCCACCGCAAATGGGTAAGTGGCGTTAATCGAGTGTAGCGATCCGCGGGCGACCCAGGCTCCGTGTCACGAGCCACTTCGTCTCGCCCGGCGCCGCGCCTCCGGCCTCCGCCGCGGCCATCCAGCTCTACTGCCGCGCCCGCTCCCCGGCCAACGTCAGCTCGAACCAGATTGCCCGTTCCGGATCGAGCAAGTTCTCGACGATGCGCCGGATCGACTCGCGGTAGGCCGGCCAGACGGCGAGATCGAGCGCCGCATCCGGCGAGACCCAGCGCATGGCGTCGTGCTCGTGCGAGAGCGCCGGTTCGGCGCCG
>JBIOII010000164.1:0-3234 GCA_044449785.1 Candidatus Limnocylindrales bacterium
GATCAGTGGCAACCCGAGGTCGCGGGCTCGGCGCAGGACTCCGTGGAGCCCGGACTGATCGAGCGGTCCGGTAAGGATCGTGTCGCCGCCGTCATCCAGCGTGACCCGCAGACCGGCGAACCAGTCGGACCATTCGGTTCCCAGCCGCCCCTCGAGGCGGATCGCGTATTCGAACGTTCCGCGTGCTTCCTGGCGTCGCTCGAGCTGGTTGGACATGGCCCAAGCATCGGGTCCTGGGCGGGCGGTGTCATACCCCCGGCGAGGTATTCGAAGGGGTATTCGCAGCCGCTCGGGGCGGCGGAAGACGAGGAGCCGAACCTCGGTGCCCCCAGATGTAGTCAAGAGGGCGGCGGCTCGAGATGAACCGCGGCTCTCCTATGATTGGACGGTGCCTATGCCTCTTCTGGCCACCAAGCTCAACGTGCCGCCACACCGGGGCAAGATCGTGCGGCGCCCGCGCCTTGACGAGCGGCTGAGCGAGGGGCTCGCGCGCAAGCTGACCCTCGTTTCCGCCCCCGCCGGGTTCGGCAAGACAACGCTGATCGCCGGGTGGGCCGAGGGTTGTCGCCTCCCGGTCGCGTGGCTCTCGCTTGACGAGGCAGACGGCGACCTCAACCGGTTCCTGACGTACGTGATCGCGGCCCTCAGAAACGTCGTGCCCGGAGCGGGAGAGACGGTGGTCGGCTTGCTCGGCTCGTCCCCGACGCCGCCTTCCGAACTGGCGCTCACGCAGCTGTTGAACGAGATGGCGGCGGTCGCGACGGATTTCGTGCTGGTCCTCGACGACTATCACCTTGTCGAGGCGAAGGCGGTGGACGAGGCGGTTACCTTCCTGGTCGAGCATCTCCCGCCACGGATGCACCTGGTCATCGCCACGCGCGAGGATCCTGCACTGCCCCTGGCGCGGCTTCGAGCCAGCGGGGAGTTAACGGAGGTGCGGGCCGTGGATCTGCGCTTCACCCCGGCAGAGAGCGCCGCGTTCCTCAACGAGGTCATGATGCTTCGCCTTTCGGCCGCCGACGTGGACGCTCTCGAGGCGAGCACCGAGGGTTGGATCGCCGGCCTCCAGCTCGCCGCCCTCTCGCTCCAGGGCCGGGAAGATGCTGCCGAGCTGATCCGAGCCTTCTCGGGCGGCCACCGCTTCGTGCTCGACTATCTGGTCGAGGAGGTGCTCAATCGCCAGGCGCCGGCCGTCGCCGGATTCTTGCTTCGCACGTCCATCCTCGAGCGGCTGTCCGGGCCGCTGTGCGACGCCGTGACCGTCGACCCGGGGATGCCGGGCAGGGAGACGCTGGAGCAGCTCGAGCGCGCGAACCTGTTCATCGTGCCGCTCGACGAGGAGCGGCGATGGTATCGCTACCACCACCTCTTCGGCGACCTGCTGCGTCAGAGGCTCGGGCAAGCCGAATCGGCCTCGGTGATAGACGAACTGCATGGACGGGCGAGCCGGTGGTACGAAGAGAACGGGTTCGACGTCGAAGCCTTTCGGCACGCGGCGGCCGGTCACGACACCGACCGGGCCGAGGTGCTGATCAAGGGCAAGGGCCTGCCGCTCTACATGCGGGGCGCGATCCAGCCCATCATCGCCTGGTTGTCGTCGCTGCCCGACGAGGTGCTCGAGGCGCGTCCGTCGCTGCGGTACCTCTACGCGGTCGTGCTGCTTGCAAGCGGCCGAACTGCGGGTATCGCCGAGATGCTCGACGCCGCGGAAACAGGGCTGGCCGATCGGCCGGACGATGCGGAAATACGCGACCTCCGTGGCCAGATCGCCGCGACGCGGGCGATGCTCGCACTCTCCCAGCACCGGGCGGACGCGATGATCGCCGAGTCGCAGCGGGCGCTGACGCTTCTACGACCGGAGAACATTGCGGCCCGGGCGACCGTCATCGGGACCCTCGCGTATGCCTACGAGGTTCTCGGGGATCGGGCAGGGGCCAGGATTGCCTACGCCGAGGCCCTGGCGGCCAGTAGGGCGGCGGGCAACCGGTTCAGCGAGATGGCCGCCTCCATGGGCACGGCCACGATGCAGGAACTCGACAACGATCTCCGGCTCGCGGCCGAGACCTACGAAGACGCGATACGCCTAGCCGCGGATCTTCCGTATCCGGTCATCTCGGAGGCTCATCTCGGCCTCGGCCGCATCCTCTATGAGTGGGACGACCTGGACGCGGCATGGGAACGGGGCCAGAAGAGCCTGGTGCTGGCCCGCCAGCTCCAGAACACCGATCGGCCGATGGCCTGCGGGGTACTGCTCGCGCGCATCAAGTTGGCTCGGGGCGATCCCGAAGAGGCTGCCCGCCTCCTGGACGAGGCGGAACGTTCGGTGCGCGAGCCCGAGCACGCTCGCGAGCTGCCGAACGTCGCGGCGGCTCGGGCGCTGGTGCTGCTGGCGCGTGGCGACGTAGAAGGGGCGGCGCGGATCCCCGGCGAGTTCGACTTGCCTCTAATACAGGCGCGGGTGTGTCTGGCCCGCGACGACGTCGCGGGGGCGCTGGCCGCGCTGGAGCCGTTCCGCCGTCGGGCCGAATCCCTTGGCTGGCGCGACGATCGGCTTAGAGCCGTGGTTCTGGAGGCGCTGGCGAGGTACGCGAGCGGGGACGGGGAGGGCAGGGCCGCCGCGCTCGCGCTTCTGGGCGAGGCTATGGATGAGGCGGAGCCGGAAGAGTTCGTCCGGCTGTTCGCGGACGCGGGGTCGCTTATGACCGGGCTGCTCCGCGAGGCGTTAGTCGCGGGAGTGCATCGCGAGTACACGAGGCGGCTGCTCGGTGCGATGACCGGTCAGGCCGGTCCGGCCGCCGGGCCCGCCGCAAGGTTCGGCCTGGTCGAGCTGCTGAGCAGACGCGAACTGGAAGTGCTTGGGCTGATCGCCGAAGGGCTGTCCAACAAGGACATTGGCGAGCGTCTGTTCGTCTCGCCGCAGACCGCCAAGGTCCACGTCCGGAACATCTACTCCAAGCTCGAGGTGAGCAGCCGAACCCAGGCTGTCGCTCGGGCTCGCCAGCTCGGTCTCCTGGAGGCGGGGTAGGACCAGGCTTCTCGGCGCGCAACCCGCCCCTGCCGGCCCCCGGCGCGTGGACGTCCACGTATGGCTTTGCGCTCACGAAGATGACCCTCCCGTTCGACACGGGGGAGGAGATCGCCGAGGTGGCGGAGGGCATGCTTGCGTCGTTCCACCCGGACGAATACCCCCACCTTGTCGAGATGATGGGGCACGCCCTGGAGCCGGGCTACGAC
>JBIOII010000165.1:0-3206 GCA_044449785.1 Candidatus Limnocylindrales bacterium
GGCGGGCGCGGGGGCGGGCGCGGACGCCGCCGTCGGCGTACCCGTGGCCGACTCCTCCGACGTCTCGATCACGGCGATCTCGGCGTTGTTCGGGACCGTCGCTCCCTCCTCGACGAGGATCTCCCTCAGCACGCCCTCGTACGGCGACGGGACCTCGGCGTTGACCTTGTCCGTGATGACCTCGAGCAGCGGCTCGTACTTGGCGACCGAGTCGCCCGGCTGCTTGAGCCACTTCCCGATCGTCCCCTCGGCAACGCTCTCGCCGAGCTGGGGCATCGTGACCTTGGCCACCGTGTTCCTCCAGGATTGCGATGAGTTCCCGCGACGAAGGCGGCCGGCCGCCGGGCGGCTCCCGCCATGCCGCCTCAATAGGCCGCGAGCTTGCGGATCCCCGCCTCGATCGTCGGGGTGTCGACCATGAACCAGTCCTCGAGGACGTGGTTGTACGGCACCGCGGGGACGTCCGGGCCGCCGATCCGCGTCACCGGTCCGTCCAGGTATTCGAAGGCCTCCTCGGCCACGGTCGCCGCGATCTCCGCGCCGTAGCCGCCGAACCGGTTGTCCTCGTAGACGATGAGGCATTTGCCGGTCTTGCGGACGGAGCCAAGGAGCGTCTCCTTGTCGAGCGGCCGCAGGCAGCGGAGGTCGACGACCTCGACGCTGATCCCGTCGTCGGCGACCCGGTCGGCCGCCTCGAGCGCGTAGTGCGCCATCAGTCCGTAGGCGACGAGCGTGATCTGTGTGCCGGGCCGGGTGATCGCCGCCCGGCCGAGCGGGATCGCGAACTCGCCGTCGGGGACCTCGCCGCGGACGCTCCGGTACATCTTCTTGTGCTCGAGGAACAGCACGGGATCTTGGTCCCGGATCGACGTCCGGAGAAGTCCCTTCGCGTCGTAGGGCGTCGACGGCACGACGACCTTCAGCCCTGGGACGTGGGTGAAGAAGGCCTCGACGGACTGGCTGTGGTACAGCGCGCCGTGCACGCCCCCGCCGTAGGGCGTGCGGATGGTGATCGGGCACTCGAAGCCGTTGTTGGAACGGTAGCGCAAGCGCGCGGCCTCCGACACGATCTGGTTGAACGCCGGGAAGATGAAGTCGGCGAACTGGATCTCTGCCACCGGCCGGAGCCCATTCTGCGACGCTCCGATCGCGGTGCCGATGATCATCGATTCGGTCAGCGGCGTGTCGATCACCCGGTCGTCGCCGAACTCCGCCCAGAGGCCGTCGGTGGCGAAGAAGACGCCGCCCTTCTTCCCGACGTCCTCGCCGAGCACGATGATCGACGGATCGCGCCGCATCTCCTCGGCGAGCGTCTCGCGGATGGCCTCGATGAACGTCCGGACGGCCATCAGGCCCTCCCACCGCGCTCGGGGCCGCCTTCGGGCGCCTGTCCGTCCGGCGACGCCATCTCTCGGTACCCAGCCGCCGTCGGCGGCCCCCCGGCCCATGGCGGGACCCAATCCGCCGGTCCATCCTCCGCGAAGACCCACCACGTCGCCGTGGCGGGGTCGGGGTCCGGCTGGCCCTCCGCGAAGTCGGTCGCGTCATCGACCGCGGCCTTCACGTCCATGGCGATCGACGCCTCGACCTCTGGCGTCAGTACGCCGGCCTCCACGAGCTGCGCCCGGAACCGCGGGAGCGGATCCCGCGCGCGCTCTGATGCGAGCTCCTCCGCCGACCGGTACTTCGTCTGCTGGTCGTCCGAGGAATGCCCCGTGAGTCGCGTCACCTTCGCCTCGATCAGGGTCGGTCCGCCGCCGGACCGGGCCCTATCCACCGCCTCCCGGGCCGCGGCGTAGCAGCCGAGCACGTCCGATCCGTCGACGACCACGCCCGGCATCCCGTAGCCGGCGGCGCGTGCGGCGACGTCGGGCAGCGGGAGCTGCTTCGCGCTCGGGACACTGAGCGCGTAGCCGTTGTTCTCGACAACGAACACGAAGGGGAGGTGGTGGATCGCGGCGAAGTTCAGGGCCTCGTGGACGTCCCCCTGGTTCGAGCTCCCCTCGCCCATGAACGTCATGGCGACCTGGCCGGTCCCGCGGATCTTGGCGGCCAGGGCGATGCCCACCGCGTGGAGGATCTGCGTCGCGACGGGCGAGCTCACCGACAGGATGTGATGCTGCGGATGCCCGTAGTGGGCGGGCATCTGCCGCCCCCCGGAGGAGGGGTCGGTCGCCTTGGCGTACTGGGCGAGCATGAGGTCCCGCGGCGTCATGCCGAACGTCAGGCACGTGGCGATGGAGCGGTAGTAGGGGGCGATCCAGTCGTGCCCGGGCCGCAGCGCCATCGTGATGCCGACCTGCGCGCCCTCGTGGCCCTGGCCGCTGATGACGAACGGGGTGAGACCGGCGCGATTCAAGATCCACATGCGCTCGTCGACCGCGCGGGCGAGCGCGACGAGACGGTACATGTCCAGGAGGCGCTCGTCCGAGAGACCGAGGGGCTCGCCCGGATGCTCGACTCGCGTCGAGGGGTTCGCGGCCATCGGCCTCACCTCCTTGTCCGCCGCCCGAGCCTCAGAAGTTGATCGAGCGGCCGTCCACGGCCATCGCAGCCTCGCCGACGGCCTCCGAAAGGGTCGGGTGCGGATGCGTCGCCGCACCCACCTCCCGGGCCGTGACCTTGAGCGTCATCCCGAGGGTCGGCTCGGCGATAAGGTCCGTAGCATGCGGCCCGATGAGATGCACGCCAAGTACCTCGGATGTCTCGGCGTGCGCGACGACATTGCAGAACCCTTCGTATTGACCGCCGATCACGGCCTTGGCGATGGCCTGGAACGGCGCCTTGCCCGTCCGGTCGGGGAGCCCGGCCTCCTTCGCCTGCGCCTCGGTCAGGCCGACCGACGCGATCTCGGGCCGGCAGTACGTGGCCCGCGGCTGCTTCGCGTAGTCCATCCCGTGGCTGTCGCGGTCCCCCGCGATCGTGTGGGCGGCGATGGCGTCCGGTCGCCCCAAGCACGCTCGAGGGTCGACGGTCTCGCGGCGTGTCGAAGGCGTCAGTCTTGAGGCGTATAATCCCGCCTCTCATATGGGCATCTGAAGAACCCGGAACCCTCGGAGGGCATCGGACTCTATCGGGTTGTGGAACCGCTCGATCTTGCCCTGGGTCTGCGGGTGACCTGGCGCGCCGTTCTTCTGGCGAATGCCAAGGTAGGCGAGCAGGTACTCGAAGCCGTTGCGGCCCCCGGTGAAACGAGACGTGTAGAC
>JBIOII010000166.1:0-3139 GCA_044449785.1 Candidatus Limnocylindrales bacterium
CCCACCGGTCCCCGGCGGGGCGCCTCGCTGGCTCCTGGTGACGAAAGGCTAGCCCTCGTCCGGCCCCTCACCGGCTGCAACCGGCTCCGGCTCGGGCTCCGACTCAGGCTCGGCCCCCGGTGGGAGGTCGGGCACCGCGACGATGTCCGCCACTGGCTCAGGGACCGCTACGGGCTCCGGCTCGGCGGCCGCTGCCGGCTCCGGGACGACGGCCGGCTCCGGCGCCGTCGCCGGTTCGACCGGTCGCTGCTCCGCCTGTTCGGCCTGCTGGAGCTGCTGGCGAACCTGCGCGAACGCGGCCGCCAGCGTGTTGTCGATGCCACCCTCCGGCTCCTGGACGGCGTCGGACATCGCGTACCCGCGTTCCTCGCGCGGTCGCCGAGAACGCGGCGCCTCCGGGGCAGCCGGGCGGGCAGGCGGCTCTTCCGCCTGCTTGAGGCTCAGCCCAAGGCGATGCCGCTCGGAGTCGAGCGAGATAATCTTGAGCTTGATCGTCTGACCCTCGCGGACGACATCTCCCGGGTGGGCGACGCGCTGGTGGGACAGCTCGCTGATGTGGATGAGGCCCTCGAGGCCGTCGCGGACCCGGACGAAGGCACCGAAGTTGACGAGCTTCGTGACGGTCCCGTCGATGATCTCGCCGACCTTGAAATCGGCCACCGTGGAGTGCCACGGGTCCGGCTGCAGGCGGCGGATCGAGAGGCTGATTCGCCCGCGCTCGTGGTTGATGTCGATGACCTCGGCCTCGACCTCTTCGCCGACCTTGTAGCCGGCTTCGGGGTTGTTGACCTTGTTCCACGACAGCTCGCTCTTGTGGACGAGCCCGTCGATCCCCCCGAGGTCCACGAAGACGCCGAACGGCGCGATCGAGCGGATGTTGCCCTTGACCTTCTGACCGACCTGCAGGCTGCTGAAGAGCTCGTCGCGCTTCTCGCGCCGCTCCTCGTACAGGGCGACCTTCTCGGAGAGGATCAGGCGGTTTGCCTTCCGGTTGACCTCGAGGATCTTGAGGCGCAGGCGGCGCCCGACGTAGGGCTGCAGCTTCTCCGCGATCTCTTGGGCGGCGTCGCGAGGCTGCTCGCTCTGCGGACGGCGCGGGAAGTCGACGATCTGGCTGATCGGTACGAACCCGCGGATGCCGCAATCGACGATCAGGCCACCCTTGTTGTGGTCGATCACGGGCGCCTCGATGATGACGCCGGTCTCGAACTGCTCCTGCATGGAGCGCCACTTGCGCTCGAGTCCGGCCCGACGGAGCGAGAGGACCACGTGGCCCTCCGGCGACTCCGGCTGGAGCACGTAGACAAGGACCACGTCGCCGACGGCCAGGACCGGCGACGACTCGGCGTTCCGACCGTAGAGCTCGCGGTTGGAGACCACGCCCTCGCTCTTCGCCCCGATGTCGACGAGGATCTCGTCCTTGTCGATCCGGACGATGGCACCCTCGACGACGTCCCCGTGCTTGAAACTCCGGATGTCGGTGTCCTGCTCCGCGAGGAGCTCCTCCATCGTCACCGGCTCGGGACGGGACACCCGCGCGGGGACGACCGCCTCGGGTTCCTCTGCCGCGGGCGCGTCGGCGAGGTCTTCGGCGCTCACGCCGGCCGGCTCTACCGCCTCTGCCACGGGCTCGGCGACGGCCTCTGCCACGGGCTCGGCGACGGCCTCTGCGGGCGCGATCATGGACGGCTCGGAGGTCTCGGCGGCCACGTCGGCGACGAATGTCGCCGGTTCTTCGACGGCGGCCACTTCGGGGGCGTTCGCCTCCGACATGGTCTCCGGCGTGGTCCCTGCCTGCTGCTCTTCGGTCAAGGGTCTTCCTACCTCTGTCATGGAGTCCGCCCGAAACGAGGACGACGGCCGAGCCGTGCTCGCGCCGTCGTTGTTGGTCAGGTTCGGTCCGTGCGCCCTGCGTGCGGTCCGCTCCTCCGCTTCGTCGGTCGGAAGCTGTTCGGCTGTCGCGCCCTCGCGGGGCCGCGCGAGTCTAGCACACGACTCCTGACGGTTACAATCCGCGGGCCGTGCCCGAGCTGCCCGACCTCACGATCCTGGCCGAGGCGTTCCGCGCCGCCCTGGTCGGCCGGACGATCGTCGCGACCGCAGCCCAGGATCCGCTCGTTCTCCGCGCAACGCCCGTGGAGTTTGCGGCCCTCGTCGGCGAACAGCTTCGCGACATACAGCGGCGGGGCAAGTTCCTCATCCTCACCACGGATCGCACGTGCGTCTGGGCGGCCCCCATGTTGACGGGGAGGTTCGCACTGGTCCCGCCGTCGGCACGACGCCCGCGCGGGTCCGTCGTTATCCGGTTCGGACCGAGGACGAGCGAGGCTGCGGTCGATCCGGCGCATTGGACGCACGACGCGGGCTGGCTTCCGGGGCCTGAGACCGACGTAGAGCTCCGCTACCTCGATCCGACCCGGATGGGCAAGCTGTACCTCGTCCCGGTCGGCGCGCAGCACACGGTTCCCGGCGCGGGGCCGGCCGAGCTCGGACCGGACGCGGACGACCCGGCCCTCACGGTCGGCGAGTTTCAGGCGCGGATCCGCCGCCACCCGGGCGAGCTCAAAAGCGTGCTGCGAAACCAATCCTTCGTGGCCGGGATCGGGAACGCCTACAGCGACGAGATTCTGTGGGCGGCACGGCTGAGCCCGTTCCGGCGCCGGTCAACGCTCGCGGCCGAGGAGGTCGACGCACTCTACGCAGCGATGCGAGGGACCCTGGCAGAGTCGATCGCGATCCTCCGGGCACGCGTGCCCCCGACGTTCGAGAAGCAGGTTCGCGACCACCTGAAGGTCCACCTGCGAGGGGGCCTGCCCTGCGCCCGGTGCGGGGCGTCCATCAGCCAGCTGGGCGAACGCGAGGCGACCTCGTACTGCCGCGCGTGCCAGCGGTGATCGTTGCCCGGGAGCGGGCGCGGCAGAGCTCGATCGCCGCCGAGGAGCCTAAGGCATCTTGAGGACCTGGCCGACCCGGATGTAGCCCGGATCCGTGATCCCGTTCAGCTTCGCGAGGACGTCGGTCGTCGTCCCGAACCGCGCCGCGATCGCCGCCAAGGTGTCGCCCTTCTGCACCGTGTAGGTGCGGGCGACGGCCGGGGTCGGGGTGGCCGAGGCGACCGGGGTCGGGGACGGTCGTGGGG
>JBIOII010000167.1:0-3058 GCA_044449785.1 Candidatus Limnocylindrales bacterium
ACGTCGTGTGAGGCGGGCAGCCTGTCCTCGGCCACAGTCGAGTGGCAGGAGACCGGATCTGACGCGCCTACACTGTCAGGGTCCGACTCGCAGTGAGGAGACCAGATTGGCCGAGAAGAAGAAAGACAAGAAAGACAAGAAGGGCAAGTAGCCCCGCCGACTCGTGATTAACGATGGCCCCTGGATGAGCTCCAGGGGCCATCCTTCGTGTGCTGGCTGGCAATCCCGATCTCGACAGCCTGCGCTCGTCGGTCGGTGCCCAACACCCCAACGCGACGCATGCTGCGCATACCATGTCGTCATGTCCGGGAGCGCTCCGCCTGCCGTCCTCGTGCTGTTCGTCGGCTTCCTTGTGGTGATGCCGCTCGTGGCGCTTGTCTCCGCTAGGCTGCGGCTCCCCTATACCGTCGCACTCGTCCTTGTTGGTCTTGCCATTTCGGCGCTCCCGATCCACGAGGGAGTCGAGCTGTCGCCCGCACTCGCCGTGACTGTGCTCCTGCCCGGCCTCGTCTTCGAGGCGGCCTACAGGCTCGACGGCGACGAGCTACGTCGGACCTTCGGAGGGGTTGCTCTCCTCGCCGTGCCAGGCGTGATCGTGACCGCGGCCGTCGTCGCGATCATCCTCAACGTCGCCACCGGACTGCCTCTGAACGAGGCCTTTCTCGTTGGGGCGATCGTCTCGGCAACCGATCCGGTGGCCGTCGTCAGCACCATGAGCCGGCTGTCCGCGCCGACGCGGCTCGTGACGCTGGTCGATGCCGAGAGCCTATTCAACGACGGCACGGCTGCCCTCGTGTTCGCGGTTGCCGTCGCAGCTCTCGCGTCTCAGCCCCCGACCCTTGCAGACAACACGCTCCAGTTCGCAGTCGGTCTCTTGAGCAGCGTCGTCATCGGAGCTATGTCTGGCTTCCTGATCTCACGCGTCCTCAAGACGACGAGCGACCATCTCATCGAGCTGACACTCACGTTGCTCGCCGCGTATGGAACGTATCTCGTCGCGGACCTCGTGCATCAGTCCGGGATCATCGCCAGTGTCGTGGCCGGCATCTTCGTCGGGACCTATGGGCGACGGGAGGGCATCAGCCCGCGCGCGCAGGAGGCGATCGATGTCGTCTGGGAGTTCCTCGCGTACGTGCTGAGCGGGGCGGCATTCCTTCTCGTCGGGCTGGCGATTCCGCTCGGTACCCTTGCCGCAGCTGCCATCTCGATCGCCTGGGGCGTGGCGGCAGTCTTGATAGGCCGGGCGGTCGTCGTCTACGGCGTGCTTGGCGGCGCAGCCCAGCTTTCGCGCCGGATCGGAGATGCCGCCTCGCTGCCGCTGTCGTGGCTCCACGTCATGAACTGGACCGGACTACGCGGCGCTGTGGCTACGGCGCTGGCGCTGTCGATCCCGGATGGAACGGCGGATCGCGAGCTGCTCCAGGGCATCGCCTTCGGCATCGTTCTATTCACGCTGGTGGTCCAGGGGACGACGGCCGGTCGAGTCCTCCGATGGGCCGGGGTTGCCGGTGACGCGAGCCTGCCTCGGAGCCTGGCTACCCGGGCGCCCTAGGCCCAGAAGTCACCCTTCGACCTGACGGCAACGCGCCAACACGATGCGCGGATCGTGGGGCGGTTTGGTGTGATCGTCTCGTCGGACCGTGGCCCCGGAGGCGCGCTGGCTCAACCGACCTGCGCGGCTGGCTCGATGGCGGAGCGTCTTCGGAAGGCTGCCAACCTCGCGTTCATGCGGGCGCAGATCTCCTCCTCAGGGGCGCCAAACGCCATCGACGTCTCTACGATCATGTGGATGTCGTCGCCATCGCGCCCCGGGCGGACCGAGACCTCGATCCGAGCGTGGTGCTGGGTCGAGTATGCCATCTCGACCGCGAGCACCTGCTGCCACCAGCCCTCGATGGGCCCCATGATCGACGCGAGAGGCTGGACGTATCGAAAACCGCGCTCCCCGACGAGGAGGCAGGTGTGCAGCAGATACGCGACGAAGAGCCAGCCGATCAGGTCAGCCACCACCGCTGCCGCCACATCTGTCAGCGCCGCGTTCCTGTCGCCACCCCCATCGAGAGTCAGGACCACAAGCCCGAGCGCAAGCAGCAAGACCACGACGGAGAACAGCGCCGCGGCAGCCACCAGGTACCGGTTGGCGCCGAAGACGTCGCATGCCCCGTAGTCCGGATCGACTTTCGTCCATCTACCCGTCAGTTGCGGTCTCATCGTCTCTCACGGCTCCACGCCTCTCCTCGGAAGGCCTCTTAGGGTTCTACCGCTTGTTGCACAAGAGGCCTGTGCGCGGCCCGGGTCACCGCTCCGGGACACTTCCCTCGAGTTCGCGCTCGAGCAAGACCGTCACCGGTCCCTCCTCGAAGGACGGATGGGGCGTCAGATCGACACTTGCGACGTGCCAGCCCTGACGCCCTAGCTCGGCCAATCGCTCGACGAGCTGGAGCAAGCGCGGCTCGTCCTGGTTGAGCGGGACGCGTTCAATGCGGTATTCGACGCGGGTCATCCTGCGTCCTCCGATCAGGTCTAGTGCACATGCGGGGGAGGCCGGGACCTGCGTCCCGGCCTCCGATAGTCTCGGCGTCGATCTGGCGTCTGGACCTACGCCTGGGAGGCGCTGCGTCCGTCAGTGCGCGGGCGCCCAGTGGGACCCAGAGGGGTTGTGCCGGAACCCGCTCAGGCCGCGCTCGCCTTCGGGCATCTCGGCCGCGCTCAGGTGACGGGGCAGGCCGTGGCCCTGGTCTCCGACCCACTCGTCCTTGGTCCAATGGGGCGTGGTGTCACGATCCCGCGCGGGGTCCTCGCCGGCCCACTCCTCGGCTACCCAATCCTGATACTGCTCGTTCTGGCCGTACATCGTGCGGCCTCCTTTCTGCGATCCAATGACCCAGGTCCGCTTCTCGGGACCTGCCGCCGGGTCGTTCTTGATGCCTCAAGAGTGCCGCCGCGCACCGCTCGTGTCTGCGGCTTGTGCGCAGCCCGGGTGTGACTTTTGTCGTATCCGGAGGGAACAGACCGGGCACCGTCGGCTGCCCAGCCGGAGCCAGAGAGTCGTCGCTTG
>JBIOII010000168.1:0-3010 GCA_044449785.1 Candidatus Limnocylindrales bacterium
CCTGGGGTTGGGGGCGGGGTCACCGCCTGCGGAAGGCCATGACCACCGAGGACGTGCGAAGGCGGCGTAACGAACACCGCGAATCGACGGAAGGCCCGGCATGGAACAGCACACGTCTGGCGACCCTGTGACGAGGCGTTCCGCGCGGACGCTCGACGACGTGGCGGCGCTGAGCGGCGCCTCGAGAGCCACCGTCTCGCGGGTCATCAACGGAAAGCCCGTCTCGGAGGCCATGCAACGGCGGGTCCGAGCCGCCCTGGAGGGGACCGACTACCGGCCGAATGCCGCGGCCCGCACGTTGGTCACGGGCCATTCGGGGGTTGTCGGCGTCGTTATCCATCTCGATCCCCACCTGCTCTTCGGCGACCCGTACTTCTCCCAGTTGCTGCAGGGCATCACGGACCATCTGGCCGAACAAGGCGCCGGGATGATGCTTTGGTTGGGCAACCGCACCAAGCAGGAGACGCTCGACCACGTCCTGTGGATGGGCCTCCTCGACGGGGTGATCGTCACCGCCAACACGCGCGAGGACCCCCTCGTTGACGGACTCCTCGCCTCCCCGCTTCCGACCGTGCTGATCGGCCACCGCAGCGCCGATCGCAGCGCCAGCTATGTGGACGTCGACCACGTGGCCGCCGCGGACATGGTGACCTCGCACCTCGTCTCGATCGGTCGCCGCCGCATCGGCCACATCACGGGGCGACGGGGCACGGTTGCGGGAGAGGACCGCATCGAGGGCTACCGGCGGGCCATGGGCCGCGCCGGGTTGGCGGCCGACGGGCTGATTGTCGAGGGCGACTTCAACAAGCCGTCCGGGACCGCTGGAGCCTTTCGGTTGCTCGACTGCGGGATCGACGCGCTCTTCTGTGGAAACGACGCCATGGCAAGCGGCGCGTTGGAGGCGATCCGTGAGCGCGGACTCCGGGTCCCCGACGATGTCGCCCTCGCGGGGTTCGACGACCTCGAGTTCGCCTCGCATTTAGACCCGCCCCTGACGACAGTCCGTCAGGGGGTCCGGGAGCAGGGCAGTGAGGCCGCCGCCGCGCTCTTCGACCTCATGGGAGACCCAGGAGCGGCACCTCGACGCGTGATCCTGCCCACCGAGTTGGTCATTCGCCAATCGACCGTCGGGACCGCGCAGCGCAGCTGAGGGTCCTACTGCGCGCCGGCGTCGTCTTCAGCGAGTGCACCAGAACTTTGATCGGCCAATGGCGACTCCGCACCCGCGCTCTGTGCCGTCGCCACGAGGTGGTCATCGTGACCGGCCGGCGACCAACGACCGCCCTAGACTGGCGATATGCCTCCAGCGCTCCCGGACTCAGATCTACTCGACCGCTGGCTCGGGATACTTGGCTTGATCGACGCCGCGGACAACTTCGCGGCCCGACGCACCGGACCTTGGGCAGGCCTTGCAGTCGTCGCTGCGGACGCGGCGATGGAGGCCGCTTTGGGTCTCGTGGCAACTGGCGGTCCCAAACCACCCGACGGCCAAGAAAGGTACGCCGATCTCCTCGGGCTGGCCGAGGTGGCCTTCAATGAGGTGGGAACCCCCTTGAGTGCGCGGCTACGCGAGCGAATGGTACGGACGCACCGCGCTCGGAACAGTGCGCTTCACGTGGGTGCGGAGCCTGGTGAACGCACGGTTCAGGCGGCGCTCGGTGCCGCGCGAGAGCTGCTGGCGATCGCCGCCGCGACTTCTCCACTTCTCGAGCAGATCAGTCGAGTCGGACCCGTTCAGGCAGTTGCAGAGCTCGTCGACGTGTTCTCCATTCGGGAGGCTCTGCTTGTCGCGGCAGAAGCCCTGGGCCAGGGCGATCTTGTGCGTGCAGCGGACAGCGCGGCGATCGCCTTCAACGGGGCCCTCGAACGCCTTGATCCCCCGCTGCGCGCCCGAGCCACGATGCCTCGAGGCAAGCTTCAGCTCGTGTCATCGTACGGCCCGCAGAGACCGATTGGGATCGACGAGATTATTGAGCCCCATGAGAAGCGGGCGGACCTTGCTGAGGCCTGGCTCCTCGCCTTGGCAATTGGGCTCCGCCCGAATGAGGTCGCGGACCTCCACCGCGTCCTTGGACACGTAGTTGGCTTTCTCGACGGCCGGATTGAAGTCAGGCGAGCTCCTGAGATCGCGCTGACGCCAGCGCTCGTGGAAAGCAGTCTCCTCACGGTTGCCTCAGTCGTGTTTCGACTGGTCGCTAATGGCGAACTCCGTCTTCGCGAGCCATGGGAGAAGGCTTGACGTGTTCGGCCGTTGCCACGCCCCTATCTCCGCCATACGAGCCTAAGATCGACCCGTGGCCGACACGATGTATCTCCGGCGGGTCGTCGAGACATACATCCGCGAGCGACTCGCCCTGGAGTTCGGCCAGCCCTTCTCGGCCAGGTTCCTCGACCTCGTGTCGGGCGGCAAGCACGAGTTCGACGCCGTATCGCACGATCAACGCGTCGTGGCGAGCATCAAGGCGGCATCTGGCCTGACATCTGGTGGGCGTAACCCTTCCGGCAAGATCAAGGACTCCATCGCCGAGCTCTACTACCTCTCACTCGTTTCGGCGCCGGTCCGACGACTGATCCTGACGACCCCAGCCTTCTACGGCATCTTCAAGAAGGCCACGACCGGAGCAGTCGCGGCTGGCATCGACGTCGTGTGTGTGCCCTTGCCGGCCGAAATCCAACGAGAGGTCGACAGAGTCGTCTCGGCGGCCAGCCAGGAAGTCACTCCCGTTTCCTGAACCGGTGCGCACGATCCCGGCATCGTGTGGTTGTCCCGACGTACTCAGTGCTGATCGCCCAGGGGTCAGTGCAGGGGTTCAGCCAGGGCGGAATCAATCCGCCCCGGCGGTCGCCGAGGCGGATGTGCGCGTGATCGCTGGAGCCGACACTCGGATTTGAACCGAGGACCTGCTGTTTACGAAACAGCTGCTCTACCGCTGAGCTATGTCGGCCGGTGTTTCGTGCGTAGAGGGAGAGACTAACTCCTTCTCCGCACGTCTCTCGAGATGGCTCCGTC
>JBIOII010000169.1:0-3000 GCA_044449785.1 Candidatus Limnocylindrales bacterium
CCATGCCCCGTTCGGGGCCTATCTTCTGCCGTCCCTCTACTATAGAAACGAAAGGCCCGTGGGCGACCCCATCGCTCGGCTGACGACCGTCCTCGAAGGCCGCTACACGATCGAGCGGGAGCTCGGCGCGGGCGGGATGGCCACGGTGTACCTGGCCCATGACGTGCGGCACGACCGCAAGGTGGCGCTCAAGGTGCTGCGGCCGGAGCTCTCGGCCATCCTCGGGGGCGAGCGGTTCCTGGCCGAGATCAAGACCACGGCCAACCTCCAGCATCCCCACATCCTGTCGCTGTTCGATTCGGGCGAGGCCGACGGCCTGGTCTTCTACGTGATGCCCTATGTCGAAGGCGAATCGTTGCGCGACCGGCTCAACCGCGAAAAGCAGCTGCCGGTCGAGGACGCGGTTCGCATCGCCCGCGAGGTGGCCGACGCGCTCCAATACGCCCACACCCGGGGCGTGGTGCACCGCGACATCAAGCCGGAGAACGTCCTGCTGCACGGCGGCCACGCGATGGTGGCCGACTTCGGCATTGCGTTGGCGGCTTCGCGCAGCGAGGGCTCCACGCGGATGACGGAGACGGGGATGAGCCTGGGCACGCCGGCCTACATGTCGCCGGAGCAGGCGATGGGGGAGCGGGACATCACGCCGCGGGCCGACGTCTATGCGTTAGGCTGCGTGCTGTACGAGATGCTCAGCGGGGAGGCGCCGTTCACCGGGCCGACGGCTCAGGCGATCATCGCGCGGGTCATGACCGAGGAGCCGCGCAGCCTCACGCTCCAGCGGCACACCATCCCGCCGCACGTCGAGGCGGCGGTGCGCCAGGCGCTGGAGAAGCTGCCGGCGGACCGGTTCGCGACCGCCGAGGCGTTCGCGGAAGCGCTGGGGAGGCCGGACGCACTGGCGTACGCACGGACGGACGCATCGGTACCGCCGGTCCGCGCGCTGCCGTGGCGCGCGCGGCTCCGCGATCCGTTTGTGCTCGTGCCGTCCGCCGCTTGCCTGGTGGTGCTGGCCGTGGCGCTTGGCCTGGCGCGGCGGCCGGCGCCCGCGGCGGTGCCTCCGATCAGCTACAGGCTGACCACGCCGGACAGCATCCGACCCGATTGGGACCTCGCCCCCTGGCCGGCGGCGATTTCCCCCGATGGTGATGTCGTCGTGTACCGGAAGGATCACATCGGCATGCTGTACGCGCTGCGCAGCGATCAGCTCGAGCCGACCGCGATACCCGGGACGACGAACGGCGACCAGCCGAGCTTCTCGCCGGACGGGGCCTGGCTGCTGTTCGAGCAAGAGGGCCAGCTGCGGAAGGTGCGGCTCGCTGGCGGCCAACCGGTGACGATCACGACCGGCGCCAGCGGCAACGGGGTGGACTGGACCGCGCGAGACCAGATCGTGCTAGGCGCCGATGGACCGTTCCACGGCCTGTCGATCATCGGTGCCGCAGGGGGGCAGGCCGCCGCGCTGACACATCCCGATAGTGCGCGTGGTGAGAACGAACACCTGTGGCCCATCGCTACGCCCGACGCACGGTCGGTCTTCTTCGCTATCTGGACGGGCAGCCTCGCCACCGCGCGTCTCGCCGTCGCGTCCATTCCCGAGGGCACGACCACGCGCCTCAACGTTGCCGGCATCCGGCCGCTGGCACTGTTGGACGACTACCTGGTGTTCGTGCAGGCGGATGGCGCGGTGATGGCGGTGCGGTTGAACAGTGCGATGCGCAAGACCATCGGCCAGCCGTTCCCCGTACATGATCCCGTGAGTGTCACCGCGGGCCTGAACGGCAACTCGGGGATCTACGCTTCGCACGGCGGGGCGATGGTGACGTCTCAGGGGGGTGCGCTAGGACGGCTGGTCTGGCTTGGCTCCAGCGGGCACTCCGATCCCGTCGTCCCGGGCGTACGCTGGTATGCCTTCCCCCGGATCGCTCCCGACGGCAGGCGGATCGCGGTCATCGTGTCGGAGGACGGCAAGCGCGACGCCTGGATCGGCGACGCGACGCTTCACACCTTCTCGAAGGTGACGAGCGTCGGCACGGTGACCTCCGTGGAGTGGAGCGCGGACGGTTCGCGCCTGGTGTATACGGCAGCCAGCCAAGGCGGCGACGTGTGGTCGCTGCCTCTTGCGGGCGGGGCAGCGGCGGAGCGGCTGTTCGGGGCGCCGTCTATGACGCTCGCCGCGGCGCCCTCGCCCGACGGTCGGTACCTCGCGGTAGTCTCCGGTACTGGCATCTCTGGTATCATGGAGGTGCGCCTCGACTCCTCCCGGGTCGCTCGGCCGTATACCGCAACCCCGGCGGTCGTGCTGGACCCGAAGTTCTCGCCTGATGGACGCTGGCTCGCCCTCGCGTCCGCCGAAACGGGCCGCTTCGAGGTGTACGCCCGTTCATTTCCCAACCCCTCGGCCGGGATCCAGGTCTCGCTCGCCGGTGGCACCGAGCCGGTGTGGTCCGGCGACGGAACACGGCTGTACTACCGCGCCGGGCCTGCCCTCATGGCGGCACGAGTGGCGCTGTCTCCCTCGTTCCGGCTGATTAGCCGGGATACGGTGCTGGCGACCTTCTCGGCGCTCGCGAACATATACTTCTCGGCCGATTACGACGTATCGCGCGACGGCAAGCGCGTGCTGGCGATCGAGCCGCAGTCGAGCGACTTCCAGCTCGTGGTGTCGCCCAATTGGATCACCGAGTTCCGGCGCAAGCTCGCCGAGAACCGCGTGCACTGAATGGTGGAGAGCCGATGACCGAGGCACCTGGCCGGCTGACGGCCGCCCTGGCCGACCGCTACGCGATCGAGCGCGAGCTCGGCGCGGGCATGGCCACGGATGTCACTGGTGAATGACGGGCCGCTGCGCATCGTCCGGACCAGCGTCGCGCGCGCCGATCTGGCGGAGCTCGCCGAGCGTCAGTTCGGCGACATGGTCAAGGCCGTCGTGGACGTGACGCGCGGCCTGATGGCCATTGGCGGCGAGCTTCACGCGGACGAGGAGGCCGCCCTCATCGA
>JBIOII010000170.1:0-2898 GCA_044449785.1 Candidatus Limnocylindrales bacterium
CTCTATGAAAGGGAGCCCCACCGTCAAGGGCGGGGACCCGATTGGTGGTCGAGCCTGAGTAGCCTACGGACCGGCGGATTGCTGAGGTGATCGAGCAGCGCTCATCTCTCTATGGCCTTCTCGCAGCGCGGAAGGACAAGGTCGGGTGGGAGGCTGCGCCGGCGGCCCAATTCCATACGGGGGTCGTCAAGCGACCAGCGAGATCGCGGGGCCTGCCGGAGCGAAGGGTTCGTTGTTCGTCAGGACGTGCCAGATGGCTTCCGCCAATTGTCGGGCGAGGTCGACGCGCGCGACCTTGGCACCGCGCTGCCGACCCAGGCGCTGCTTGGTCCGCTCGTAGCGGTCGCGGTATCGAGGATCACGGGCGGCGTGCGTGGCGGCCTCGATGAGGGCCCAGCGCAGGAACTTCGGGCCGTTCTTGGCGAGCGGTCCGCGCCGGTCCTTGCCACCCGACTGCCGCACCAGCGGGCACAGCCCCGTATAGCCTGCGAGCTTCTTGGGGCTCGCGAAGCGCCCGATGTCGCCGATCTCCGAGGCGATCGTGTACGCGAGGATCCAGCCCACCCCGGGTACCGTCATGAGCAGCCGGATGGCGGGGTGGTCGACTCCCAGGGCGCGCAGGTCCCGCTCGCAGGCGTCGATCTCGATGGTCAGCTCGTCGACGAAGCGCAGGCTGGTCAGGAGGCTGGTGGCCCATGGTTCTGGGACGGCGAGTCGTTCCAGGAGCCGCCGACCGCCGACACCGAACAGGTCCGTCACCGGCACCGGATGGCCGAAGGTCATGAGCGTGGCGTGGATGCGGTTCTTGAGCGCGGTGCGGTGGCGGATCAAGTGGAGCCGGAAGCGTGCCCGCTCGCGCTCGGCACGGACCTCGGGGTCGGGCAGCCAGATCTCGGGCACGAGATCCCGTCTGGCCAGTTCGGCCAGCACCCGCGCATCGATCCTGTCGGTCTTGGCGGCGAGTGGGGCGAGACCCTTGGCCCTCACTGCGTCCGCGATAGCCACGTCCCAGCCGTAGTGCTCGAGCGTGTCGTGGACGAAACGGGCGCCCGTCATCGACTCGATGACGGCGCTCACCTGCTGGCCCTGGCGGCTCGTCCGCTCGACCAGCGTGCGCAGGGCATCCGCGTCGGGCCCGGACCGCGGTCACCGCAACCGTCCGGCCTTCTTCGTCGAGCACGTGCACATCAAGGCGCTGGCGCGAGAGATCCAATCCGGCGTACAACATGACCTGGAGCCTCCCGGTGCTGGTTGCTTCGACAACCCAACGTTGTCACCGGTGGGGCTCCCTTTCATGGCCATTCCATCGTGTAGGGAGCGCCGCCGATGTGCGCGGCCCTGCGAAGTGGCAGTCCAACTGCCTAGAGTCGGAAGCCGGCCTCCAGCAGCGCCATGCCCGTGTCGATCCGTTCGAGGAAGCGTGCGGTCGCGTCATCACGATCGTCGCTGGCAAACCAGGCCGCGATTGCCACGCCGATGACCGCACCGGCGAGGGCCAGCACGGCATCGTCGTCCGCGGGTCGGCCGGCACGCTCCCCTACGAGCTCGGCGATCTCTCCCACCGTTCTCGCGAACTCACTGAGCATGGCCGACTGCAGCTCCGGCACGCTCCGCATGAGCGACTCGCGCTCCAGCTGCAGGGCCATCTCCTCGCCGGCCAGACCGCCAAAGCCGGATAGGAATGACGCCCGCATCGCCTGGAGGGCGTTGAGCTCAGGCGGCTGCGCCCGGAATGCCTCGATCATCCGCTCGTCGAGATCGTCGTAGATGACGAGGTCGGGCTTGGTGGGGAAGTAGCGGAAGACGGTGGAAGGGGACACCTCCGCCGCGTCCGCGATCTCTTCGATCGAGGTCTCGTCGTAGCCGCGCTCGCGGAACAGGCGAAGGGCGTGCTCCTGAATCAAGGAGCGCGTCTTGGCCTTCTTTCGCTCGCGCAGGCCTAACCTAGGTGGATCGTCCGTTCGTAGCGCATCCATCGTTGCACCTCGTGTCGTTCGTCGTCGCCATCGCGCCGAATGTGGCGTTGCCGACCCGCAATCGTGCAGGTTCTAGCTCACGGGCACTTGACCCGTGTGGGCTTGTGGGGCCTCGGTCGGCTGCGCCACGCGTGCCCGTGCAGGGAGGAACGCAAGGGCGAGCGCGATCGCGACCACGGCCACGCCGGCCGTGACCCGCACGGCGTCATCCATGCCCGCCACGAAGGCCCCCTTGACCGAAGCGAGCAGCACTGGCGAGCCGACCTGCTGCGCCACCGCGAGCCCGCCGAAGACGCTCGCCTTCACGGCGGCCGCAGCCGACGCGGGCAGCCCCGTGACCGCGACCTGGGCTTGGTATGTCGAGTTGAGGACACTCCCCAGGAACGAGGCGCCGAATGCCGGGCCGAGCTTCACGACCGCCTGCAGCAGCGCGGCGCCGACGCCGCTTCGATCGGCGGAGAGCTCCACAAGCGCCGCCGACGCGGCGGTGGCGAAGCCGAGGCCGCCTCCCAGACCGACGATGAACGTCCACCCGGCGATGAACCCGTCACCGCTCGTCGAGGTCATCGTGGCCCCGACAAGAGAGCCGACCACGACCACCGCGAACCCGATCGCAACCGTGAGCTTCGCCCCGATCCGGGCCGTCACACGATCGGCGAACACGGCGCCTACGAGGAGCCCAGCCACGGCAGGCAGGAGGCGCAACCCGGAGCCTAGGGGGTCGACGCCCAGGATCGCCTGGAAGTACTGGGGCAGGCCGAACAGCACGCCGAATAGCCCGAAGACGCCAAAGGCCGTCAGGATCACCCCCCACGTGAAGCTGCGGGAGCGGAAGAGCGACAGGTCGATGAGGGGCTGACCGCCCGGCTGCGCAGTGAGCCGGCGCTCCCAGAGTACGAACAGGGCCAGGACAAGAATGCCA
>JBIOII010000171.1:0-2893 GCA_044449785.1 Candidatus Limnocylindrales bacterium
GATCGATATGTCGCCCTCGGCGTCGATTGCCAGCTTCGCTCCGCCACCGGCCTTGATCGAGATCTGGCCGTTGTCGTCATCGAGAAGGATCGATATCCCCTTCGGCGTCACGAGCTCGATCGATCCGTCGTTCTCGTCGTGAAGGACCAGCTTGTGGCCCTTGAGGGAGACAAGCGCCCGGGCGTTGGGCTGGCCGTTCGGCACGCCGTAGGGCGGCGCCGTGTCGGTCGAGTTCCAGAAACCGCCGATGACGATCGGCCGCCGCACGTCTCCGTGCTCGAATGCCACGAGGACCTCGTCGCTGACCTCGGGCAGCCAGACGACTCCCCTGCTCGGTCCGGCCCCGGGCATCACCACCCTGGCCCAGTCCGTGACGTAGTCGTCCGCCAGCCACTCGAACTGCACTTTGACGCGTCCAAGTTTCTGGGGGTCGCCCGCGTCGGTCACGACGCCCGCCACGACTCCGGAGATGCCGGTCCCCGCGGTGCCGTTCCCGCCCGTCGCGCCGCGCACGAGACCCAGCAACGACCGGTCGCCGCGTCCGCTCACGACGAACTGGGTCCTGTATCCGCGCTCGTCGAAGACATGGCGGGAGTGGGTCAGGGTGTAGCTGCCGACGAATGGTTCGCCGACGACGGACACGCTGATGGCGCGGCCGGCCTGGATCTCGGGGTTGCCGCGGGCGGTCCCTCTGGCCTCGGCGAACGTCGTCCCTACCTGTTGCGCGATGCGCGCCGCCCGTTTGTCGGCGGAATCCTGGTCGGTAGCCCGCGGTTCCACGGAGACGATCTTGGCCTCGCCGAAGAGGCCGCTCAGAGCCTGCGGATTCTGGTCGAGCGAGGCGGTGGAGGCGTCGGTCTGAGCGGTTCCGACGAGGACCTGCTTGTTGAGGCCGTCCCACGCTCGGACCTCGACCGTATCCACCTGCCCCGCCGCCGTGACGCGAGGCTGGAACTCGAGGAGATCCTCGCCGAATATCAGCTGCAGCGGCACCTTGGAGCCGTACGTTCCCTGGCTCGGAGCCTCCGAGGCAGCCGTCGGCGCATGAAAGTTCAGGGCGCCGTCGACCACGCTCAGCTCGAAGTCGATCTCGTCCGCCAGCTCGCGAAGGAAGCTCCAGTCCGATTGGTCAACCTGCGGGACGTGGTCCTTGACCTGGCCGGTCTGATCGATCACACCCGTGTCCAGCCCTGCGTCGGAGGCGATCTGCTGGGCCACGTCCGAATACATGACCTGAGTGAAGACTCTCGTACGGCGGCCCCTGTGCAGGCGGTGGGCCAGGTCGTAGCCGCGGACGATCAAGAACGAGCCCGTTTCCGAGTACTCGGCTTCCAGGGCGGTCACCTCGCCCGAAAGCACCGGCGCGGGCGTGCCGTCGACGGAGGAACCGGAGATCTTGACCCGGGAGGCGATCTTCACCGGCACGTCGTCGAGGGCGGTCCGGCTCGGGTCGCTGATCCTGATCTCGAAGCTGGCCGGGAGGTGGACGTCCTGATCGACGAGGACCTCGGCGACCCGCGAAGCCACCGTTGGGCTGAGTGCCTCGCCGTCGATCTCGACGGTGGCGCCGGTTGCGGTCGCGGTGGGCATCGGTCAATCCTCCGCGGCGTTGAGCAGCCGGGCCTCGGCCGCGGAAGGAACGAGGATGCGCGTTCCGGGCGCGATCGCCATCGGGTCGTCGATGCCGTTGAGGCGAGCCAGCGCCCGCCAGAGAGTGGCATCGCCGAACTCGCCGAACGCGATCGAGGCGAGCGAATCACCCTCGCCGAGGATGCGGCTGCGCCTGCTTTCGCGCGCTCCGGAACTCGGGTTCTGGGCGATCGGCCGATCGTCGGAGTACTCGCTCAGGCTCAGATCGCAGGTCGCGCGGATCGGCGTGCCGTTGGCGCGGAACATAGTGTACTCGGCGCTGATGCTCTCGATGCACCACTTGTGGTTGGCCAGCGCCCCGCTCTGGCCCCACTGGAATGCGACGACCGGCGGCCTGGGCCGGTCGTGCTGGTCGACGGACATCCGGCTCGGCTTGGTCCAGCTCAGCAGCTTGTTGACCTGCTTGGAGACGTCGCCGTCGGGGTTGCTCCACTCATCGAAGAAGATCGACAGCTGGGCCTTCTGCGGACCGGAGGTTATGTATTCGGGCCGGTCGGTCATGGCCCCGTCGGGCTTCTTCCACGTCGCCGATCTCGACGTCTTGACTTCGCTCGGGTTGTAGCTGAAGACGAGCGTGGCGAACGGGATGCTCAGGCTCTTGTCGGCGAACGCGACGAGCGAGGCGTGTTCGAGCGAGTTGCCGACTGCCATGTCTACGCTCCCAGGAACCCGTTGTGGACCAGCTCGAGCGTCTCCGTTGCCGGCTCGTTGCCACCGGCGTTGAGAGTCGGGCCGCTCCAGTGCGAGGGATAGACCCCGGTCAAGTTCCAGCTGGCGACCTCGGCGCCGGCCGAGTCCATTACGGCGATCTTGGCCGTGGCATACGCGACCTTGGCCTGGACGGAGGCCAGCCAGGTCATCACCGCGGCGGTCGATTCATTGACCACGCGGGTCAGCTTTACTTTGTCGTAGTTGGCCCGGCCCGGCAGTCGGTGGACGAAGCCGTTGTTGCCGCCTTCCTTGTACTCGAAGACGTCGTACGTCACCCCCAGTCCCTCGCACCTGGTCCAGGCGCCGAGGTCGTGGCCGTCGATGGTCACCACGAAGTTCAGGCCGAGCCCGTACTCAGCCATGCTTTGTCTCGCCGGGGGCGACGATCGACCTACTCATCGGCTTGACCTCGTCCAGTCATCTGTCCGGGAGCAGGCCGGCCCGCTCCCGATCGCGGAGAAGCTCGGCTCCGAGCCGATCCCTGATCCGTGAGTAGACCCGCCGAGCCAGCTGCTCGACCTGGTCGTCCGGC
>JBIOII010000172.1:0-2756 GCA_044449785.1 Candidatus Limnocylindrales bacterium
CCCAGGACCTGCGGCCGATCCGGCACCAGGTGGTACGTGTAGTCCTCCATGAACGAGGTCCCACCCGGGAGTCCCGTGGCCATGACCTTCATCGCGCGGACGAGGAGCGCGGTCTTCCAGTCGCCCTCCGCACCAAATCCGAAGCCATCGGCCATCAGGCGCTGGACCGCGATGCCAGGCAGCTGCGCGAGGTCGCCGAGATCCTCGAACGTGTCGGTGAATGCCCAGAACCCGCCAGCCTCGAGGAACGCGCGCAGGCCGACCTCGATCCGAGCCGCCTCGCGGAGGGCGGTGCGGCGCTCCCCTCCAGCTCGCAGCGGCGAGGCAAGCTTGTAGTGCGATTCGTAGTCCGCGACCACGCGATCGACGTCGATCTCAGGCGCTGATCGGACCGCGGCGACGAGGTCGCTCACGCCAAATCCGTTCACCTCGGTGCCCAGGCGGATCTGCGCCTCGACTTTGTCGCCCTCGGTAACCGCGACGTGGCGCAT
Organism: Candidatus Limnocylindrales bacterium; assembly: GCA_044449785.1. GTDB lineage: Bacteria > Chloroflexota > Limnocylindria > Limnocylindrales > CSP1-4 > Fen-1039. Next base: position 492 of record JBIOII010000172.1, read on the forward strand.
GTTGTCGCCGAATCGCGCGAGCCTGAGCACGTGGAGCTCTTGCCAGCCGCAGGCAGCCCGAGCCCAGATGCCGATGCGGTCAAGAACCTCTGGATCCTGCCAGTGGCCGACCACCGTGGCCCGGCTGCGCCGGAGCCGGGTCTCGAGATATCCGAACTCGCGGTCGCCGTGGGCCGACTGATTGAGGTTCATGAAGTCCATGTCGATCTCTGCCCAGGGGAGATCGCGGTTGAACTGGGTGTGGAGATGGAGGAGGGGCTTCTGCAGGACGGTCAGCCCGGCGATCCACATCTTGGCCGGTGAGAACGTGTGCATCCAGGCGATGACGCCGACGCAGCTCTGAGCGGCCGACGCGGCCAGGCAGAGCTCGCGGATCGACTCGGGAGTCGTGACCACGGGCTTCGAGACGACTCGGACGGGAATCGCCTCCGACACGTCGAGCGCCCCGGCGATCTGCCGCGCATGGTCCTCCACGAGCCGCAGCGCATCCGCGCCGTACAGATGCTGGCTGCCGGTAACGAACCAGACCTCGCGGTCAGGGAACGCCTTCATGGTTCTCCTGGTCGGCAGTGGGCCGCGGCTTCCGATCCGCCTTCTGCGGTCGTCTCCTTGGCGATACGCGCCGCGACTGGGCTCGCGGGCAGCGCGACGACATGCACTCGAGTGTATGCACTCGAGTGCCGCTACGTCAAGGCGGCGCGGCCAGTGTCGGTGGCCCGACTGTCGGCGGCCATGGCGGAGAGCATTCGTACTGGGGGAAGTCGATCGGTGCGAAGAAGCCCGAGTCGCGGTCGGCACGGGTTGTGGGCCGTCGAGATGCTATGGGACCATCGCACCCAATAACGATCCGGCTGCTCAGCAGCCACGGATGCACGAGCCCCCACATCGACCGTCATCGTCAACAATCGAGCCGGGGCGCTGGCACCAGCTCGACACCGCACGTGGCGACCTCGAGCGGGCGGCCAGTCCGGCGGGCCCTCGGGGTCGGGGGTCTGGCTCAGCTGTACCGCAGGGAGCCGGGCGTCGTGAGTAGCTCGCCGGTCTCGAGCCAGGTCTTGAGGCCAGACAGGATCATTGGCCAGCCGCCATAGAGCTGCTCGCTCGCACCCTCGCGAAGCTGGTCGTGCGTCACCGTCAGGCGGCAGGAGTCCTCGACTCGCTCGATCTTCCAGGTGCCCGGGAGGTGCCCTCGGCCTTCGCGTCCGCGTCCTACAGCGCGACGATGCTCTGCACGAGCCGACGGGACGGGTCGACCTCGAGGTTCAATCCCTCGCCGAGAGACCCGGGAGCGCCGAGGGCTCCCATCTTGCAGACCGAACCGGGCGTCCAGTCTGAGGTCTGGCGGCACCAAACGTGTACCTACTCCGGGATCTCGGGGTCGGTGATCGCCTGCCAGAGGCGCTCCGGCGCGGTCTTGATGTCGATCTCGAACACTCTTCCATGGGCCGCTCCAAACTGATCTTGGTAAAGGAGCAGGCCTATGGGCTCCGCGGACGACTCCCATTGCGCCGTCTCGGCCATACTTGCACTCGGATGATCGGCGACGAGACGAACCACACACAATCCGGGGGTTCCGCGGTGTCGCCCGTTTCGAGGCTTCAATCCGGCCAGGTGGACGAAGGCTGGGCCGACGAGGCTGCGCCGGCGGCACCGAACCGGCTGCCCGCCCGACCGATGAGCCGGATGCGGGACAGCGCGGTTGCCGCCGTGTCGCGCCGAGTACGGTGTCGCGCGTGCTGAACAGCGCGCACTCAAGGGGTTGAGATGAGATTCGCCACGGGAGCGCCGTCGGCGGGCACGGCCGGCCCGTGCCGAGGAGGATCGGGTGAACCTGCAACAAGGTAGCGCGGCGGAGCTGATCCGGTCGGGTGGCGCCATCCTCGGGATCGAGCTCGGCTCGACCCGCATCAAGGCGTCCCTCATCGCGCCCGACACGACACCCCTGGGATCGGGCTCGCATACCTGGGAGAACCAGCTCAAGAACGGCGTCTGGACGTACGACATGGAGGACGTCTGGAAGGGCGTGGCCGCCTGCTACGCGTCGCTCGTCCAGGACATTCGCGCCCGCTACTCTCTAGAGCTGAAGACCGTCGCGGCCATGGGTCTCAGCGGGATGATGCACGGGTACGTGGCCCTGGACGTCGAAGGGAAGCTTCTGGTGCCGTTCCGCACCTGGCGGAACAACATCACCGGCAACGCCTGCGCCGAGCTGACCCCGATCCTCGACTTCGCCGTGCCACAGCGCTGGACCATCGCCCACCTGTA
>JBIOII010000173.1:0-2737 GCA_044449785.1 Candidatus Limnocylindrales bacterium
GCCCGCAGGTGACCGACATCCCGCCCTCGAAGCTATACGGATACGTCGGTGCCGGCGTCGGTCGACCCGGTGGCGTAGGAACTCACGTCTGCGGCCGACGATATGTCAGTAGAGGCGCTGTCCATGTAGCCGGCGCCGATGCCCAGGTCCGTGGCCGAGGTTCCGGCCGTGTCGCTGCCGATGTCGGCGGCGGTCCCGGCGGAATCCAGCTCCTCCTGGGCGGCGTCCATGTTGCCGAGCGCGGCCCACTCCTGAGCGGACTGGACGTCGCCCGCGGCCTGGTCCTGCCAGCTCGCGGCGTCCGCCAGGTCGCCCTGGCTCCATAGATCCCAACTCGCGGCCTGGCTCGTGGCGTATTGCGCCGACGAAACGTCGGCGGCCGCGTCGTCCGGCAGGGCCGCCGTGTCGATCGCGTCGAGTTCCGGACCAACCGCGGCCGTGGCGTCGGCCATGTCCCCAGTTGCGGCACCCAATGCCGCCGGATCGGCGCCGGCGCTCGAGACGTAGTCACTCCACTCTCCGTCGGACATGTGTCAACTCCCGAGGTGGCGCGGGGCGTCACGCTCCGCGATCGGCCACCGGCGAATGCTATCCGGGTGGAGTCGGGCGCTACAAGAGTCCTGCAACCTCGTGCCGACCCGCGAGTTATGCCCCAGGGCCGGCCCCCAAACGGTGGCCGGCAAGGAACCGCCAGATCACCTCACTGGCGTCGAACGACCTGGTGGTCGAGCCGATGATCAGCCTGCGCAGGTACTGACGCCCGTCCGGCCAGGTGTGGCCCGCTCCTTCGACGCGGTAGAACACGATGTCGGATTGAGGGGTCGGCCCGCTCCAGGTGCGCCGCGTCGTATCGGTGCCGATCGTGGTCGCCGCCGGTCGGAGCGCGGCGGCGTTGTTCGCAGCCCAGAACGCCGCCCACGCATCCACGCTTACCACCTGCCCGCGGCCGCCGCCCAGCCGAGGCACTACCGTGCCACCCATGTAGGGCACCAGCCGATCCGCGGTTCCGTGTATCTCCAGCACCGGGACGGGGCGCGGGGGGCGGCAGTCGCGGGCAATCGCGACCGAAGCTGTCCCGGCAACCTGGCCAATCGCCGCAATTCGGTCCGAGAGCTGGCACGCGAGCCGGCCGGACATCATCGCCCCGTTCGACATTCCGGTGACGTACACGCGATCGGAATCGACGGCAACCTGCGATTCAATCCGGTCGATCATCTGGGCGATGAACCCGACGTCGTCGGCGCCCCCGCTCGCCGCCTCTGTCTCCTCGCGCCCGTCGTTCCAGCTCCCGTTCGTGCCGCTCGGCGCAGCGACGACAACGCCCTCACGGTCGCCGATGGCGAAGAACCCGGTCAATCCGTCGATCCGGTTGCCGCTACCTCCGCCCCCATGCAGCTCGATGAGAAGCGGCACGGGTTCAGACGTATTCAAGCCCTTCGGGACGTGGAGGTTGTAGGTGCGGCTCAGGCCGCCGTGATCGAAGGTGTAGCTCGCCGTCCCGGTCATGGTGGGAGGATGCCGCCGCAGAGCGACACTAGATAGTGGCGAATGTCAGCCGACTGCAAATCGCCGGCGGCTGCTGAGGGATTTTCGGCCTCGCTCGGGTGTAGCGTAGAGACTGGCGCACGGGCTTTCGGGGCCGCCTGGGCCACTGAGCGGGCCCTGAGCGTGAGGGTGGGGGCTGTGAAGCCGTCGGTCTTCCTGCGAAATCGCTCGTCTCGAGGAGTCGCCGTCGCCACGGTGGCGATCGTGACCGTCGTGGCTACCGCCGCTATCGGGCGATCTTCCTGCGATCGGGTGGGGCGGCTACATCCGGCAACGGCCCTTCGCCGACTCCCCGCGTGACGTGCAGCGACCTGAGCGCGGCCTCGTGCCAGAAGGTGCAAGCCGAAGTCGTCCGGTTCATCGGCCAGGGCCGGCAGGCGCTGACTATCGATATCTCCACGAGCAGCATCTGCCTTGGAGATCCGTTTGATCCGATCTCCTGCCCCCTGGACACTGAGTACTTCGCCTCGGGCGTAGCCCGGCTGGCCGACGGGGAATGGGCATTCGCGAACGTGTTCTCCGCCGCCGATGGACAGTCGCGGAGCGACGGGCGCATTCTGGCCGCGCCGCCGGGCTGGACGCCGTAATGCAGTTCGATACCGGCCATGGCGGGCAAGCCGGGAGGGGTGAGATGCGGATCACGAAGGTTGCAGCGGCAGCACTAATCTCGTCAACTGGCTGGTCATGCTCCTCGCCGCCTGTGCGCCCACAGCGACGGCCGCCTATGCAGACGCGAGAGGCAACGCAACCGCGGGGATCTCGCCTGACTTAGCTAAGAGCCAGACAGGTGTTGGCCATGTTGACCCTGCCGCCGCCCCGCAACAGGCCACCCCGCCGACGGACGTCCTGACCGGACCCTTGGGGAAGTCTTAGAGCCCTGCGCCGTCACCGGACGCATAGCGTCGCCATCCTGGAGGCCGAAGGCTGGCGTCGCTATCTCGCATCGCTATCTAACGTGAGTCCCGCGCGGGCACCGTATGATGGACCCCGTCGGGGTGTGGCCTAGCGGCAAGGCACGTGCTTTGGGAGCACGAGATCGTGGGTTCGAATCCCACCGCCCCGACCATCCCTTCGGCCAATCCTGCGCCGGGGTCCCCTGTTCCCTTCCACCTGTGATCAAATCGTGAGTCAGAATAGCGGCGGCAAAGCACGGCCGAGTAGGGTTTCGGGCGGCGACGGCTTTCGCTTGACA
>JBIOII010000174.1:0-2704 GCA_044449785.1 Candidatus Limnocylindrales bacterium
CTAATGTCCTGAGCGTCAAACCCCCACGGGCTAGTAGTCCATATCCCCCCCGCCATACCCACCGCCTCCGCCGCCGTAGCCTCCGCCCGCGGCCGGTTCCTTCTTCTCCGGCAGGTCGGTGATGAGCGTCTCGGTGGTGAGCACCATGCCCGCGATGGAGGCGGCGTTCTGGAGGGCCGAGCGGGTCACCTTGAGGGCATCCACGATGCCCTTGGCGAACATGTCGCCGTACTCGCCCTGGAGGGCGTCGTAGCCATGGCCGGCGGCCATGGCACGCACCGCGGCGGTGACGACGGAGCCCTCCGCGCCGGCGTTCTGCGCGATCTGGCGGATGGGCGCCTCGAGGGCCCGCCGCACGATCGTCACGCCGACCTGCTCGTCGCCCGCAAGATGGAGCGCGTCGAGCGCCGGGATCGCCTGCAGCAGGGCCGTGCCGCCGCCGGCCACGAGGCCCTCCTCGATGGCCGCCCGCGTGGTGGAGAGGGCATCCTCGATGCGGTGCTTCTTCTCCTTCAACTCCACCTCGGTGGGCGCGCCGACCTTGATGACGGCCACGCCGCCGGAGAGCTTGGCCAGGCGCTCCTGGAGCTTCTCGCGGTCGTAGTCCGAGGTGGTCTCCTCGATCTGCGCCTTGATCTGGCTCATGCGGCCCTTGATCTCGGCGGGCTGGCCGTCGCCCTCGACGATCGTGGTGTCGTCTTTCGTGGCGACGATGCGGCGGGCCCCGCCGAAGTCCTCGGGCACCACGCTCTCGAGCTTGCGGCCGAGCTCCTCGCTGATCACGTTGCCGCCGGTCAGGATGGCCAGGTCGCGCAGCATCTCCTTGCGCCGATCGCCGAAGCCGGGTGCCTTGACGGCCAGCACGTTGATCGTCCCGCGCAGCTTGTTGACGACGAGCGTGGCGAGCGCCTCGCCGTCGACGTCCTCGGCCACGACGAGGAGGGGCTTGCCCAGGGCGACGGCCTTCTCGAGGGCCGGGAGCAGGTCCGCGATGGCCGAGATCTTCTTGTCCGTCACGAGGATGGCGGCGTTCTCGAGGACGGCCTCCATCTGGTCGGCGTTGGTGACGAAGTAGGCCGAGATGTAGCCCCGGTCGAACTGCATGCCCTCGACGTACTCCTTCTCCAGCCCGGTCGTCTTGCCTTCTTCGACCGTGATGACGCCGTCCTTGCCGACCTTGTCCATGACCTCGGCGATCAGCTCGCCGATTTCCGAGTCGGCGGCGCTGATGGAAGCCACGTTGGCGATGTCCTCGCGCGTCGCGACGGGCCGGGCCTGCGCCTTGAGCGCCTCGACGACCGTGTCGACGGCCTTCTCCAGGCCGCGCTTGACGATCATCGGATTCGCGCCGGCGGCGACGTTCCGGAGGCCCTCGGTCACAAGGGACTGGGCGAGCACGACCGCGGTCGTGGTGCCGTCGCCGGCCACGTCGTCGGTCTTGATGGCGACCTCGCGCAGGAGCTGGGCACCCATGTTCTCGAACGGCTCGTCGAGCTCGATGTCGCGCGCGATCGTCACCCCGTCGTTGGTGATCGTGGGCGCGCCGTACTTCTTGTCGAGGGCGACGTTGCGGCCCTTGGGGCCCAAGGTGACGCGCACGGCGTCAGAGAGGCGGTCGACGCCTCGCATGAGGGAGTGACGAGCGGTCTCGTCGTAGAGGAGCTGCTTGGCCACGGGTGGTGGTTCCTTCCTAGTGCGCGGCTGTCCGGAGGGGAGCGGACGGGGCCGATCCGGCTGATCGACGCCTAGCCCTCGACGATGGCGAGGACGTCCTTCTGGCTGACGATGAGGAGCTCCTCCCCGTCGAGCTTGAACTCGGTACCGGCGTACTTGGCGTAGAGGACCTTGTTGCCCTTCTTGAGGTCCATCGCCTCGCGTGTGCCGTCATCGAGGATGCGGCCGGGCCCGACGGCGATGATCGTCCCCTCCTGGGGCTTCTCCTTGGCCGTGTCGGGCAGGACGATGCCCGACTTGGTCATCTCCTCGCGGGGCGTCGGCTTGACGACGACGCGGTCACCGAGGGGGCGGAGCTTGGACTTGGACGCAGTGGCGGTCGCCAACGCGAAATCCTCCTGGTGCGTGCTGCCGGTCGTGCTGCCGGCCCGGCGAGCGGTCGCCGTGCGCGCGTTTCGCGGCTCGAGCGATGCCGGCTGCCGATCCGGTCCGTGCCGTTTGGGTTGGCAACTCTCGTGCGGAGGTTTAGCACTCTCGCGCGTAGAGTGCTAAGAGGCTACGCAGAGGCGACACGGATGTCAAGAGCACGGACTCGTTCAAGCAGCCGGCGTCCAGCGCGCCGCGCGCATGATCCCGACGTTCACCACCAGCACCAGCACGAGCACCCCGAAGACGACGACCGGCACGAGGTTGTTGTAGGTCAGCGCCACGTCGGTCAGGCCCGCCAGCGCGAGGATGGCCAGGAGAACGATCGAGGCCACCTGGCGCCAGAACGCCCGCGAGCGGCCGTAGGGCCCGTCCGGCGGCGTCACCGGAGCACCGGTCGCACCGGTCGCCGGCCGGGTGGCTGCTGCGCCTCGGCGGCCCGCCGCGGGGCGGGACCGGGCATCTTCGCGGGCCCCCTTCGGTCGCTCGTGTGGTCACCTCTCCTGTTGTCCCCTGAAGATCGCGTCGTAGGCGGCAACCAGTGCCACGCCAACCGTGTCCGGGTCCTCGCCGCGCTGCTCGGCTGCCCAGCGGGCCGTCACGC
>JBIOII010000175.1:0-2672 GCA_044449785.1 Candidatus Limnocylindrales bacterium
CTCAATAGCTTCATCTGGGGCCCCGACGGCTGGCTTTACGGCTGCCACGGCGTCTTCACCTACTCCTCGGTCGGCAAACCCGGCGCCACGAGTGCTCAACGCACCCCGATCAATGCGGGCATCTGGCGCTACCACCCGGTCCGGCACGTCTTCGAGGTGTTCGCCCAGGGCACCAGCAACCCCTGGGGAATCGACTTCGACGCGCGCGGCCAGATGATCATCACCGCCTGCGTCATCCCGCATCTCTATCACATGATCCAGGGCGGACGGTTCGAGCGGCAGGCAGGCCAGCACTTCAATCAATATACGTACGACGACATCAAGACGATCGCGGATCATCGGCACTACGTCGGCGCGAACCCGCATGGCGGCAACGGCCGCTCCGATTCCGCCGGGGGCGGCCACGCACACTCGGGAGCCATGATCTACCTCGGTGGCGCCTGGCCCGCCCTCTACGACGGCTCCCTGTTCATGAACAACATCCACGGGGCCCGGATCAACCGCGACGTCCTCGCGGCGAGCGGCTCGGGTTTCATCGGCTCGCACGCCCCCGACTTCCTCCTGGCCAACGACGTCTGGTCGCAGATCGTCAGCCTCAAGTGCGGGCCAGACGGCAGCCTTTTCATGATCGACTGGTACGACAAGAATCAGTGCCATCTCATCGACGCGAGCGCCCACGACCGCACGAATGGGCGCGTCTTCAAGGTGAGCTTCGGCGAGACGAAGGCGGTCGCCGTGGATCTCGGCAGGCAGGACGACGAGTCGCTTGTTTTGATGCAAACGTCCCCGAACGAGTGGTATGCCCGGCATGCGCGGCGCATTCTTCAGGAGCGCGGGCCAAATGCCGAAGTGAGCCGACTGCTCGAGCGACTGAGCTCGAAAACCCCGATCCGGCCCGCGGACCGGCTTCGCATCCTGTGGACTCAGCATGCCGTGGGGGGTCTGGGCGATCACGCGGAGATCGCTCGGCTGCTCGCCGACTCTGACCCGACAATCCGCGCCTGGACGATTCAGTTGGCGACGGAGCAAGGACCGCCTGCCGCGCCGATCGTGGCGCGGTTCGCCGCGCTGGCGCGAACCGATCCTTCGCCGGTGGTTCGGCTCTACCTGGCCTCGGCGTTGCAACGGCTGCCGATGGAGCATCGTTGGGACATCGTGAGCGGGCTGATCGGACATGCCGGGGACGCCGCGGACCATAACCTTCCGCTCATGGACTGGTACGGCGCCGAGCCGCTGGCGGGGCTGGATGCCTCGCGTGCCGCCCGGTTGTCGTCGTCGTCGATCCCCTTGATTCAGGAGTTCATGGCGCGCCGCATCGCTGCGCTGGGTACACCCGAATCGTTGGCGATTCTGATCGACGAGCTCGGCAAGGCCAGCGGCTCCGCGCGGCGATTCACGCTCTTGACGGGGATTGAGGATGGGCTTCGCGGCCGGCGGCAGGTCGCGATGCCCGCCGCCTGGCCCAAGGTCTTTGCAGCGCTCGGCGGTGATGTCGACCCGCGCGTTCGCTCGCGCGCGGTGGGACTGGGCCTCATCTTTGGCGACCCGGCAGCGCGGGCGTCGTTGCGGCGAGTGCTCACCGACTCCGAGGCGGACGTTGCCCTGCGGCAGGAGGCCCTGACGTCTCTCCTCAAGGTCAAGGACCCCCCGCTGGCAGCCACCTTGCACGCGCTGGTGCACGACCCTCGGCTCGGGGGGCTCGCCGTGCGCGGGCTGTCGGCTTACGACAACCCGGCGACGCTGGATGTCCTGATCACAGCCTATCCGTCCCTCGGGCCGTCGCAGCGCCGTGACGCCTTGAACACACTGGCTTCCCGCAAGGCTTGGGCCCGCTCGTTGCTGGCCGCGGTCGAGGCCGGCCGGCTGCCGCGCATCGATTTGACGGCCGACCTGGTTCGCCAGCTCCGCAACCTGAAGGACCCGGACCTGAACACCGAAATCGGACGGGTCTGGGGGACGGTCCGCGAAACGACCGGCGACCGCGCCCGGCAGATTGCCCAGCGCAAGGCGATGCTCACAGCCCGGCCCACGCGAGCGCCCGACCGTTCACTGGGCCGCGCGGTCTACGCCAGGGTATGCCAGCAATGCCACACCCTCTTCGAAGTCGGCCGCCAGGTCGGCCCGGACCTCACGGGCTCGAACCGGGCGGACCTCGACTATGTGCTTTCCAACGTGCTCGACCCAAGCGCGCTGATCGGCAAGGACTACCTGGCCCACGTCATCGCCACGACCGACGGCCGGGTCCTCACCGGCGTCATCCGCGCCGAGGACAGGGACACGATCACGCTGCTGACGGCCAACGAAACGATCATCCTTCCCAAGAGCGAGATCGAGGAGCGGCGGGCCAGCGAGCAATCCATGATGCCCGATGACCTCTGGAAGTCGCTGTCCGATCATGAAATCCGGTCGCTCGTCATATACCTCGCCAGCCCGGCGCAGGTCCCCCTGCCGGCAATGGAAGCCGGGCAAAAAACGCCGTGATGTCCGCGAGGAGTCGAACCCGGACGCCAGGTTTTAAAGTTGCGACTTTGCGTCTTCAGTGGGTAAGGGAGAGGCCGGGGTAAACGGCCACTCCCTCCCCGTTGTCGCAGTGGGGTCAATTCCCCACATTTACCGGCGTGCGGGTCTCGCACCGGGCGACCCCAACCAAAGTTGCCCCGTTACGAGGAATC
>JBIOII010000176.1:0-2657 GCA_044449785.1 Candidatus Limnocylindrales bacterium
ACTCGTGCTTGCCGCTGGGCCAGTCGTAGCTCAGCCGGACTTGCTGGCGACGGCGAGGTGCTTGCCGGCGTCGAACGGCTCGAAGTAGGCCTGTCCAACGGCGAGGACGCCCCGCTGCGGGATGGCGAAGTCGCCGAGAAAGGCCTGCTGCTTGAGCGGCCCCGGCTCGCCGAAGTCCGTGTCGGCCAGGCGGGCCGTGCTCGATTGCACGAGCCAGATCAGGCGCGGGTTGGCGATATAGGCCTGCTGGTTGGGCACGTGGCCAGCCAGGTTGACACGGCCCGCCCGCAGCATAGGCCCAACCATCCTGCTCATCACGCCGAGGAAACGACGGCTATGCCAGAGCGAGTCCGGGATGACGCCGCCAATCGTGTTCAGCGTGCGGGTGACCGGCGTCGCCGTGACGGTTACTTCCCAGTGGAAGTCCTCGGAGGGCATGTCAACGGTGAGCCGGCGCGGGCCGGGCCAGCCGACCTTGATCTCGGCGTGGCGGAAGCCGATGACGGCGGCGCCGAAGTAGCGGATACAGGAGTTGAGCGGGTCGACATCGGAGTAGAAGGTCCAGTCGCCGTCGGGGTCACGGTGCCAGACAGAGTAGTAGCCGGGCCCGACGCTGGAGGCGGGGAAGCGGCGTAGGCCGAGGACGTGGCCGGAGGCGAAGGGGAGTCCCATTACCCCATACCCGGAAAACGCCTCCTCAGCCTCGTGGCCGCTGAGTTTGGCGTTCTCCGTCTTCAGCGCATAGTCTCGCGGCTCAGGCACGCGGGCATCATATCACCGCTGATGCCCAACTCGCCGCTCAAGGGGTTCTTGTTCCCCGACCGTGGAGAGTTCGTGGTGGGTTCGAATTCGTGCTACGTCTCTACGGTTCCGTCGGGACGTTCTGCAGCATCTGTAAAATGTCCGGCCGCGAAGCGACCGTTCGGCTCGACCCGCCCTCACCGCGGAGGTCGCGCATGGCGCGGGGGAGGGCGTTGGCGACGTCGCCGGCTAGCATGCCGGCCGAGCCGAGCTCCTGGCGCACCAGCTCGGCGGCCCAGCTGCCGACGTAGAGGCCAAGGCTCGCCGCGTCGAACGGCTCCACGCGCTGCGCGACGAAGCCGGCGATCGTGCCGCCCAGCACGTCGCCGGTGCCGCCGGTGGCCAGGCCGGGGTTCGTGAAGGCGTTGATGTGGGCGCGCCCGTCCGGCGCCGCAACGATCGACGGCGCGCCCTTGAGCAGCACAACGACGCCCCACTCGGCGGCGTACTTGCGGGCCAGGGCGAGACGGTCGGCCTGCACGTCGGCGATCGAGAGGCCGGTGAGCCGCGCGAACTCGCCGGGGTGCGGCGTGAGGATCGCGGGGACCTTGAGCAGCGCCGGCCAGCCGTCCATCCTGGCGAGGTTGTTCAGCCCGTCGGCGTCGATAACCACCGCCCTCAGCGCCCGATGTGAGCCTCGGGGGGGCTCGGTCGAGAGGGCAGGCAGGATGCCGCGCAGGAACGCCTGGGTGTACCCACTCTCGCCGAGGCCGGGGCCGATCAGCAGACACTCATAGCCACGGGAAAGCGCCTTGAGCACGGAGTGCGCCTCGTTGGCCGTCAGCTCGCCATCCTTGTCTTCCAGGGGCTCGAACGTCGTCTCCGTCAGCTTGGCGGCGAGGATCGGGTGGATCGAGCGGCCGCAAGCCAGCGTGACGATGCCCGCGCCCGACCGCAGCGCACCGGTGCAGGCCAGATAGGCAGCCCCTGTATAGCGCGGCGACCCCGCGACGACCATCACGCTCCCGAACGTGCCCTTGTGGGCGTCGGCGGGGCGCTCCGGCAAGCGCTCCTGCGCCCAGCGCCGCGAGAGCAGCTCCGTCCCCTCGCCGTCCGCCGCGGCCGCGATGCCGATGTCGACGACCTCCACGCGGCCGCAGAACTGCGAGCCGGGCAGCAGGTGAAGTCCGACCTTGCTGAACCCGAGGGCGACCGTCTCGTCCGCCGCGACGATGTGCCGGTCGGTGGCGCCCGTGTCGGCATTCAGGCCGGTCGGCAGGTCGACGGCGATCAGGCGCGGCGGCAAGCGGTTGGCGCGCACGCCCTTCAGCATGTCGAGTACGTCCGCGAGCGGCCCGTCGATCGACCGCGCCCGCCCGGTGCCGAGCAGCGCGTCGATCACGAGCTCCGCCCCGCCCATCGCGTCGGTCAGCCGCTTCCCTGCGTCCGTCTCGCCCTGGACGATCGCCGGGATCGCCAGCTCGGCCGCCCGGCGGAAGACTGCGTCGTCCTCAGCGCGCGGCATGAGCATGTAGACGATGACGTCAGCGCCCCAGTCTTTCAGGTGCCGCGCCGCGACGAGCCCGTCGCCGCCGTTGTTTCCCGGCCCGGCGAGCACGAGGATTCGCCGCTCGGCGATATCGCCCAGCATCAGCCACGCCTCTTGCGCCACGGCGAGGCCGGCGTTCTCCATCAGCTGACCGACGGGCACAGCGCACTCCCGCTCCAGGCGCTGCATCTCGGCGACGGTGACGAGCCTCATCGTTTTGCCGCAGATGAACACAGACAGGACACGGATTTGTTGCCGCGGATTGTCGCGGATTTTTCGTTTGATTCAGCGCGAACGGTCGATCCGTTTATTCGTTCTCTCATCCGTTGACAGCTTCCTCTGCCTCGCCAGCACGTCTGCCCCACCC
>JBIOII010000177.1:0-2637 GCA_044449785.1 Candidatus Limnocylindrales bacterium
CGCGGGGCCGGCCGCCGGGGTGAGGACGCCTGGGGGGCGGGGCCGCAGCACGAGGCCCAGCGCCAGAACGCCAACGAACAGCGTCTGCTCGATGACCTGGACCGGACCGACGTTGAGCCACACCTGGGGCACGTCGAAGACCGGCGTCAGGAGCAGTACGGCAAGGAACCCGGGCCACGGCCGCAATACCGCGTAGCCGGCGACGGCGGCGGCGATCAGCGGCGCGAGCCCGGCGATGACGCGTGCCGGTATCCCGGCGTGGATGTCGTAAGGGGCGTTCTGATTGATCGCAGTGGCGCCCAGGACCACGAGGGCAGCGGATGCGGCGGCGGCGACTCGGGCGAGCTGCCGGCCGCGCAGGCCGGTCAGGCCGGTGAGCCGCGCGCTCCACCGGGTGCGGTCGAGTGCTTGCAATGGTCGTCCAGTGGCGTGAGATGGGCAGTCCGAGTCAGGGCGTCGAGCGGCCGTCGGGTGGCGGAGGCGAGCCCGGCGTCCGGCCTCTGGGCTGGAAGACGATAGTACGGCACGGGAGCACCGCTGAAACGCCTGCGCGTCTAGCCGGAACGCGGTCAGTAATCGCGGCGCTGACCTGCGGTCAGACCTCGACCGCGGGCACGCGCGACGGCATCTGGCAGGTCACGGTGGTCCCGCACAGGAACCGCTCCTCGTAACCGGCCGGCGTCGCGATGACGACTCGCCACAGATGCGGGTATTCGCGGCGGCACATCTGGCAGACCTTGCCGCCGCGCTTGCCCGTCACGGGCACCCCGAGCGGGACATCGCCCGGTAGAGGCCACGAGGTCTGGACCGGCGGCGCCGGCGGCGCCGGGGCGGGCAGGGCTGCAGTGGCCACGGACGCTGCGGCCGCTGCGGAGGTCAGGACGTCAACCGCCGCCGGCGGCCGTTCGGACGGCGACGCGGCGGTCGGTGGCCTCTCGGACCCAGGCGTAGGTGACAAGGACAGCGCCACCGTGCCGGCGGGGAGCGCCGCAGGTACGTCGGTCACCGGGTCGGCGCCGTTCCATCCATTCGGACCTTCGGGCGCGGAGGCACCCGCGGCGGCCGGTTCCGGCTCGGACTGTTTCGGCTCGGACCAGAGAGGCGCGCTCGCCACGGTGCTTCGGAAGTCGTAACCGCACTTCGAACACAGCCGCAGGACGACGTCACGCTGCAGATCGGCGCAGGTGGGGCAGAAGGTTACGACGCGCTCGTCCGCCTCCAGCCCCTGGCAGCGGGAGCACACGAAATCGGGGTCGAGGCGCTTCATCTTGAAGATCTGACCGAGCACGAAAGTCGGTGAGATGCCGCCCTTACCGATAGTGGCACCCACCCCGGCAACCAGGTCGCCGATCTTCTCGTTACGGGCTGCGATGCGTTCGTATTCAGGGTTGGTGATCTTCTCGAGCCGGCAGCTTCGGCAGATGTGGAGCTCGCGCATCGGCAGATCGGAGCGGATCTGGCCTTGCTGACGGAGGAACTCGAACACCGGCCGCTGTGCGTCGGTGACTTCTACTTGGGCGGCCCGGCCGCCGGCCGCGGTGAGCGTCTTCTCGACCGATCCCGCGAACCTCTCGACGTCGTGCGTCAGGTTCTGAGGCATGGAGCCCGGGTGTGAGACCACCATCACGGCCACGCCGAGATCGGCCTGAGTCTCGGCGAGGGTCAGGACGGCGACGCCCGCGGATGACGTGAATGTGACCGAATCGACGCCCTTCCAGGCCTTCGGCATCGTGTCCGGCGGAGCGTCGAGGGCCTTGCCGGCGACGTTCACCGCCCCACCCACCGCCTTCGCGGTCAGAGCGTTGCTCTGCTCGAGCAAGCCGATGTCGGCGGCCTTGCTCCAAAACCGCGGCTCGGCGAAGGTCCCCGACCCCGTGGGGTCCAGCTTCGCCAGGCCCAGATCTACATGCCGGGAGATCTCGTCGAAGATCTCACGGTACTGGCGGTTCACGCCCCAGGTCTTGCCCAGCATCTTGACGTTGTCGGTCAGGTGGCCGGCCACCAGGCAGCCTGCGTCTTCAGGCGAGAACTCGAACACGGCATGGAGCGGCATCTGCTTCTTCATCAGGAGCGAGTAGCCGAGCATGCCGCCGCGTTTGGCCTCGATCCTGGTCAGCTGGTCGACGGTTATCTGGAAGCCGAGGTCGCGCAGCGACTCGTCGATCGCGCGCCGCGTCTCGACGCTCGTCGAAGAGATCTGACGCTCGAAATCGAGCCCGCAGGTGACCGACATCCCGCCCTCGAAGCTATACGGATACGTCGGTGCCGGCGTCGGTCGACCCGGTGTCGTAGGAACTCACGTCTGCGGCCGACGATATGTCAGTAGAGGCGCTGTCCATGTAGCCGGCGCCGATGCCCAGGTCCGTGGCCGCGGTTCCGGCCGTGTCGCTGCCGATGTCGGCGGCGGTCCCGGCGGAATCCAGCTCCTCCTGGGCGGCGTCCATGTTGCCGAGCGCGGCCCACTCCTCAGCGGACTGGACGTCGCCCGCGGCCTGGTCCCGCCAGCTCGCGGCGTCCGCCAGGTCGCCCTGGCTCCATTGATCCCAACTCGCGGCCTGGCTCGTGGCGTATTGCGCCGACGAAACGTCGGCGGCCGCGTCGTCCGGCAGGGCCGCCGTGTCGATCGCGTCGAGTTCC
>JBIOII010000178.1:0-2624 GCA_044449785.1 Candidatus Limnocylindrales bacterium
CTGCTGCGGATCGGCGGCGACGCCCTGCTCCTCGATCTCGGCCAGGGCGCATATCCAAACCTTGCATCCACACTGGACCCGAGCACGCTGACCGCCCTGCTCGTGAGCCACCTGCACCCCGACCACTTCGTCGACATGGTCCCGCTGCGGCACTACCTCAAGTGGGAGTTCGACCCTCCGCGGCACGTCCGCGTCGTGGGCCCGGCAGGACTTGCCGCCCGGCTGGACGCGCTGGACGGGCACGCGGGTTTCACGGCCGACTCGCTCGACGTCGAAGCTCTATCAGAGGGCGCCCACCGCTTCGGCCCGTTCGATGTCGATATCCGGCGGGTTGCCCACACCGAGGAGAGCTACGCGTTCCGAATTGCGGCGGGTGGCTCGGCGACGGGTGGCGGCGCAGCGGGTGGCGCGAGTGGCGGCGCAGCGGGTGGCGCGGACGCAGGCCTCGTCTATTCAGGAGACGTCGGCCGTTTCGACGACCTCGTGCCCCTCATCCGGGCCGGCGACACGCTCCTGTCGGAAGCCACTTTCGGGGCGGGGCCGGGTGCCCCCGACGCCCAGCACATCACATCCGGCGACGCCGCACGCGCAGCCACCGCTGGCGGGGCTTCTCGCCTGCTGTTGACGCACATCCTCTCGGGCCACTCGCGCGCGGAGGCGCTGGCGGCCGCCAAGGCCGCTTTCTCCGGCCAGATCCAGCTGGTCACCGAGGGCGATCGATTCGAGATCTAGATCGATTGGTGACGTGCTAGGGCGGGGCCCGTCTTGCCCGCCTGCATCAACCGCCTCTCGATCTCGAGAAGGCGCCGAGAGCGATGAGGCATTGGGAGCCACTGCGAGCTTACGCGGCGGGCGTGATCCGCGTCCGCAAAGCCCTATCGCATTCCATGGCAATCGATCTGTGAGTCGTTCAAGATTGACGACGCGAACGGCGTCCCGATCGGCATGGACTCGAACCGACTCAAATCGACCCAAGGAGACGCAACATGGCTGACAGCGCGGTGACAGCGAAGGGACCGCTCAGCGCCGACGAGCTCCGCCTCATCGACGCTTACTGGCGCGCGGCCAACTACCTCAGCGTCGGCCAGATCTACCTGCTCGACAACCCCTTACTCCGCCGACCGCTGGAGCCGGGCGACGTCAAGCCCCGCCTGCTGGGCCACTGGGGCACCACGCCGGGCCTCAACCTGATCTACGCCCACATGAACCGCGAGATCAAGGCCCGCGACCTGAACGCGATCTACATCATCGGTCCCGGCCACGGCGGGCCCGGGCTGGTCGCGAATACCTACCTCGAGGGCAGCTACAACGAGTTCTATCCGAGCATCACCCGCGACGAGGACGGCATGCGGAAGCTGTTCCGCCAGTTCTCGTTCCCGGGCGGCATCCCGAGCCACGTCGCCCCCGAGACTCCCGGCTCGATCCACGAGGGCGGAGAGCTCGGCTACTCGCTGTCGCACGCCTACGGCGCCGCCTTCGACAACCCCGATCTGCTCGTGTGCTGCATCGTTGGCGACGGGGAGGCCGAGACGGGACCGCTTGCGACCGGTTGGCACTCGAACAAGTTCCTCGACCCGGTGGGCGACGGCGCTGTGCTCCCGATCCTGCATCTCAACGGCTACAAGATCGCCAACCCGACCGTCCTGGCCCGCATTCCCGAGAGCGAATTGCGCGACCTGATGATCGGCTACGGATACCAGCCGTATTTCGTGACGGGCGACGACCCTGCCTTGGTCCACCAGCAGCTGGCGGCGACCCTGGACACGGTCCTAGATGAGATCCGAGACATCCAGTCGGCCGCTCGGTCGGGTAAGGCGACGGGGCGCCCGGCCTGGCCGATGATCGTCCTTCGAACGCCCAAGGGCTGGACCGGCCCAAAGGTCGTAGACGGCAAGAAGGTCGAAGGAACCTGGCGTGCGCATCAGGTTCCGATGGGGGAGGTGCGGACCAACGAAACCCACCGCAAGCTGCTCGAGAGCTGGATGCGCAGCTACAAGCCCGAAGAGCTCTTCGATAAGAAGGGTGCGCTTCGAGCCGAGCTGGCCGCGCTGGCCCCGATCGGTGACCGTCGAATGGGCGCCAACCCGCACGCAAACGGCGGCCTGCTGCTACGCGAGCTGATGATGCCCGACTTCCGCAAGTACGCAGTCGAAGTGCCCAAGCCGGGCGGCACCATTGCCGAGGCGACCTTTGTCGCAGGCACGTTTGTCCGCGATGTAATGGCCGGCAATCCCGACAACTTCCGGATGTTCGGCCCCGACGAGACGGCCTCGAACCGATTCCAGGCGATTTTCGAGGTGACCGGCAAAGCCTGGGACGCCCAGGTGATCCCCGAGGACGCCGCCGACAACGTCCTCTCGACGGACGGCCGAGTCATGGAGGTCCTGTCCGAGCACCAGTGCGAGGGCTGGCTGGAGGGCTACCTCCTGACGGGCCGGCACGGCATGTTCAACTGCTACGAAGCCTTCATCCACATCATCGATTCGCTGTTCAACCAGCACGCCAAGTGGCTGAAGGTGACACGCGACATCCCGTGGCGGCGCCCGATTGCGACGCTCAACTACGTGCTGAGTTCATTGGTGTGGCGTCAGGACCACACCGGCTTCACCCACCAGGACCCGGGC
>JBIOII010000179.1:0-2619 GCA_044449785.1 Candidatus Limnocylindrales bacterium
CCAGTAGGTGAAGACGTCGATGTACTCCCCGACCTGTTCGAGGTAGCGGTCCACGGACTCGATGTAGATGTCCGTGATCCGGTCCATCAGCCGCTCGGCGAACGGTCGGTCCGTGACCATCGCCATCATGAACTGCTCCAGCCCGACGGTCCGGCACGGCTGCTCGAAGATCCCGCCGCCGATGATCCCGCTCCCGACGAGCGCGTAGTCTGCGTGCCCGTGGAGCCACTGCGCCTGTTCCCGAAGCGTCGCGACGACCTCCGGCGGGTCGGGCTGCGGCCAGCGGTATGCGTCGAGCGACTCCATCGTCAAGTCGCGGATCGGGAACTCGACCCAGTCGTAGTACAGCGGGCTCGCCTTCGGCATCTGCAGCTTCGAGCCCCACCGGTCGTACATCGCCCAGTACTCGCCCTCGTCCAGGATCTCGACGCCGGAAACGTGCGTCGGCGGGAGCTGGACCATCCGGGTGTCGACCGAGAAGCGCTGCAGAAGACTCTCCGACAGAAACGGGAGCTGCTGGACCTCGTCGTAGATCGTCACCTCGCCTGTCGGCAGGCCGAGGTGTGCCATGAGTGGGACGTACGCCGCCTTCGTGATGGAGCTGACGATCGACGATCCGAGGTCGATCGGGACGTGATCGGCCTCCTGGTGGGCGAGGGCGCGCTGCACGCGCTCACGTGGGGTCATCGTGTGCACTCCACCGCTGCGGCGATCGGCCAACAGGGCCGCGTAACGTCGCAACTTTACGGCGCGGGCCGCGGCGCAGGCGCACTCTCCACCGCCCGCAGCCCCGCTGTCGGCGCCGGCGCAACGCCGGCCGGTCCATGCTGGCACACTCACCGGGTGAGCGACCGTTGTGTCTAAGGCGGGGCTGAACCGGGTGCGTCACCGCGATCGCGTCATCGCCGCCCTCTCCCACGAGGAACCCGATCGCTGCCCCATGCAGATCAGTTTCACGCCCGAGTTCGCGGATCGGCTCCGCGCAGACCTCGAGGCCCGCGGCCTCGTCGCCCCGTCCCGACGGGCCATCCACAACCCCCACGGCGGAGGCAACACGAACGAGCTCGAGATCGCCCTAGACGAGGACCTGATCCTCACCTCGGTTGGCTGGGCGAACTCGTACTACCAGGGGTTCGACGACTACACGGACGAGTGGGGCGTGACCTGGCGCTCACAGCCGTACGAGACCCCGTTCGGGACCGGCCGCTACACGGAGATGGTTGGCAGGCCCCTGGCGAGCGACGCAGCGATCGCGTCGTACCGCGCGCCGGATCCCGACCGACCGGAGCTCTACGAGGAGGCCGGACGCGTGATCCGGGAGCTCGGCGCCGAGTACTACATCGTCGGCGTCACGGTCACCACGATCTGGGAGACGGCCTGGGCGCTGCGCGGCTACGAGCAGCTGATGATGGACCTGGTCGCGGAGCCGGACGTCGCGGACGCGATCCTGGAGATCCCCTTCCGCTACCACCTCCGGGCCGCGGAGCGGCTGACGCGCATGGGCGTCGACATGATCTGGACGGGCGACGACATCGGGATGCAGACGGGCATGCTGATCTCCCCTGCCCTCTGGCGTCGCCACCTCAAGCCGCGGATGGCCGAGCTCATCGCTCGGGTCAAGTCCATAAACCCGGCCGTCAAGGTTGCCTACCACTCGGACGGAATGATCTGGGACGTCACCCCGGACCTGATCGAGATCGGCCTCGACGTGCTCAACCCGGTCCAGCCCGCCTGCATGGACCCCGCCGAGCTGAAGCGCCGGTTCGGCGATCGGCTGTGTTTCTGGGGCTCCCTCGACGAGCAGCACACCCTGCCCTTCGGCTCGCCCGACGACGTTCGCGCCGAAGTCCAGACCAGGCTGCGCACCATCGGCCGCGGCGGCGGCCTGATCCTCGGGCCGACCCACCACGTGCAGCTGGACACGCCACTGGAGAACTTCTGGGCGATGGTCGAGACGATCCAGGGCCGGACGTTTCCAGGGCCGGCCGCCGTGGACCGGCCGTGAGCGGACGGCTGGCATCTCGCGGGCGACGCCCGGCCGGCGCGCGCCGTGGATTACGGCCTCCGCGAGAGGGGCAGCCGTGACGAGCGGGATCGTGTTCGACGTCCGCGAGTTCACTCTCTATGACGGGCCTGGGATCCGGACGACCGTGTTCCTGAAGGGCTGTCCCCTGGCGTGCACCTGGTGCCACAACCCTGAAGGACTCGACACCGCCCCGCAGGTCATGCGTTCGCCGACGGGCGACCGAACGGTGGGCCGGTCCTACGAGGCCGCGGAGCTTGCCGAGATCCTCTCCCGGCAGGCAGGCATCCTTGCCTCCAACGAGGGCGGCGTGACATTCTCCGGCGGTGAGCCGCTCGCCCAGGCCGCCTTCGTGGCGGAGGTCATCGACCTTCTGCCGGGCGTTCACGTCGTGCTCGACACGTCCGGCTACGGCGGCAAGGAGGCCTTCGTGGCGCTCGCCCGACGCGCCGACTTGGTGTTCTTCGACCTCAAGGTCATGGACCCGTTGGCGCATCGGCGGTGGACCGGCCAGGACAACGCGCCGATCCTCCGGAACCTCGCGCTGCTGGCCGATCTTCGGCGACCGTTCGTCGCCCGCGTCCCGCTCGTGCCCG
>JBIOII010000180.1:0-2375 GCA_044449785.1 Candidatus Limnocylindrales bacterium
CGTCGATTTCGCGCGGCTCGAACATGAGGAGAGCCTGCTCTCCGGGTCCGCGCAGGTCATCGGTCGGGGGTCGCGGGTTCTCCACCAGTAAACGACGTATGGCATTGCCCCGCTTTGACGGACATCTGACATCGGCCGAACAGGCCGGGAAAGGATGTTCATCATGGTGGTTATGGAACAGCAGCGACGACCGAGACGGTCGTTCCCCGACGAGTACAAAGCCCAGGTGGTCGAGCTGTGTCGCAGCGGCGAGCGTTCGATCGGCGCGGTGGCGAGAGACCTCGATCTATCGGAGACGGCGGTCCGCCGCTGGATCGCCCAGGCCGAGATCGACGCCGGCCGCCGCGAAGGTCTGACAAGCGCCGAGCGCGAGGAGCTGGCCCGCCTCCGGCGCGAGAACCGGATCCTGCGCGAGGAGCGAGATCTTCTGAAACGAGCAGCGAGTTTCTTCGCCCGCGAGACCCGATGAGCGTCTACCCGTTCATCAAGGCGGAGAAGGTCGCAGAGCGCAACGTGGCATCCGCCTGCGCTCTGATGGAGGTCTCTCGCTCCGCCTTCTACGGCTGGCATCACCATCGCCCGGGCCCTCGCGCGCTCGAGGACGCGAAGCTCGAGGCCAAGATCGTCGAGATCCACGCCAAGAGCCGCGCCACATACGGCGCACCCCGGATCACGGCCGCCCTGGCCCGCGAAGGCGAGGGCGTCGGTCGCAAGCGAGTGGCCCGCCTAATGACCAAGCGCGGCCTTGTCGGCCGATGTCGTCGGCGCAAGATCCGAACCACCATCCCCGATCCGGAGGCGAACACGACAATGGTCGACCGTCTCCGGCGTGCCTTCTCTCCCGACTCGGTCGCCCTCGATCGCGTCTACCTGGGCGACATCACCTACATCCGCACTCACGAGGGCTGGCTGTATCTGGCGACGTGTCTCGATCTGGCGAGCCGGCGGGTCGTCGGCTTCTCGATGGCCGACCACATGCGGGCATCCCTCGTGGTCGACGCCCTGACCATGGCCATCAGGGCCCGCCATCCCGAGCCTGGTTTCGTCTGGCATTCGGACCGCGGCAGTCAATACACGTCCGGGGACTTCCGGGCGCTCTTGGACAAGCACAAGGGGCTGCAGTCGCTGTCGCGTCCCCGCCAGTGCTGGGATAACGCCGTCGCCGAGAGCTTCTTCTCCACGCTCAAGGAAGAGCTCGTCTACCGCTCTACGTTCCCGACGAGAGCTGCCGCTCGGGCGGCCATCTTCGAGTTCATTGAGGTCTTCTACAACCGCGGCCGGCTACACTCGACGCTCGGCAATCTCACCCCCGCCGAGTACGAGGAGCAGCGGCTCAAGCAACCCAAAGCGGCTTAGCGAATCTGTCCGTCGAACCGGGGCAAGCCCAGATAGGGTAAAGGCGATGTCGTGGCTAGCCCCTCCGGCCAGCCCCTCGGCTGGCTCGGGCACCGATCTTGCGACGATGCCCGGTCGGCTGCTTATCCCCGTCGATAAGAGATCTCACGGTCTTGGAAAGCGCAAGAAGCGCGGCGCCAGCGAGCAGCGTGGCGCCCGCCGCCTGCCACCACTGCTCACGCTGCTTGGCCTCGGCCGCGGCTTTCACTGCATCGACCAGCAACGTGTACTCAAGCGCCATTGGCTGCGGAAGCACGACCGCTACAACCGACCCGATGAGCCGTCCGTCGGGCGATCCGAACCAGCTCGCAAGCCCAATCTCTGCGAACTCCGCGTCCTGGACCAACTCCAGCGATAACTCGGTTGATCCACGGAGCTCGTGATTCCGGCCCCCCGAGGTCTGCGGGTCGTACTGCCAGGCCGGGTGTTCCCCGAGCCAGCGTCTCAGAAACGTCTCGAGTCTTCGTGCCTTGGGATCAGTTGGGTGGTCCATTTCTCCCGCCTACTCTTTAGAGGCCGCGTATGCCAGCACGATGAGTGCGAGCGCGACGCCGATGCCGGTCATGAACGGCGCGAGTTCACTGCGGTTGAGAGACCCGCCGCCCTCGCCACCTCCTGCCAGGAGGCTTGCGACGCCACGGCTGCACTTCGGACACCGACCAACGAGCAGGAGATCCCTGCCCGTCAAATCCTGACCGCACTGACACGAGCCAAGCACCTGCTGCAACCGACCATCAACTGTTGAAGCCGCCTCCCGCACCCGAGCCAAGTCACCCTGGAGTTGCTGTGCGCGCCTCTCGAGCGTACGGACCGACACCTCGCTACTGGATGCCTCCAGGCCGCGGGTGAGCAGATCCGAGACGGCAGAGGCCAAAGACATGCCGTGATCGTCGGCATACCGGTCGGTTGGTTGCATAAGAACGTCAGTTACGCGGGCGGATATTGTCGCTGTCAAGGCGTGACACTAAACCCATCAGCAA
>JBIOII010000181.1:0-2343 GCA_044449785.1 Candidatus Limnocylindrales bacterium
AAGCCGGCGACACCACGAGCGCCTAGTTGCGCAAGTCCGCGTAATGACAAGCAAGGCCGACCTGGTCGACCTCCCGTGGCTCGACGAGTTCAACGTAGGCCGGAGTCACGAGCGCCTGGGTCCGGCGGATCTTCTAATCGCGGGTGGGTGAAGTTCCCCGGGGACGATGCGACTCGTCACGCCGCCGTCGCCATCAGCTGGCGAGGAGATCGCCGATCGGAGCGAGACCCGGCGGTACGCCAAGACGACCCCGGGCGCGCGCGGGGAGCGGGTTGCCGAGGCGCTCGCCCGGGCCGGGGTCTCGGCGGGCTGAGGCTGCCCATCTCCTGGCCGAGCGACGCGGGTACCGGCCCGGCTCGGGACCTCGGGCGCCGGCCGGCGAACCGCATCGATGGGTGACGGGCCCCTCGCGGGAGCAGCTGACCTCGCCCGATCTGGACAAGACAGGCGCCATCTAGGGGCGCCAGGTTCGGCATCGCGTCGGGGGTCCGTACCCCTCTGGGTGCGCCAGAACAACAAGCCCCACCAGCGGTGACGGGTTCGCACTTCGCAGTGCCCCCATAAATCGTGGGCCGAGCCCTGGCCGACTGGCTGCTCGATTCCGACCCCCGCGCTGCGCTGGCAGGTCGAGCCTACCTGTCGCCCTTCGAGCCGACCGAGGTGACGGCTCCCTCGTCGGCAAGGCGCTCGGTGTAGCGGATCGAGAGGCCGAGCCTTCCCCGGTCGGACCAGTAACCCGTGCGCCAGCGTCACGTCGATCCCCGACCTGCGAGGCAGGATCGGCGCGCGAAGCGTCAGCCTGCCTAGGCCGGAGGTCGGATCTCGCCGCTGCCCCGCGGGATCAGGCGAGTCGGCACGATCACCGTCGACGCTGGCGACCTGTCGCCGTCCAGGCGCCGGAAGAGGGTCTCCGCGGCCAGGCGGCCGATTGTCGCCGGGTCTTGGGCGACCACGGTAACGGCTGGCTCCAGGAGGTCGGCCAGAAGGAAGTCGTCGAACCCAACCAGCGCAACACGATGCTGGAGGTGCAGCCGGCGAAGTGCCCGGATGGCGCCGATCGTGACCAGGTTCTGGCTGGCGAAGATGGCGGTCGGCGGAAGGGCGCCGCCCATGAGGTCGAGGGCGGCGGACTCCGCTTCGTCGCTGGTGTGCAGGTCGTCGCGGACGAGATCCGGGTCGGCCGTCAGCTGAGCGCCGGCGAGCGCGTCGAGGTACCCGTCATGCCGTTCTCGGGCCGTGGTGATCGTGAGCAGGTCGCCGAGATAGGCGACCCGCCGGTGACCGAACCGCAGGAGGTGCCGGACCCCGACGCGGGCGCCCTCGCGATTGTCGGTCAGGATAGCGTCGGCGTCGAGGAACGAGGGCGGCCGGTCGACGAACACGATGGGAAGTCCGGCCTGTTGCTCCTTCTGCAGGTAGCTTTGATCCTTGCCGGCCGGCACGACGATGAGGCCATCGACGCGGCGGGCAGCGAACAGCCCCGCAAGGTCGCGCTCCCGGTCTGCGTCCTCGTCAAGGCTCCCCGCAAACGCGACGACCCCGCGGGCGCGGGCAACATCCTCCACCGCCCGGTAAAGCGACGCCGAGAACGGGTTCGCGGCGTTCTTGAGTAGCAAGCCGATCGTCGCCGACTGGCGGTCCGCCCTGCGGAGACTGCTGGCCGTGAGATCTGGCACAAAGTCGAGCTGGCGGGCAGCGCGCTCGACCCGGGCCGTCAGGGCGGGGGACACACCCGGCTCGCGGTTGACCACCCGCGAGACCGTCTTGAGGCTCACGCGCGCAAGGGCCGCGACGTCGCGCATGGTCGGCCGTGCCCTCACCCGAGACCCCTGATTGCCGGCGAAGACAACGATGTCTGATGCCTCATCTGTCGCATTGTGATTCGATCTTGACACGCGGTCAAGTGGGCGCTATAAGGGGTGCTGACAACGTTGTCAAACGTCCCTTGGCGACGATCGTGTTACGAGGAGCAAGGAGGAACTCATGGAGACAACCATGGCGCGACGCGTTGTGGTGCTCGCAGCGGCGTTTGCGATCGTCATCGCCGCGTGCAGCAGTGGTGCGACGTCGGCACCGGCCGGGGGTGCCTCGTCGGCACCGTCAGCGGCCGGCAGCGGAAACCTCAGTGGCAAGACTGTCACCGTATACGGCGCCTTCGGGGCGCCGGAGTCGGACCAGTTCAATCTCGCCGTCAAGCCGTTCGAGGATGCGACTGGCGTGACGGTGAAGTACACGGGCGACAAGAACTTCGAGCAGGATCTGAACGTCCGGATCCAGGCCGGAAACCCGCCCGACGTGGCGCTGCTGCCGCAGCCAGGCAGCATGGCGCAGTACGCGGCACAG
>JBIOII010000182.1:0-2293 GCA_044449785.1 Candidatus Limnocylindrales bacterium
GACCGAACTGGGGGCCTGGTCGGTTCCTGACGCGCGGGGACGGCGGGCTGTCTGAGCGCACGCCGAACGGGTTGATCTGCCGGAAGCGCGGAGCGTCATGCGGCGACGCGTCAGGCAAGGAAGGCCGAAGTGGCCAGAGCCCGTCGAAGCTGAGGATCGCGCGCTTCAAGATGCCCCGTACGCGGGCCGGTCGCGGGTCTGTTTGGGCGGCCGGAGGCAGGCACAGAGACGCCCGCCACTTGAGGGGCAGTGGCGGGCGCTTAGGTACGGTCCTGTTGAGAGTCTACGCGCTCGGCCGGATCATTCCTGGCCGGTTGCTGCAAGGGACTCTAGGGATGCCAGCGCGGCTGCAGCCTTCGGGCGTCACCGTTAGCCCGAGGTCGGACATCTCGAGCGGCGCGAATCCCGTCACTGATCGGCAACCTCAGCGCCGTTCCGCAACGTGAGCATACCGTCAGCCCTTCGGCCTGACACATCCAGCATTGGCAAGCTCTATGGTCCCGGAACCAACAGATCAAGTTCATTCGCTCGCCTCCAGTTCGGACGGTCATGGCTGCGAGGTCATCCTTCCAAGAAGACCGACCAAACCGGTCACCGTTCTAGGGTCGTAGGACGACAAACATACGCCCCCTGTCCTCTACCCCGATGGGGGGGTACCTTGGTCAACCTGGGCCCACCCGTGCCGTGGCGCCCTCCGGAGCCGTCGCAGGCGCGGCTCGTGAGGGTCAGGACCGGCCGACCCGCCGCTTCCGTTCGGCCAGTTCGTCGATCACGCACAACGGCGGAGGCGGCAGCATGCCGATGCGGCGCAGGCCGCTTCCACGCCCGGCGTCGGCGATGGCCATCATGAAGGCCACCTCGATCGCCTAGGCCTGGACTGAGGGATCGACTCCGAAATCGGGGGCCAATCCTCCAGGCCGACTCCCGCTGGCCTGGGACCGGATGGCTGGAGAGGAGGAACGTAGGCGTATACGTTGGGCCCGGTGGCAAGACCGACGCACGCTCGACAACGACCCGGCTGGCCATCGCGCGTTGCTCGACTGGGCGGCCGGGGTCGGGCATGACACGGTCATCGGCATCGAGGACTCGGCGTTTGGGGGCGGCGAGCCGGCAAGAGCGACCCGAGTGACGCCCTCGCCATCGCCCGGGTGACCGCCCGCGGATCGGACCTGCCGCCGGTCCCGTCGCCCGACGCGAGCCTCGAGGTCCGGCTGCTCGTCGAGGCCCGTGAAGATGTCGTGGCCGAGATGACCCGGGTCCGCAATCGCTTCCACGCCGACCTGCGGACGCGCTGCTGCGGATTGTCACCGCTTTCCCACTTAGGTGGTAGCCAAGGCCGGCCCTATGTACGAAAGTACCTGAGTCACAGGTGGGACGTTCAGCGCGTCCCCGAACGAAATCGCGTGCGCTCGGATCACCAGGGCGGGTTGGCTCTACTCGGTGGAGCGCCACACCAATGAACTTCGCTGGGTAATGAATCGAACCCCCGCCGCGAGCTAGCTGAGGAACATCTGCCGTGGGTCAGGCAAGCCGATGACCACCCCCGTGGAAGCCCCGGCCGTCATCCAGTACGCCTGCGAGCGGTGCAAGACGCGCTTCGTGCTGCCGCCGTCGAGCCGGAAGCTCGGCCTCGGGGGAAAGCTCCGAGCGTTCGCGATGGGAGCCGGGCGCACATTCCGATACAACGAGGGCCTGGGGGCCGGTTACGACACGGCCCGACAGCAACTCCTGGCTAAGGTGGACGACGCGGCCTACCAGTCGTTCGTCCAGAGCTTCCGCTTCTGCCATGAATGCCGCCAGTTCGTCTGCAACGAGTGCTGGAGCACCTCGCGCCGTAGCTGCCTGACATGCGTCGCCAAGTCGATGACGGGCGCGGTCGAGCCTCTGCTCCCAGCTGCGCTGATCGGTCCTGAGATCCCGCGCCCGGTCGTTGTCACTGCGGCGCCGCGGGGCGGCCGACTTCGCCGCGACGCGACGCTGGTGGCGCTGGCCATCGCCCTCGTCCTGCTGGCCTTCGAAGGCAGCCTCTTGCTGAGCGTCGTTCCGAGCGGGCCAACCTCCCCGGTGGTTGCCTACGGGCCGATCTCGCCCAGCCCGTCTCCCGCCGCCTCGCAGCATCAAGTCGAGGCTTCCACCTCGAGGCCGTCGGCCCGCCCTGACGAAGGCCCGTCGGCCGGTTCGAGCGCGGGTCTGACCGAGGTTGGTGGCGCGACGATGACGCCCACCTCCGGACCGACGCAGGCACCTAACTCGACTGTGCCGCCGACCCGAACGCCAACACCGACCCCAACAC
>JBIOII010000183.1:0-2282 GCA_044449785.1 Candidatus Limnocylindrales bacterium
ACATGTTCGAGGGACGCTTGCCCGACAGACCTGTCCTTGGAGACGTGGTTCAGTCACCATTTGTCGTTCGTGACGTGCACAACCCATGCCTGTCCGCATTGTGGGTTCAACACTTCGGTGCAGTTGGGCCACGGAGATGGCAACTCGACATCGAGTGCGGTCCGCCGTAGCCGTCGCCGGGGTCGCCTCCTCGAACCCGCTTTTCGACGCCATCCCTCCTCACGGGGAGTACGTCTTTAGCCGGTTGGGTTCTCATGACCAATGTTCCCTATGACCCTTAGCCCCTGCACCAACGTCCCAGGTCGCGCCTCCAGCAGGAGCGCGAGCCGTGCCTGTGGGTGCCGAGAACCCGTGGGTGCCGAAAATCCCATCCACGGGGTCTGATCAGCACCAAGGCTGTCCAGGAATACAGATTGGAAAGCACGCGCTGAACGATCCGAGTCCCACGTCAGTCCGTGTCGGCCTGCCCGGCCGCCGCGCCGAGCTGATCGAGCGGCCCGTGGCCCGAGCCGAGTCGCCACTGCGAGCTCATCCGGATCGCTCGAGTGACGAACTTCTTCGCCGCGATTGTGGCCTCGAGCGGCTCGAGGCCGAGGGCGATGTTCGCGGCGATCGCCGCTGAGAAGGTGCACCCGGTGCCGTGCACGTTCGGGGTGTCGATCCACGGAGCCCGCAGCAGCGTGATGGCGTGGCCGTCGAACGCGACATCGACGGACTCGGTGCCGCGTCGATGCCCACCCTTGACGATCACGAGCTTGGGTCCGAGACCATGGAGCTCGCGGGCCGCGACCTCCATGGTCTCGAGGTCGCCGATCTGATGCCCGGCGAGCAGAGCGGCCTCGGGGATGTTTGGAGTCGCGACCGTGGCGTGGGCGAGAAGGTTGCGGTACGCGCCAACGACGTCGTCGCCGGAGAACAGTGGATCGCCCGATGACGCCATGAGAACGGGGTCGACGACGAGGGGCGGGAGCTGGCCCGCGGCGCTCCTGCTCGCCAGCAGGTCCACGATACCGGCCGTTGCCAGCATCCCCGTCTTGGCGGCGCGCACTGGCAGGTCGGCCAGGACAGCGTCGAGCTGCGCCGCGACCATCTCGGGTGTCATTGCGACGATGTTGCGGACGCCGACCGTGTTCTGGGCGGTGACCGCGGTCACCACGAGCGTCCCAAACACGCCGAACGCCGCAAACGTTCGGAGATCGGCGGCGATTCCGGCTCCTCCGCCGGAGTCGGTCCCGGCGATGGAGAGCGCGACCTCCGGGGTCGGGGTCACCGCTCGAGGCTGAGCGCGGGCGCATCCGGCTTCGAACCTGTGGACGGCGAGGAGTGCGGAGCGACTCGGTCAGGGGCGCGGAGGTTCGCCATGGCGTCGAACGCGCTGTATGCCTCGGCGTGATACCGCCGCGGGATGCGCCCGGCCCGGCGGGCCTCGCAGCCGGCCTGCACCGCCTTGGCGAAGGCGCTCGCCATCAACTCCGGATCTCGTGCGCGCGTGACGGCAGAGGCGACCATTACGCCCTCACAGCCGAGCTCCATGGCGATGGCCGCTTCGGAAGCCGTTCCTACGCCGGCGTCGACCCCAAAGATCTCGAGCCCGTCGCGTGCCGCGAGCCCGGCGCTAGAGAGCCCGGACATCACGCCTCCTCCAGCGATGACGGCGTCGTGATGTCCCACAATGGCGATCCTACGGCGAGCCCGGCTCGCGGGTAGTGGGTCAGTTTGAGTCGCGTTACCGTCCTCGCCACGGAGCGTGAGCTGGAAACGGTCGGGCCAGATCGAAGCGAGTGCATCTTTGACAGACCGTGAGATCCTTGGGGATGGGGAGGGTCGTGTCGATTCGGCGCCCGCACTTGCTCCGACCTTTGATAGCCGACTCGCAGTGCTTCTCGGTCGGTTCGTCCTCGGACGGGATCAGACCGTAGACGCGGCGCTCTGCCATGGGCCAAGCGTAGGTCCGGGGTTGACCACAGGCCACGGGTACGCTGGCAGCGGAGCTCGCATCCACGACCAAAAATGTCACCCGGCCCGGCAGCAGGGCCCAAGGTGCTCTAGACGGCGCTAGCTCGGGCCGACTGGGTGCTCGTGTCGGCGGCAGGCGTCCTTGGGCGACCGGAGGAGCCAGTGATGGCGATCGCGCACACACCTGTGGGAGCGGAGCTCCCGGAAGCGGACACGCCCTTTCATGTGGAGCAGCACGGCATCGACTACATCCCCGAGAGCGAGCGGTGGGCGAAGCCGCGGGACTTGTTCGGGATGTGGGCGGGCGCCAGCTTCCAGATCGAGTA
>JBIOII010000184.1:0-2262 GCA_044449785.1 Candidatus Limnocylindrales bacterium
CGAGCCAGGGCCTCCACATCGAGTGGACGCGCGAAGTCACGATCCATCTGATCGCGTGCCCGCCGCAGAAGCACAAGGTCGCTGCGGTCCATGGCGGGCACCATACCATCGCGCCGCCGGATGTCCGGACGCGGCGGGTGGGGTTCGACCCTTGGGCTCGGAAGCCCGACTCGCGCTCGGATCACCCCGGGCGCGAACGTAGCAGTTGAGCGGGTCATCCACGAGGGCCACAGTGTCGCGAGCACCCTCGGACCCGACGTCGCGGCGGGCGCAGCGATCAGTCCGGCGTCGGAGTCCCCACGTAGATCTCCACGGTGGCTTGGCTCGGAAGCGCGTCGACGAGCGCGCTCAGGGATCGACACGTTCGAGATGCCTCGACGGCAGCCGCAATCGACGCCGCGGTGACGCTCAGGTGGATATCGCGGTCATCCCGCGTCTCGATAAGCTCGATCTGCCAATGGCTGCCGAAGATCGGCTTCGCGTCGTCGAGCGCCCAGCCCCGCGGAAGCACGTGCTCCAGCTCGTCTCGGGCCCGTTGGTCCGTCGTGCGAATCCACTCCCTCGAGCTAAGGAGCCACCTCCGGACTCATGAGCCGCGGGGGATACCCGGCACGTCCACGGGGCTCAAGAAGCCACGCGGGCCGCCGAAGAACGCTGCCCGCCGGTTCCTTGCGAAGCGTCGGTCGCAGCTGCGCCGTCCTCGCGGTCGCCCACTGGGGCGCCTGTCCCCTCATCGTCCGCGAGCAGCCGGTACATCCGGCGGCGAGCATCGGTGAGGATCCTACGGGCTTCGGCCTGGGCCGCTGGCGAGCCCATGCGCTGGACCTGCATCCCGGCACCGACGAGCTGGACCGTGAGCGAGCGGATGTCAGGAGCGTCCCGGTCAACGCCTCGCGACCAGGGTGAGCGACCTGGGGGAACGGCCGCCACGGCCGCCCGACCCGCGTCGGTGAGCGAGTAGGTCCGGCGGCCCTCGATCTCCTCGCTCGTCACCAGCCCCTCGTCCGAGAGTTGCTGGAGTGACGGGTAGACGGAGCCTGCGCTCGGCCGCCAGCGGCCACCGCTCTCCGCCTCGAGCGCCTGAATGACCTCATAGCCATGCATCGGCTTCTGGGCAAGGGCGGCGAGGATCAGCGGGCGGATCCCACCCCGCCGGAGCGCCGGACCTCCTCCCCGAAGTTGGTCGAGCATCAGGCGGGGAAACCACGGCCCCCGCGATTCCGGACCGCGGGTACGGTCATGGCGGTGACGGCCGGGACCGCCGAATGGATCAGTCATGCGAATGACCTCGGTTGCGAGCGCACTATTACGCGCCATCACGCTATATCGTGATGGCGCGAACTGTCAAGCGCTCTCTCGGCGGACTGGGGTCCCGCGCCCGACGATCGAGCGTGGCGGACGACGAGGATGGCTGCCGCGCCGAGGACGGTGATCGTCGCCACGATCTACGCGGTCGGGACCCCGAAGAAGGTCCAGTTGTCGGCCTTGAGTGTCTCCACGGCGAAGCGGACGGTGCCGTACCAGAGGGGCCGACTCGATCGTCCGTCTTGGCCGTTGCCGGCGACCTGCCTGCGCTCGCCGATCTCGACTTCGAGGAGTTGGTTGCACGCACCGCCCCCGCCCCTGCAGGTTCACCTTCGGCGGCACTAACCCCGTAGCCCAACGACCTCGTCAAGCAGACCGCTAGTCCGTCTGACCGGGCGGCGCCCTCGGGCTCAGGCAGCCGTGGCGCGAGAATCCACACCAGCCGCGCTGTCGCGGTCGCTCCAACCTTGGTTCGCGCGTTCGTCAGGTGGTGCTTCACGGTCGAGTGCAATAGGAGACGGCGCGTGCGTACCCGGGTCGCGACGGGCCGGGGGCCCGGGAGCCGGTGTGGATCGGCCAGCGCGCCGTCATGCCCCCAAGGGTCGGGCAGCGGCATGCGGATTCCTATTCGGCCGTTTGGGCCATCCCGCGGGGGCCGGCGCTCGGTCGGGCTCTGTGCCCGGCTGGCTGGGTCCGCTTATGGAACTCCCAACACGCCCGTTCCGCGACGGGCTACCTGCCTTCCGCTGAGTACGAGCGGGCATACTTGCGCCGTCAGGCCGAGATCATCGAAGCGGCATGATTCCGATCATCGTGTCGGGTGGTCTGCCCCGCCTTTCGTGGAGTCGGATAACTGGAATCATGCTGCTGTCCGATGACAGGAGGCAGCATTGGGACGACGGGGTTATCCAGGCGAGTTCCGGCGCAAAGTGCTCGATCTGCTCGCCGCTGGTCGGC
>JBIOII010000185.1:0-2163 GCA_044449785.1 Candidatus Limnocylindrales bacterium
ATGCTGCGTGACATCGCGATCCTCACCGGCGGCACCGTCATCAGCGAGGAGATCGGGCGCAAGCTCGATTCCGTCGCGGTCGCCGACTTCGGTCAGGCCCGCCGGGTCGTGGCGACCAAGGACGACACGACGCTGATCGACGGCGCGGGATCGCCCGAGCAGATCAAGGCCCGAATGAGCCAGATCAAGGCCCAGATCGAGGACACGACAAGCGACTACGACAAGGAGAAGCTCCAGGAACGTCTGGCCAAGCTGGCCGGCGGCGTCGCGATCATCAAGGTCGGCGCGGCGACCGAGGTGGAGCTCAAGGAGAAGAAGCACCGCATCGAGGACGCCCTCTCGACGACCCGGGCCGCGGTCGAGGAGGGCCTGGTCGCCGGAGGCGGCGTGGCCCTGCTCCAGGCGATCCCGGCGCTCGAACTGGTCGAGCTCGTCGGCGACGAGGCCGTGGGCCTCGGCATCCTGCGCCGAGCGCTCGAGGCGCCCATCCGCCAGATCGCCGACAACGCCGGCGCGCACGGCGAAGTCATCGTCGAGCGCGTCAAGACGCTGCCCGCGGGTCACGGCTTCGACGCCCTCAAGGGCGACTACGGCGACATGTTCGAGAAGGGCATCGTCGACGCCGCCAAGGTCACGCGATCGGCGCTCCAGAATGCCGCGTCGATCGCCGCGATGGTCCTCACGACTGAGACGCTCATCACGGACATCCCGGAGAAGAAGCAGGCCGTGCCCGCCGGCGGCGGTGGGTACGGCGAGGACATGGACTACTAAAGGAAGTCACCGAGTCTGGAGGCGTTCCGCTCGGGGAGGACGGCACGCCGCCTGCGCCGAGAGCCGGGCCACCCGTCCGCGGATGCCCGGCTTTCACTTTCTGGCCCAAACGCAGGCTCTCGCGATTAGGGACGGCTCCCGCCTTGTGGGATCACGTGCATCGGCCATCGATCAAGGGGCGGGGGCGCTTCCCCACCTTGGACCCGACGAACGCAGCGCACGGTCCTCAATGCTGGCGGCTCGTGTCGGCGTGGCCGCCAGTGAGCGAGCGCCTGTCGCACGATCAGCTTGGAGCCGACGGCCCGCCGGAGTCCCTGTGTGCGCTCCGGAACTCGGTCAGCCAGCGTTGCCAGTCCCGTGCGACGATGCGCTGGCCGGTGACCCCTTCCGCCTCCGGCGAGGCCAGGAAGACGATGGGCGGCCCCATCACGTCGGGCGACAGCAGCCCCTTGCGCACGTCCGCCGACGTGTCGACCGGGATCATCCCGGTATCGGTCGCCCCGCCCGGCAGGAGCAGATTGACGCTAACGCCGTGCGGCCGCAGGTCCTCGGCCATGATCATGCTGAGCGCCTCGGCGCCAGCGCGGGATGGTCCGTAGGGGACGAAGCCCTGCCGTCGCATCGTCTCGCGGTTCATCGTGACGTTGACGATGCGGCCCCGTCCCGCCGCGAGGAAGAGCGGCACGAAGGCCCGGGCGACGAGGAAGTAGCCGGTCAGGTTCGTGGCGATGAGGTCGGAGAACCCCTCGGGCGAAACCTCCCAGAACGGCTGGGGCGCCTCGAGGAAGCGCGGATTGACCGTACGCATCCCGATCCCGGCGTTGTTGACGAGCAGATCGAGCCCGCCCCAGCGCGCCCGGATCTCGTCGGCCGCCGCCTGCACCGACCTCGTATCCCGGACGTCGAGCCGCAATGGCTCCGCCGCGAGGTCAGCCTCCCGGCACTCGGCCACCGTCGTCTCCAGTCGAGGTGTGGGCCGAGCGGCGATCGCCACCCGTGCGCCCTCGGCGAGGAGTGCGCGTGCCATCGCAGCGCCCAGGCCGCTGGTCGCCCCGGTCACAACGGCGCGCACATCCTCGAGGCGGGCCATGCGCCGAGCATACGGACCACGGTTCGCCGGCTGCCTCCGTGCCCGTGTCCTGGCAACACCTCGACACCGGCTCGCCACGCAGAGGATGGCTCGGCGCCGTCCCGATGGCCCACCTTCTCGTGGCTGGTCGGCCCTTGCGCGAGCCGCTCCATTGTCACGACACTACGTCGGGTAGGTGATCTGGATGATCCGTCTGACGTCCCGATTGGAGGATGCGGCCTTCCTCGCCGAGCATGTTCGACAGCGACCCGGCAGCCCGATCGAGCGCTGTTCCTGCGGCTGGGTCGGGGCGGATTGGCCAG
>JBIOII010000186.1:0-2087 GCA_044449785.1 Candidatus Limnocylindrales bacterium
ACCGGCACGTTCGTCGGCACGTCGCGCCGCCTCAAGGAGCACGACCCCGCGATCAGAACGATCGCGGTACAGCCCGAGGATTCGTTCCACGGGCTGGAGGGCCTGAAGCACATCCCGACCGCGATCGTTCCGAAGATCTGGGATCCCAGCCTCGCCGACGAGATCTGGGATTGCCCCACCGAGCCCGCGTACGACCTGGCGCGCGCCGCGGCGCGCACCGAGGGGCTGCTGGTCGGTCACTCGAGCGGCGCGGCCCTATGGGCGGCGAAGCGCCTGGCAGGAATGATCGGCGAGGGCGTCGTGGTGACAGTCTTCCCGGACTCGGGAGATCGGTACCTCTCGACCGGCCTTTACGGGCGGAAGTGAAGATCAGCCCGACTGCCCTGGAGGCGGTCCGCGCCCACGTGGCCGAGGGCTACCCCAACGAGATCTGCGGGATGCTGGTGGCCCCCAAAGGCACCCGCGCCGTCACCGAGATAAGGCGCGCGACGAACGCGAACACCGAGCGGCCGCGCGACACGTATCAGATCGATCCCCGCGAGCACCGCGCGATCGAGAAGGACTGCGATCGGGCCGCCCTCGACATCGTCGGCTACTACCACAGCCATCCCGACCACGAGTCCTATGCATCGATCCGGGACACCGAGCAGGCCTGGCCCGACTACTACTACCTGATCGTCTCGTGCATCGGCGGCGAGGTCAAAGAAGGAAAGGTCTTCTCTCGCTCGGACTGGGAAACTCGGCAGATGGTCGAGGAGCCGCTGGAGGTGCTTCCCCGGTAGCGCCCCGTCGAGCCTGGCTCAACCGCAACGTTCTCGGCATTGGCATCGCGGACTTCGCCGCAGACGCCAACTACGAGATGGTCTTCGCCGTCTTGCCTCTCTTCATCACGGTGGGTTTGGGCGCGCCCGCTCTCGCCGTCGGGTTGGTCGAAGGCATTGGTGACGGCTCGTCGGCCGTGGTCAAGCTCTGGAGCGGGTGGTACAGCGATCGAATCGCGTGGCGGAAGCGCGTGGCTGTGGGCGGATATGGCGCCACCGTCCTCGGACTCGGCCTGCTGGTCGCTGTCACCAACTGGCCGCAGGTCATCGTTGCTCGGACTCTGGCCTGGATGGGCCGAGGCCTCAGACAACCGATCCGCTCTGCGATGCTCGCGGGCTCAGTCGAGAAGGAAGACCTCGGCAAGGCGTTCGGCTTCCACGAGGCATTGGACACCGCCGGGGCGCTCATCGGGCCGGCGGTGGCGTTCTTTCTGCTGTCCACGGGGTCGGGGTTCCGAACCATCTTTTGGGTCGCGCTGGTGCCTGGAGCCCTGTGTGTGGCCCTCTTCGCGCTGATCACGAGAGACCCCAGGCGCACCCGCCCGGAGCCAGTTTCGCTGAGGGAGCCGATGCCGCCGGGATTCTGGCGATTGATGACGCCAGTCGCGATTTTCGGCATCGGCAACTTCGCCACCGCCTTCTTCACCCTTCGAGCCGTCCAGCTGGTGCAGCCCGAGTTGAGCCACCCAGCGGCCCTGGCGGCTGCAGTCGCCTTCTACCTGGCGCACAACGCCGTCGGGGCGGCCGTCTCTTTCCCGGCCGGTTGGGTAGCCGACAAGGTCGGCAAGGCGCCGGTACTTGCAGCTGCGTACCTTTCGTTCGCCGGCGCGTGCGTCGTCGGCATCGTCGCTCACGGCTGGCTCGCGCTGGCCCTCATGGCGCTGCTCGTCGGCGCCCAGAACCCTGTCGTCAGCGGCGTCGAGGGCTCACTGACCAGCTCGCTTGTGGAGGAGCGCCGGCTGGGCACGGCATTCGGATTGCTGAACGGCATCAACGGCGTCGCAGACCTGGGCTCCAGCGTCACCGCCGGC
This sequence comes from Candidatus Limnocylindrales bacterium, assembly GCA_044449785.1. Lineage (GTDB taxonomy): Bacteria > Chloroflexota > Limnocylindria > Limnocylindrales > CSP1-4 > Fen-1039. The sequence continues at coordinate 1,853 of JBIOII010000186.1, forward strand.
GTGCTCTGGACCTTCGTCGGCCCGATGGCGACCCTGGGCTTTGGCGCAATCCTCTGCGCCGTGGCTGGAGCAGTCCTGTGGTTAAGGCCACCACTCCGGTCTAATTGACCGGTGCCTCGCCCGATCGTTGCCATCGTCGGCCGGCCGAACGTTGGCAAATCCACGCTCTTCAACCGGATCCTCGGCTGGCGGAAAGCCATCGTCGATCCGCAGTCCGGCCTGACCCGCGACCGGC
>JBIOII010000187.1:0-2067 GCA_044449785.1 Candidatus Limnocylindrales bacterium
ATAGATGCCTGATGTAAACATGCCCAAGCTCTCCGACACCATGGAGGAGGGCACGATCGTCGAATGGAAGAAGAAAAGCGGCGATGACGTGAAGACCGGCGACGTGCTGGCCGAGGTCGAGTCGGACAAGGCCACGTTCGACCTCGAGGCGGAGGCCGACGGAGTGCTCGCGATCCTGGTCGAGCAGGGCGTCCCCGCGAAGATCGGCGCTCCTATCGCACGCATCGGCGAAGCCTCCGCCGCCAAGCCCGCCAAGCAGGCTGCTCCCGCCAAGCCCGCCGCTCAGCCGAAGCCGAAGGAGGCGGAGCCATCTCCGCAGGTCGTCGAGGAGCTCCAGCCGGTGGCCACCAGCTCTCCCCCCGCCCAAGGCCCCGCCGACGTAAGCCCCGAAGGGCCGGAGGCCGGCCAGCATCTCAAAGCCTCCCCCCTCGCGAAGCGGCTGGCCGCGGAGATGGACGTCGACCTCGCGGCGATCAAGGGGAGCGGCCCCGACGGGCGGATCGTCAAGGAGGATGTGCTGGCTGCCGCGAGCAGCCAATCGAAGACCGAGCGGCGCCGCCCACCGGCCGTCGCGGGCAAGCCGGCGGGCCCGGACGTGGATACCATCGAGCCGACCCGCATGCAGGCGACGATCGCGCGCCGGATGACGGAGGCCAAGTCGACCGTTCCCGAATTCCAGGTCACGGTCGAAGCGCGGGTGGACCTCGCGGTCAGCATGCGGCAGCAGATGAAGGACTCCGTCCCAGGCGCGGACAAGGTGACCATGACCGATTTCCTGGTCAGGGCCTGCGCGCTCGCGCTCCGCAAGTTCCCGGAGGTCAACAGCTCGTGGGCCGACGGACGGTTCCAGCGCAAGCGCTCGATCAACATCGGGCTGGCCGTCGCGCCGAGCCAGGGCATGGGCCTTTTGGTGCCGGTGGTGCACGACGCGGACATGAAGGACCTCGTGCGGATCTCGATCGAGTCGCGCCAGGTGATCGAACGGGCTCGCTCCGGCCGCCCCAACGAAGGCGACCTGAGCGGCGCCACCTTCTCGATCTCCAACCTAGGCATGTATGGCGTGGACGAGTTCGTGGCGATCATCAATCCACCCGAGTCGGCGATCCTCGCGGTCGGCGCGATCAAGGACGTGCCCGTCGTCCAGGACACCAGGATCGTCCCGGGCAAGGTGATGCGCATGACCCTGTCGGTCGACCATCGGGTCTTCTACGGCGCGACCGCCGCACAGTTCATGGCGGAGGTCAAGCGGCTGATCGAGAACCCCGTGACTCTGGTAGTTCCGCCGGCCCAGTAGCCGCTTCATACTGGCGCTGTGCGCAGGTTCTCCAGGCGTGACGCGGCCATAGTAGGCGCGACGGTCGGCGTGACCACCGGCGTCTTGACTCAGGTCGGTCCCCACTACATCGACCCACTCCCGCTGTGGTCGAAGCTGGTGATCGCCGTTGCCTGCTGCGCGCTCGTCGGCGCCGTGGCCGTTTACGGCCGTCGCCGAGCGCGCCGCGTCTAGCTCGCTTTAGGCACCGCCTCGACGGGCGGCGACGGCGCGGTCCGGGTCTCCCCACCCTGTCGGGAAGCCGGGAGCGTCAGGTGGACGCGAAGGCTGCCGGTCTCGTCGAAGTCAGCCCAGAGCCGCCCACCCATCGCCGCGGCCAGCTCGCGCGAGATGGCGAGCCCAAGTCCCACGCCACCCGCGGCCGCCGAGCGTGATGGGTCGGCGCGGTAGAAGCGGTCGAACATGCGGTCAGGGTCCGGCCGGTGCGCTCCCGCGGGGTTGGACACCACCGTTTCGACGGCGCCACCGCTGAGCTTCGCGATCGCGTGGACCGTTGCGCCGTCCGGGGCGTACTTGACCGCGTTGTCGAGGAGGTTGTCGAGCACCTGGTGCAGGCGCTCTGGGTCGGCGGCGACCGGCGGGATGTCCGGCGGCACGGCCAGGTTCAGCGACAGTCGCCGGGCGTCGGCGCGCGGCCTCACCATCTCGAGCTCCTGCTGGAGCTGGGCGCCCAGGTCCACGGCCGTGATGTGCATGGAGATCGACCCGGCCTCGACGCGCGCCAGGTCGAGCAG
>JBIOII010000188.1:0-2020 GCA_044449785.1 Candidatus Limnocylindrales bacterium
AGAACTCGACGTGATCGATGCCCTTGAGCGGCAGGAAGTCGCCGGCTTCGGCGTAGGCGTTCGGGTTGACCGTGGCGCCCGAACTCCTGGGCGGATGGAGAGTCTCTGTCATGCCACGTCTCCTTCGGGCGCGGGCCGAGGCCGGGATCGGCAGCCGGGAAGGGTTAAGTAGCTGCAGTATGCGAGGATGCGTATGGCCGTCAAGGCGAGCCATGGGGCGAGCCACGGGGCGAGCCGCGACCGAGCCGGCGGCCGGCTATGGCAGCCCGTACCCGCGGTCCAGAAAGGGGGAACACCGCAATGGCCCTGATCAACGCCCACGTCGAGCGGCTCCAGACCGCCCGCGACACGATCGTCGGGCTCCGGTTACGGGCCGAAGCCACACCTCCGCCTCCCGACGAGACCGCCAACGCCCACCCCTGGGTCGCCCGCGAGATCCTGGCCCATGCGGCCGAGATGCTGCCGTACTGGATGGGCGAGATCGAGCGGGTCCTTGCCGCTGACGTCGAGCCGGCGCCCTTCGGGCGGACCGCAGCGGACCCTGTCCGGACGATGACCGTCGACCGCGACCGGTCATTGCCCCTCGCCGAGTTGTACTCGCGGATCGCGTCGAGTGTGGATCGGGTGGGAGTTCTGCTCCTCCAGATCGACGACAGCCAGTGCGCCAGGCGGGCGGTCCACGAGACGCTCGGCGAGATGTCGCTCGAGCAACTCGTCGAGCGTTTCCTCTCGGGGCATCTGGAAGAGCACTGCCGCCAGCTCGAGATTGCGCTCGGGAAGTAGCGCCGCACCGGATGGCGGGCGGTCGCCCGGCTGGCGCAGGCCCAAGGCTACGGCAGCCACGCCTCCGCGCTGACGGTGCTGGCGGTCCCGGACGCGTAACAGGTTGGGATCGGGGCGGGGTTTAGCGGCTTTGCCACGAGCCGGCCAAGACCGAACGGCAGAACTGCAGCGACCGTGACCTTCTGCGAGGGCGTCGACTTGCACCAGTTCGACCAGGTGACGATGTCGTTGATCGTCCCGTTGGGAGCAAGTGGGTAGACCGGGTCTCCGGTGGAAATCTCGGCGCCGGCGTTCCCGGAGTCCGCTATCACCCTGCCGCCCCCGTCGACGACCTGCGTCCGAGGCGTGCCCCGCATATTGCAACTCCCCGACGAGACGTTGGTGGCGGTGATGTGAGCGTAGGACACGCCGCTGCTGCCCTCCCAGTCAGGGCTGGGATTGAACGTCAGCTGGAGCTGGGCGCCGGTGCAGAGACCGATCGCCAGGGCGGGAAGCGGCGTCGGCGTGGGCGTCGGTGTCGGTGCTCGGGTCGGCGGCGGAGTCGGGGTCGGGGTAGCCGTCGGAACGGCTGTGGGCGCAGGTGTGGCGGTATCGGTCGGTGCCGGCGTCGAGGTCGGGGTGGAGGTGTCACCGGCGACGGCGGAGGTCGAGGCGAAGATGGGAGTCGGCGCCGCAGACGAGCAGCCGGCGACGGCCAGCGCAACCAGAAGACACACTCCGGTCGCAAGCAGGCGCCCGGATCCGACGACGGACGGACCGACCCTGCGAAGGGCCTCGGGCGTCAAGCTGGACAATGCATTCTCCTCCGCGCCGGGGTCACGGCCGTTCCGATGCAACGCGTCGGGGACGACCCGGCCGAATTCTCGCAGCGGCCACCGGCAACGGACGCGCCCCGCCATCGAAGGCCTGTCTCGTGAGACGGGCGATCTACGAGCCGAGCCGCACCGAGCCGGCTACGAGTGCGCGTCCGCAAATCGAGGTCCTTGCATACCCGCGAGCAAATGGCGATGTGTTGCGCAGGCCGCGAGAGAGCGCGCCCGCCGTGAGCACCGTTTATCGAAGGGTAGTAGACAGGGGGCGTCCCGGCGCCCAGCCGCCAGCCCAGGCGCGCCGCCCGACCGACGAGGAGGATCGATGGCCCCCAGCGGAAATCGTCCAGCCACGCTCTTCAGGCGCGTCTCCGTCCTGGCCATTGCGTCGGCACTGCTCGCCGCGGCATGCTCGGGCGCGGCCGCCA
>JBIOII010000189.1:0-1890 GCA_044449785.1 Candidatus Limnocylindrales bacterium
GAGCTTCCCGTCCCGCCGCCTCGCCTGCTTCCCCGTGACCGCGACCGCCTCATCGACCGCATCCCGCGGCACCGATGACGCCAGCACCCCCAGCGACACCCAGTCCGTCAGCCGGCCACCCGCAGTCACCACGCCATTGTCCGCCACAAGCCGCGATCATGCCGGCCACCAGCCAGAACACCACGCAGCGACACACCCCGGACCAAAGATCAACTTAGGCTAAGTGGCATTGAGCCTAGACCCGGCACCCACTCGCAGGGATTCCGCGCCTGCTAGGAAGACGGGGGAAGAGCAGGATAGAGACCGTCTTGCGTATCCTGTGACAGAGGGAGACCATCATGAACCTGGGAATGGGCCTCAACCGCAGGCATCCGCGTGGTGTGATAGTCATCCGTGTGCTGGTCACGGCCTGGCTGCTCGGCCTGACCGGCATCCTGCTGGCCAACGGCTACTGGGGCTGGGCGCTGCTGACGCTCGCGGGAGCGGTAGCGAACATCGTGCTGGCCTATCGCGTCTCCCGGGCGACAATGCGTTAGACCCGCACCGGCCGTCCCAGCCAATCACCCTCGCCCGGCTCCGAGGACCTCAAGGGCAGGCCTGCTGTTGCCCAGCTTCGCATTCTGGCCAATTACGCCGAGGTTTCCCTGCGAGCGCTCACCCTGACGGTATGAGGGTTCTGTGCCGGGCGAGCGCAACTCGCTGCGTGCCTGAGACTGTTCCGTGTCGCCAACGCGGCAGCCTCCCCGCCCGTCCAGTGCGGCGATGGCAACGTGTTCGGTGGGCGATCCTGCCCCGGGACGACCACCGACGCTGGCGAGGCGGTTGGCGGCCGGCCGGAGCCCTCAGCCGATCTGCTCCGCCAGCTCGACGATGATCCCCTCCGGGCCGCGGACGTAGCACAGCCGATAGCTGTCTTCGTAGCGCTCCACCTCGCCAACGAGCTCCGCGCCGCGGGCTCGCAAGCTAGCGACGACGGTGTCGATATCGTCGACTGCGAATGCGACATGGCGGATGCCGGGGGTGTTCGCCGGCGCGTGCCGGTCGCCGCCCCGGCCCGACGGGGCGTGAAACTTCGTCAGCTCGAGCCGTCCGTGGCCGTCCGGGGTCTCCACCATCGCGATCTCCGCCCGGACGCCCTCGAGCCCCACCACGCGGTCCACCCAACCGCCCTCGACCGGCCCCTCGCCCTGCAGCTTGAGTCCGAGCGCGACGAAGAACGCCGTCGCGGCCGCGAGGTCGTCGACCACGATGCCCACGTGCTCCATGCGTTGGATCGTCATGCGCTCGACGATAGCGACACGAACACGACGGCCCCAGCTACAGCGTCTCTCGGTTGCCGATCGGCTGGTGGGAACGCGCCGCCCATTGGTCTGAAGCGACCAGCGATGAGTTGCTCGGCTCAGTCGGGTCATAGCTGGGTACGCGAGCCTATGGAGGACGCTCAGTGAGACGACTGTTCCTACATAGCTCGGCGGCCCGCGCGCGGGCCGCCTGACGGACTAGGTGGTCGCGCTCGGCGACGTCCGTGGCCCGACGGGCGGCATCCGCGTACTCCGTGGCGGCGGCAGGGAGGTCGCCGCTGAGCTCGTGCAGGTGGCCGCGGACGGCGTGCCACCGGTGCCGCTCGCCGAGCACCTCGCGCAGCCGGTCGGTCTCGCGCAGCCTGGCGGCGGCGCCGAGGACGTGGCCGATCGCGACTGCGCGCCCGAGCACCGCGGCGGGGTCCTGGCGCACCGGGTCGTCGGTGAGGGCGACGAGGTCGTCGTACCAGGCGAGGATCTGCGGCCAGTCGGTCTCCTCGGCGCTTGCCGCGTCGTCGTGCAGGGCGGCGATGGCGGCCTCGACCTGGTAGCGGCCGGGGCGCTGAACGGCCAGCGCCGACTGCAGGAC
>JBIOII010000190.1:0-1885 GCA_044449785.1 Candidatus Limnocylindrales bacterium
CCCAACCCCAGGCCCCCGACCAGCCACCACGCGCGGCTCCGGCTGGCCTCTCCCGTGGTTCCCGCGGAGCCCAAGCGGACTCGTTCGGTCTGGTGACGTGCGGCCGCGGTGCTCGCCCTGTACGGTCGCCCGTCGCCAGCGCAGCGAGCACGAGCGTGCAACCCCGATCTCGCTCGCCTCCGGCAGGTATGGGTAGGCGAGGACGTCGACCATAACGGCCTCATCCGCCTCGATTTCCACGAGGAACCCGAGACGCTCAGAGAAGGCGGACTCTCCGTCGTCGATCCGGGATGTGGCGACGCGACACCAGCACGCCGCGCGCATTGCGCCGAGGAAGGCGCCGCCGCCTTCTGGGCTGCGCGCCATGCTCGCTCGTGCGTGCAGGAGCGGAACGGATTGGTCGACGATCGACGCTTGACCACTCGGAGCCATGGCGCGAAGCCTACCGGGTCGCGGTGCCCACCGGGACGCACCAGGTCCGCATCGTCTCTGGGTGTCCTCCGGACGAAGCGGGCCGTCTATCATCGTGCGATGGGGTCGGCGCGGTTGACTTCGCCACCGCCGCTACCACACTGCCGATGTTCCGTTTCGATCGTCGCGAAAGGCCTTCATGGCGAGCATCGAGACCCTCATCGCCCAGATCGACGACCTAGCCCTCCGCGACAAGTTGGGTCGCGAGGTCGCCGAGATGAAGAACCGCCTCGACTGGGGCCTCGTCTTCGAGCGGCACCTGCCCGAGAACGTGCGGGCAATCTCGGCCCCGATTAAGCCGGGCTCAGTTGTCTGGGAGCGCCGCACGACCACGCCCCGTCGCCTGCGCGTGCGCTCGATCGAGGGCGCGGACGTGGTCGTCGCCGCAGAGCCCGAGAAGACCACGGCCCCGGCTGACGCGCCGACCGAGCGGATCGCGCGGACGGAGGTGCTTGTCGAGCAGGACTTCGCCGAGCCGGTCTTCCCGGTCGTGACCCCGATCGGGGCGATCCGCAATGGGCCGACTGACGCGCCCTACCACGCGGTGATCCAGGGCGAGAACTACCACGCGATCCAAGTACTCCTCGCGGCCTACGACCGCTCTTTCGACCTCATCTATCTCGATCCGCCCTACAACACCGGCAACCGGGAATGGTCATACAACAATGACTACGTCGACCCAAACGACACCTATCGGCCTTCGAAGTGGCTCGCCTTCATGGAACGCCGCCTGAAGATCGCCCGGAAGCTCCTCGCGCAGGACGGCATCGTGGTCGTCGCGATCGACAAGAACGAGCATGCCCACCTGGTGATGCTCCTCGAGCAGCTCTTCGCTGGCTGGGACATCACATCGGTCGCGATCCAGCACAACCCGCGGGGCGTTCAGGGCGACAACTTCAGCTATACAAACGAGTTCGCCGTCTTCGTCGTGCCGGGCAAGGGCCTCATCGCTGCCCGGGAGATCAGTGATGACGCGAGCGAGCCGCGGTTTCGGGATCACGGAGGCGAGTCCCTGCGGACCGACGCGGCGACTTGTTTCTACCCCATCCTCATCCGTGACGGCGCGGTCGTCGGCATCGGGGACGTGCCGGCCGACCACTGGCACCCCGCAGGAGTGAACGTCGAACGGCGGGACGGCACGATCGAGGTCTGGCCGGTCGACAACGCCGGCGTCGAGCGCAAGTGGCGCTACTCGCGCTGGTCGGTTGAGGCGATCCTCGAGTGGCTGGCAACCCGCGAGATCGGCCGGGGCCGCGCCAGGCGCTGGGACATTCAGATCACGAAGCCCCAAGGCACCCATCGGACGATGTGGACCGGGCCGCGCTATGACTCCGGGGCCTTTGGAACCCGCCTGATCAAGGCATTCGCCGACGCACAGTTCTCGTTCCCGAAGTCGCTCTACAACACCCGCGAC
>JBIOII010000191.1:0-1849 GCA_044449785.1 Candidatus Limnocylindrales bacterium
CGGCGCGTTACAAGCCGAACAGGCCGCCGAATAGCGAGCGGAACAGCGACTCGATCGGACCCTGGGAGACCGGCTTGTCGCGGACTCGCAGACTCAGCCCCTGGCCGGCGGTCGGCACAGGGCCGGGAGCCGGCACCGCCGGTGAGCCGTCGGCCGCGCCCGTCGGGCCACCGGTCGGCGGTGCGGGCACAAGAGCCGGAGGAGCGGTAGGGCTCGGTTGGGGCGTCGGAGTCTCGGCCGGCGTCGGGGTTGCGCCGATCATATGAGTCGGGAACACGTCGGGCGTGCGAGTCGGAACGATCGTCGAGACTTGCTGCACGGTCGGCGCGGGCGTCGGCTTGGGCGCCGGCTTGCGTGTCGGGTCGGTCACGCCGTTCGTCGGCGCGGGAGTCGTGACGGGAGTCGGCGTCGGAACCACTACGCCGCAAGGGATCGAGAAGAGGATGTCGTAGTACTTGTACCCGTTGGCGGCTTTATAGGCGCCAACGCCCAGATGCGCCCACGTGCCCAGGATGTTGTCCCGATGGGGCGTCGAGCCCATGAAGGCAATTTCGATGCTGTTGGTGGCGACGTCGTCTCCGTAGGAGCTGAGGCCGATGTTCTCACCGGCGACCTTGAAGCAATAGCCGTCGCTCTGCATGTAATCGAAGACCGTGTTGTTGGAGGGCGGAATCTGATGGGAGAAGTAGTCCCGGTCGCCCATGTCCTTGGCCCGCCACTCGGCTTCCTGGTGCAGGTAGGTGTCGTTGACGAGGGCGTTGAGGCCGGCGGAGGCCCGGTCCTGGTTGGTGAGGGAGAAGAGGAGTTGCTCGTCGGCGGGGCTGAACGCCGACGGGTCCCAGGCAAGGACAGTGCCGGCCGTGGCGACGATCGTCACCGCGGCGAGGGCGAGCGAAAGGCCGGCGATCCGCAATCTCAGAAGCGGATGGCGTGGAGCGCCGGAGGAATTGGTGTTGAAGCGCAGCATATCGGCGATCTGAGCCCCAGCTTGCCTTGACCGACCAAAGGTAGGCTGGCGTCGACCGCTCCGCGCCAGCCCTCTGGTCCCGCTCCGAGCCTCAAGTGGTACCAGTGGTGGGTGCGGACGATTCGGTGGGTTGCCCTCAACGAGCGAGAGTGCGCTCGGCGGTCAGCCAAACACTCCCATGTCGGCCTCGCGCCAGGCATTCGAGACCAGGGCCGGCTGGAGATCCTGCCTGACCTGAGGCCAACCGTGAGGCTGAGCAGCGCTTTCGGGACGCTTCGACCGCGGCCCTCGCGCTCGCGATCAGCTCGCGGCGAACGGCTGAGCGCACGCGACGCAGGCCCAAGCCGTCAACAGGGCGATCACGACGATGGTAGCAACGTGATCGTCCAGCCGCCCGCGTCGAACGCCCCGGTGGCCCCGTTGCCGCCAGGGCGTTCTGCGTCTCCGTAAGGCGAGCCGGAAGGCTCCGGACCGATGCCACGTCAGGCGGCGTCTCGACGTCCGCAGCGACAGCCGGCCCCGGATCGGTCGCCTCCTCCTGGACCGCGACGGGTTCGCTCTGGGAATCGGGCGCGGTATTCCCGCTGTCCCCGGGCCGTCTCGTCATCGATCGGCCCTCACTCCTCGATGTGACTGACCGCTCCAGTCTCGCCGCATCGGCCAGATGCCACCCGCGTCGAGACCGCCTCGGATTTGATTCCCCTGATTACGCGGGCCGTCGCGCAGCCGCTATACTCCCCGTCGCCCCGTTCCTGGCGCGACCGATCGGACGCTCCGCCTGGGGGGCGCGATGGTGGCCTTAGCTCAACCGGCAGAGCAGCGGACTGTGGATCCGCAGGTTACGGGTTCGACCCCCGTAGGCCACCCCAACTCCCCTCGTGA
>JBIOII010000192.1:0-1826 GCA_044449785.1 Candidatus Limnocylindrales bacterium
ATCGTGCACCAGGCCCGGCTGAAGGATGGCACGCGACGCAACACGAACATCACCGAGGTCCTGGGGATGGAGGGTGACGTGATCGTGATGCAGGACGTCTTCATCTTTGAGCAGACAGGCATCGTCGAGGGACACATCCAGGGTCGGCTCAAGCCCACCGGGATCCGTCCGAAGTTTGTCGAGAAGTTCGAGGTGCAAGGGATCCACCTTCCCCCCGGACTCTTCGGCTTCGCCTTCTAAGGCGCAGGCGGGGAGGCTCCATCGTGCCGTCAACGGTCCTCGTCGCCACCGCCGCGGCGCTGGCGATCTTGCTCATTGCAGTCGGCATCGCGACCTCCGGACGCGGGTCCGCCATCACGACGCGCCTCGAGCGCTACGCCTCGGGACGCCAGGAACAGGTCAAGCCAGCGTCCACCGGCCAGGGCCCGATCAGCGATCTGCTTGCCCAATCGGCCGCGATTGCCCAATTCAACAAGATCGTGGAGGAACGCGACTTCGGGGCGACCCTCTCGCGCGAGCTCGCTCGCGCGGACCTGAAGCTCAAGGTCAGCGAGTATCTCTTCATTTGGGTCGGCACGATCGTCCTGGTCCCCGTCATCCTGTTCATCTTCGGGTTCTTCTCCCCGATCCTGGGCAACCCGATCGTGCTCCTCGTCGGCGCCGTCGTGGGCTTCTTCCTGCCGCGCTTCTATGTCAAGCGGCGACAGGCTGGCCGCCTCAGCGCATTCAACAAGGCGCTGCCCGACACGATCACGCTGCTCGCCAACGCCCTCCGGGCAGGGTCGTCGTTCCTGCAGGCCGTCGAGCTCGTCGTCCGCGAGTCACGACCGCCGATCTCCACCGAGTTTTCGCGCGTGATCCGCGAGGTCAACCTGGGCCTCCCGTTCGAGCAGGCGCTGGAGAACATGGTTCGCCGGGTCAAGTCCGAGGACCTGGACCTGATGGCGACGGCGATCTCCATCCAGTACCAGGTGGGCGGCAATCTCGCGGAGATCCTCGACTCGATCGCCTTCACGATCCGCGAGCGGGTGCGGATCAAGGGCGAGATCCGAACGCTTACCGCCCAGCAGCGGATCTCCGGCTACGTAGTGGCGTTCCTGCCGATCGGACTGACCGGCCTGCTGTTCGTTATCGCGCCGAGCTTCATGACCCCGATGTTCGACCCCGCCGTCAGCGTGGCCGGGATCCCAACCGGTATCGTCATCATCTGTATTGCCTTGGTGATGATGTTCACCGGCTTTATGCTGATCCGCCGAATCGTGGATATCGAGGTCTAGGGCCATGGGCACGCTGCTCCCCGTCCTCATCGCGGCCGTCGCCGCGCTCGCGATCCTCCTCGTCGCGCTCGGATTGACGGGCGCCTCCGTCGATCCCGTCCAGGCCCGGCTGACCCAACTCGGGACCATGCAGGCCAAGAACCTCGAGGAGATGGAGCTCCAGCAGCCGTTCTTCGACCGGACGCTCAAGCCGCTCACCACTCGTCTGTCCGGCACCGTCTCCCGCTTCACGTCGGCCTCGTTCACCCAGACGACGGAGAAGCGGCTCGCCATGGCCGGCAACCCCGGCGACCTCCGGGTCGCGGACTGGTTGGGCATCAAGGCGGTCTCGACGATCGTCTTCGCGATCCTTTTCTTCCTGCTCTTCACGTTCCTGCTCGGGACCGGCGTTGTTATCGGTGCACTCCTCGGCCTCGCCGGCGGCGCGTTCGGCTACATCGCCCCGGAGTTCTGGCTGGGTCGCCGCGTCGGCGCCCGGAAGCATGCGATCATCCTCCAGATCCCGGATGCGCTCGACCTGCTGACGATCAGCGTCCGCGCCGGCCTCGG
>JBIOII010000193.1:0-1789 GCA_044449785.1 Candidatus Limnocylindrales bacterium
CGGCTCGAGTACCTCGGTATGCAACGGGTTCGTAGCCAGGACGAGAACGTGCAGGCCGCTGGGGTGGGGGATCGCGACTTGCGCGAATGAATGGCTGGTCCCCGTCCTATCGTCCTCCCGCCATGCGTCGGCCAGGGTCCCGGGCCGGCCAAGACCGAGTGACGAAGCCACGTGCCCGGTGACGGTGTCGCAGTCGACGATCAGAACCCGCAGATGCTTGCGCAACTGCAGCGCGGACCCGACATTGATCGACACGGTGGTCTTGCCCACGCCACCTTTGGGGTTGAATACGACGATGAGCCGGCCGAGCTTCCCCGCAGTTGCTGCTTCGACGCTGGGACCGGCCGGCCCTTGCGTGCCCTCGGCCAGGGTCGGGTCGACGAACGGGGCCGCTTCGACGCGAGCTTCCTCGACGCGAGCTTCCTCGACGCGAGCTTCCTCGACGCGAGCTTCCTCGACGCGGGCTTCCTGCGCTCGGGCTTCCTCGACGCGGTCCGCCTCGACGCGAGCTTCCTGGGCGGTTCTGGCCTGCGCGGCAGCGTCCTCGGCCAGGACGTTGTCGCTCCGGATGAGCATCGCCTCGACGCGCCAGCGGAGCGATTCCGCAGAAAAAGGTCTCGCGAAATACTCGTCCGTCAGGTCGTGGCGGCCACCGACGCTCATGCGGCCCAGGGTCGTCGGGGGCACGAGGATCAAAGCGCCGACGTTTCGCCCGCCATCGTGCAGTACGGCATACATCTCGAGAGTCCGGTCGAGGTCCGTCTCGCCGTCGAGAATCGCGACCCGGACGTCGTCTCTGCTCCGCAGCAGCTGCTCGAGGTCGTCCGCAGTGGCGGCGCGGATCGCATCGAAGCCGGCTGCGGCAAGGTCGTCGAATACGACGGCGAAGTCCGAGCCTGGCAAAGTAACTGCTACGGCAGCCCGTGGCACGACCTATGAACCCTCTATGCGACTCGCAAACGGCGACCTGAGTCTATATCCGATCGGCCGCTCTTCCCATGCCGATACGACCTGGGGGATGCGAGCGGAGGGGGTCGGTCGGTCCGCGCGAGGTCCGGCGGGGACCGCAGGGGTTGCCCGGCGGCCGGCGACCGGGTCGCGGGCGCGATCAGGCGGTTTCTCCACCCCGTCGCTTGCTCGATTCGACGACCGACGTCGGTGTGTTGTGGACCGCCGTGACGGCGGGGATGGTGCCCAGGCGGCCGGCCTGATAATCGGCGAAGGCCTGGATCACCTCCTGGCGCGTGTTCATCACGAACGGCCCCATCCAGGCCACCGGCTCGCCGATCGGACGGCCGCCGAGGATCAGGATCTCGAGGTTCGGGCTGCGGCTCTCCTGAGTCTGGCGGGCGGTGACGGTCAAGACGTTGCCGGGTCCGAAGACGGCCAGCTGGCCGGTCTGTATCGGCCGCGCCTCGACGCCGACGGCTCCGTGTCCGGCCATCGCGTAGATCAGGGCGTTGTAGTCGGCCCGCCACGGCACCGACAGGCTTGCGCCGGGGCTCAGCGTGGCGTGGACGAGAGTCATCGGGGTATAGGTGGTACCAGGGCCTTTGTGCCCGGCGACCTCGCCGGCGATGATCCGGAGGAGCGCGCCGCCATCGGGCGAGGAAGCGAGGGCCACTTCCCGAGCCCGCAGGTCCTGGTAGCGCGGCGGAGCCCACTTCTGGGCACGCGGCAGGTTCACCCAAAGCTGGAACCCATGAAAGAGACCGCCGCTCACGACGAGCGATTCGGGCGGCTTCTCGATGTGAAGGATCCCGGCGCCTGCCGTCATCCATTGCGTATC
>JBIOII010000194.1:0-1770 GCA_044449785.1 Candidatus Limnocylindrales bacterium
CACGGCGCAGACGTGGCCGGCCGCCAGGAATGCCTGGACCTGGTTCGTCGGCGACTCGAGGATGGCGGTCATGGCGGGCGGAACGAGGACGTGGCTGACGAGGACCGTAAAGTTGCCGAGTCCGAGCCGCTTCGCCTGCCATACGGCCATGGCGTTGGCCGGGGCCGTGGTCTCGAACCCGATGGCGAAGAAGACGACCTGCCGGTCGGGGGTCGCCGCGGCGATTCGGACAGCGTCGAGAGGTGAGTAGACGATCCGGATGTCGGCGCCCCGAGCCTTCAGCGACAGCAAGTCCGTCGTCGAGCCGGGAACCCGCAGCATGTCGCCGTAGCTGGTGAAGATGACGTCGGGCCGGGCGGCTATCGCCAGCGCCTTGTCGATCTGCTCGAGCGGGGTCACGCAGACGGGGCACCCGGGGCCGTGGATCATCCGCACACCCCTCGGCAGCGCCTCGTCGATGCCCTGCTTTACGAGCGTGTGGGTCTGCCCGCCGCAGACTTCCATCAACGCCCATGGGCGAGTGGTAATGCGATGGATCTCGTCGACCAGCTTGCGGGCGATCTCGGCGTTGCGGTATTCGTCGATGTACTTCATACCGCCGTCCCCGGTGAATCCGGTGGCGCGCCGGAGCCTTCGGCAGCGGCCGGGAGCTCCGGCATCGACCCGAGCTCCATCGCCACGCCCTCGGCGTCGATCATCCGCAGCAGCTCGAGCGTTCGGAGTGCCTCGTCCTCGTCGAGCTGGCTGATCGCGAAACCGACGTGGATGATGACGTAGTCCCCTATGCGGACCTCGGGTACGTACGCCAGGCACGCCTCTTGCCGCACGCCGCCGAAGTCGACGCGGGCCATCCGCAGCGGTCCGTCTTCGTTGATCTCGACCACCTTGCCCGGGATTCCGAGGCACATTGGATTCTCCTTACCGCTGAACCGCGGCCGCTAGGACGCACCTGCCAGGCGGGCTGCTGCCACGGCCGCCTGACCGTAACTGATCCCGCCGTCGTTCGCCGGGACCTGACGATTCGTGTAGGCCTCGAAGCCGTCGCCGCTGAGGCGCCGGACGAGGGTAGTCGCGAGCCATTGATTCTGGAAGACGCCGCCCGACAGGACTACGGAGCGGAGACCGGTCGATGAGCGGATGCCGACGCAAAGGTCGTGTGTCACGGCGGCTATCGTCTGCTGGAACCGCGCCGCGAGTTCGGGTGTTGCCTCACCCCGGGCCACGCCCTCGAGAAGCCCCCGGATCGTGGGCCTCGGGTCGTAGACGACGAGATCCCCCTTGCGAACTATCGCGTAGGGCAGCGGGCGGGCACTCCCCTCCTCCGCCAGAAGCTCCAACTCGACCGCGGCTTGAGCTTCGTACTCGGCCACGTCGCGGATGCCGAGCAGGCTCGCCGCCGCGTCGAAGAGGCGGCCTGCGGACGAAGCCACGGGCGCGTTGAGGTCCCGGGCGAGCTGGACGCGCACGACCTCAACTTCTCGGGGATCGAGCCGGTCGAGAAAGGCTCGCGTCAGCTCGGGGTCGAGCCAGGGGGCGGCTGAAACCGACACGGCGGACGATCGGGCGTCCGATCGAGCATCCGCTTGTTCGAACGTTTCGGCGGCCAGGAGATACCCCAGTGCCATGCGGTACGGCTTCTTGACCGCAAGCGCACCACCGGGCATCGACGCGCGGCCGAAGCGGCCGACGCGCCGGTAATCCGCCAGCGTTGCCACGAGCACTTCGCCGCCCCAGAAGGTGCCGTCGTCGCCCATACCGAGCCCGTCGAAC
>JBIOII010000195.1:0-1718 GCA_044449785.1 Candidatus Limnocylindrales bacterium
GCGCGCCCGCCGCGCCCAGGCGGCGTGGCGACGCTCCTTCGGCTGCCGCCGCGATGGACTCGCCATCGGGGGTGCCGCCGGCGTCATCCGCAGATGGGCGGTGGGCGCCGTCGCGGGCGTCACGCGGTCCGTCCGGATCCTGGATCCGTCGGGCTCGTGCGGTCCCACGGGACCGCACGCCGATTGCGCCGCCGGTGCACGGCGGAACGGACCGGCTTGCGGCCACGAAGCGGGAGTGTACCAGCGGCCCCCGGTCTTGTCCACACGACGTCGCAGGCAGAGAGCTGGGGCCCGGTCGCGACGACCGGGCCCCAGCTCTCTGCCGTCGGCGGGGCCGACGTGCCCCGCGCCCGGACGGGTCAGAACACGCGGACGGCGACCTCCGCCGGAGCGAGGAGGAGCGCCTTCAGCTCGGCGTCCACCTTGAGCAGCGAGATGTGCGCGCCGGCCATCTCGAGCGATGTGCAGTACTCGCCGACATAGCTGCGGAAGACCGTGATGCCCTTCGCGGCGAGCTTCTTGTGGGCGACGCCGTAGAGCAGGTAGAGCTCGCTGATGGGCGTCCCGCCGAGGCCGTTGACCATGAGCGCGACCTCGTCACCGGCCGTGAAGGGCAGGTCGGGCACGATGGCGTCGAGGAGCAGGTCCGCGACCTCGTTGGCCGTGCCCATCTTGGCCCGCTGGCGACCGGGCTCGCCGTGGATGCCGATGCCGATCTCCATCTCGCCGTCGGCGATCTCGAAGAGCGGGGTGCCGCGCACGGGCGGCGTGCAGGACGAGAGGGCGATGCCCATCGTGCGCACGTTGGCGATGACCTTCTCGCCGACGCGCACGCACTCCTCGAGGGAGCCGCCCTTCTCGGCCATGGCCCCGGCGGCCTTGATAACGAAGAAGTTGCCGGCCACGCCGCGCCGGCCGATCGTCCAGGTCGAGTCCTTGACGGCCACGTCGTCGTTGACGAGGAGGTAGCCGATCTTCTGGCCCTCGGCCTCGCACAGCTCCTTGGCCATCTCCCAGGCGGTGCGGTCGCCGGTGTAGTTGTTGACGATGTAGAGCACGCCGGCCGGCGTGTCCATGAGCTTGGACGTCTCGGTCACGAACTCCACGGGCGGGCCGGCGAAGACGTCGCCCGGGCAGGCCGCGTCGAGCATGCCGGGGCCCACGATCATCGTGTGCGCCGGCTCGTGGCCCGAGCCGGAGCCCTGGATGATCGACACCCGGTTGGGCTTGGGCATGTCGGCCCGGTAGATCAGGTTGTACTTGGGCTCGTACTTGAGGGTGCCGCTACTGGCGAGCGCGATGCCCTCGAGGAACTCGGGGACGAACGTCTTCGGGTCGTTCAGGAACTTCCTCACGCCGGTTCTCCCTTTCCGTACTTCTCGCGCCACGCGGCGCTGATGGCCTGCAGGATCACGCCGATCGCGGTCGCGCCTGCGTCGACGGAGCCGATGCTCCGCTCGCCGGTGTACGCGGCCCGACCGCGCATAGCCAGCATCGACTTGGTGTCTTCCGCCGCCTTCGTCGCCACGTCGGCGGCACGCTGGATCGCCTGGACGCCGTGATCGCCCTGGAGCGCGGGGTCGCTGATGGCCGCTTCTAGGCTGTCGGTTGCCGGAACGAGCGCATCGAGGAGCGTCTTTTCGCCGAGCGCGGAGCTGCCCCGCTGCATGATCCCGGCGATCGACGCGCGAAGCATGGCGATCACGTCCTCCGGCGCC
>JBIOII010000196.1:0-1705 GCA_044449785.1 Candidatus Limnocylindrales bacterium
CCACATCGAAGGTTTCATCCCACTCCAGGAGGTTAGATGATGATCGCCAGACTCGTTTTCGCCGGCTTCATTGCTATCGCTCTCGCAGCCAGCCTGACCTATCTACGCAACCGGCCCGTTCGCGGCCAGCTGGTCGAGATCCTGCCACCGGACAACGCCGAGCTCGATCTCCGGGCGTGGGTCCATCTCTTTCAGGGCCTGTACGGCATGTCCCGGCCCTGGTGGAAGCGATGGCTGGTCGGCCAGCCGTCAATTGCGCTCGAGCTGTTCGCCGACGGCGGCGTGATCACGCCGCGCTGCTGGTTCCCCGAAGAGCTGGAGCCGCTCGTGACGGCACAGCTACGAACCGTGCTCCCTGGCTGCGTGATCCAGGAAGCGACCGCCGATCCGTTTACCAGCGACCTGCCCGCGGTCCGTTCGCGGATGCAACTCTGGCGCGATCCACTCTGGCCGCTGGCTGCGGAAAAGGCGGGCGCGCTCGGCGCCGTGACGACGTCGATGGCCGCGGCCGGGAGCGCGGTCGTACAGATCGTGCTCAGTCCCGACATTGGTTGGCAGCGGCGCGCCCTGATCCGCCTCGATCAACTCGCCGGCTTGCCGACGACGAACAGCATGCTGATGCGCATCGTCTCCTGGCCGATCGGTGCCCTCTGCTCCGCGATCCTGCCAGAGCCGGTCGCCGATCCGATTCGCAAGCCGCGGAGCCACCTCGAGCCGATGCCGCCGGCTGACAAGGCGGCAAGCCCCGGCTACGTGGCCGAGATCCGGATTAAGGCGTGGAGCGCCACGCGCGGCCAGGCCAAGCATTCCGTGCAGGCGATTGCCTCAGGCTTCCGCAGCCTCGACGGGGCGAATGGACTCCGGCCGGCCCGGGTGTGGTTCGGTCGCCACTTCGATCGGGCCCTGGCCGTGCGCTCGCGGCCCGGTCAGGCCACCTCGATCCTGGTCGCCGACGAGCTCGCGCAGGTGTTCCATCTGCCGTGCGGCAGCGCCAACCTCGCGACGGCGCCGCTGGCGCTCGCGCCGATGCCCGGTCTGGCCGGCAACGGCAAGGTGCTCGCGGTCTCCGACATCGGCGGCGAGTCGATCTCCATCGCCCAGGAAAACTGCCGACACCACATCCACGTACTCGGTCCGACGGGTTCGGGGAAGAGCACGCTACTGCTCAACCTCGCACTCGACGACATCCGCGCGGGCCGGGGCGTCGGCGTCATCGACCCCAAGGGCGACCTCGTCCGCTCACTCCTTGAGCGCATCCCCGAGTCCGACTGGGATCGCGTCATCCTCGTCGATCCCTCGCAACGCGACCGGCCGATCGGAATCAACGTCCTCGAGTGCGACGACCCCGACCTCCATGACCTCGTCTGCGACCAGGTCGTGGCGATCTTCAAGAAGACGTACGAGCGGTACTGGGGGCCACGCACTGACGACATCCTCCGAGCCGCGATCCTCACGTTGCTGCGGACGCCGGGCACGACGCTGTGCGAGGTCCCGCTGCTGCTCCTCAAGCCTGCGGCGCGCAAGCACTTCCTGAAGAATCTTCGCGATCCGGTCGGCCTCGGTCCGTTCTGGAAGGAGTACCAGGCGACTCCCGAGGCTCAGCGGCTGCAGCTGGTGGGCCCATTGTTGAACAAGCTGCGCTCCTTCCTGCTCCGGCGCACCGTGCGCAACGTACTCGGCCAGTCGACGTCGACCGTCGACCTCG
>JBIOII010000197.1:0-1581 GCA_044449785.1 Candidatus Limnocylindrales bacterium
GCCGAGAACGACTCGACCGAGACCGCGGCGGCCAACCCCGACGGCTCCCCGCGCGACCCCCAGAGCCGGCCCGGGAGCAAGGTCGAACCCGACCTGACCGAGCTCAAGGACTTGGTCCGCCGCAAGACCGGCCGCGCCTGGGGCGAGCTGCCCGGCCACCTGCGCACCGAGATCCTCCAGATGTCGGCGGGCCGCTATCGCGAGGATTACGCCCGCTTGATCCAGCTCTATTTCCGTGAGATCGCCGTCGACTCCGCCTCGAGTGAGAGGCCGGAGTAGTGAGAGTGAGGAGGAGATACACCATGCACCTGATGATCGTACTGGTAGTCATCTTGCTGGAGGCCGCGACAGGGACCGCCGCGGAGCCAGGTCAGGCTGGCCGGCTCGAGCTGGTCGCCGGCGGAGGGACCGGTGGCGACGGTGCCTCGGCCGGTCAGGCCAAACTCGTCAGCCCGTTCGGCGTGGGGTTCGACGCCGGCGGCACGCTGTTCTTCGTGGAGATGCTGGGCCATCGCGTCCGCAAGATCGGTCCGGATGGCCTCGTCAGCACGCTGGCGGGGACGGGCCGCGAGGGGAGCGGCGGCGACGACGGGCCGGCGGCCGGGGCCGAGCTCAACGGGCCGCATAGCCTGGCCGTCGCCAGGAATGGCGACGTCTTCGTCGCCGACACGTGGAACAACCGGGTCCGCGAGATTGACGCCCGCTCCGGCCGGATCACGAACGTCGCGGGGACCGGCCGCAAGGGGTTCTCGGGCGATGGCGGGCCGGCCACCCAGGCGGATTTCGGCGGGATCTATTGCCTCGCCCTCGACGAAACCGCGCAGACTCTCGACCTGGCGGATCTCGATAATCGCCGGGTCAGACGCGTCGACCTGAAGACAGGGATCGTCTCGACCGTGGCGGGCAACGGAAAAAAGGGCCTGCCCGCCGATGGCGACGACGCGCGGTCGGCCCCCCTCGTCGATCCGAGGGCGGTCGCGCTCGACGGACGTGGCAACCTCTACATCCTCGAGCGAAGCGGGCATGCCCTCCGGGTCGTCAATCGCGCGGGCAAGATCCGCACCGTCGCAGGCACCGGCAAACCGGGCGACTCCGGCGATGGCGGTGACGCCCGGCAGGCGACGCTGAATGGCCCGAAGCATCTCTGCGTCGACGCCCGCGGGAACGTGCTGATCGCCGACACCGAGAACCACCGGGTTCGTGTCTACCGTGCCGGGGATGGGACGATTCAGCGCGTCGCCGGCACGGGCCGGAAAGGGACGAAAGGGCTGGGTGGTCCCCCGGAAGATGCCGATCTCGACCAGCCGCACGGAGTGACCGTGGGTCCCGGGGGAATTCTCTACATCGCCGACAGCAGTAACAACCGGATCCTCAAGATCGTGCCTTGAGGGCAACAGATTCGGAGGAATTGGAGCGGTTCACACATGGCCTGCATACGTGCCTGGGAGTCAAGCGGTGCTGCTGGCCCCTCACCCCAGCCCTGGCGTGATGAAAAGCTGGTGTTGACCGTACTTGAGGGACGGTTTCGAGACGCGTGTTTTTGTTGCGCGCGATCGAACGATGGCGCGCGCGACCGAACCC
>JBIOII010000198.1:0-1538 GCA_044449785.1 Candidatus Limnocylindrales bacterium
AAGGACCCGCTCATGTCGGGCCAGCGCGGCGGCACCTCGGAGAACGTGGTCCGCCAGGTCGTGGTCGTGCCGTTCAGCTCGGACCGGCCGGCCGCGCAGCAGGAACAGCACACCATCCAGTCGTCCGCCGGGCAGCCTACCCAGTCGATGGCATCCACTCCAGAGATGCAGGAGGAGTTTCGCAAGCTCATCGACGCCGCCCGCTCGGCATACACCGACTTACAGGCGGTTCGCAGGGAATTGCCGGTGCCAGAGCCGCCCATGCCGGCCGCGCCTTCGACGGGCGGTGCGCCTCAGGTCTCCTACGAAGCCGTCACCGGCGGCCACCCGCAGCCGCCCCAGTTCGCGTACCCGAGCCCGCCGCCCGGCTACCCACAAGGGCCGGCTCCGACGCCGGTTCCCGGCGAGTCGGCATTCCACGCTACCCAGGCTCTCCAGGCGGCGACGGCGATGGCTCGCGCCACCACGGCCCTGGGCCAGCTGGCGGCTGCGTCAGGAGGGTATGTCGGCATGCTGCCGACCGTGCGTGCCGAGGGGGCCAGCCCGGTCGGCGCGTCGCGCCGCATACAGGCCGTGATCGAGAGCGTCCTGACCAAGCACAACCTGAACCTGCGCATGGCGCCGGCTCTGACCCAGGCGTTCGAGGGCGCCGAGCTCAAGGGCAGCGAGTACGCCGCCGAGACCAAGATCAGCAAGGAATCGGGCGGTCGCGAGCTGCGGCAGGCTGTCGAGTCCGGCCTGCTGCAGGTGGTCCGCTATCCGCAGGGGGAGGCCGGCTTCAGAGCCGCGCAGGGCCTCCTCCGCGAGGTGGCGGAGGGCCTCGGCCAGCCCGTGAACTCGAGCACCCCGCTGACCCCCGAGACCATCATCGGGAGCCTGGCCGTCGGGCAGACCGAAGGCACGGTGACCATCATGTTCACCGACGTCGAGGAATCGACTCGCTTGTTGTCGACCCGCGGTTTCACCGAGTCGCACGAGATCATGAAGGCCTACGAGACGGTCATCGACGAGAAGATCGGCGAGCACGCCGGCCGGCGGATCAAGGGCCTCGGCGACGGCTACATGATCAGCTTCGGCTCGGTGCGCCACGGAGTGGAATGCGCGCTCGACATCCAGCAGGCGATCGCCGAATACAGCAAGCAGAATCCCGAGCGGAAGCTGAAGATCCGGATCGGCCTGAACACCGGCGAGGTGGTCGAGGAGGCGGGCGACATATTCGGCGCCGCGGTCAACGTCGCCGCGCGCGTCGCCGGCAAAGCTCGCGGTGGGGAGGTCCTGGTCTCCGAGGTCGTCCGCCAGCTGGTCGGGCCCGTGTCGGAGATCAAGTTCGAATACCGCGGACGCTACAAGCTGAAGGGGTTCCCCGACCGCTGGCGCCTGCACGAGGTCACGGCCGGCGAAAGGCGGGAGACCGCCCACGCTCTGCCCTCGGGCGACGGGTTCGTCGATCGCGACCAAGAGCGCCTCGACATCCGGATGGTGCTGGACCGGGCCGAGACCGGCACGGGCGGCCTGGTGTTCCTCACCGGCGCGCCAGG